>JAYVTS010000254.1:0-2875 GCA_043788645.1 Verrucomicrobiota bacterium
CCTCATCGGCACCAACGGCGACGGCAAAAGCGATGGCAATGAACGCAACATTATCGCCCATCCGAGTTATAAGCACGATATCGAATTCTACGGCGCTGACACGGCCAACGGCGGCCGAAACGCCACCAACACGATCATTGCGGGTAACTATTTCGGCGTGGGCATTGATGGCCTGACCGCGCAAGCAGAGCTGACCGTGAAATCCCCTGATCTCGTCGGAGCCACCACTGGTGACTATCGGCTCGGTTCCAATGGCGATGGCATCAGCGACGATCTCGAAGCAAACGTCATCGTCAATAGTCCTGGCTTCCGACTCATCGACAATGCGTCCCCGGCGGTGATTCGTCGCAATACGATGATCAATAATTCGTTCGATGGCTTCCCCTTCGCCGACGGCAGCAGCAGTCGTATGTATAGGTGGACGTGCGAGGGATGAAGATTGCGCCGAGTGACAAGGTCGCGATCGCCGTGACCTACACTTCCGGGACCAACAGCACCCCCGGCGGCCATTCGCTCACCGGTCCATTGTCGTCCGCCGTGGTGGCGGATATTCCGGTGCTCGTACCGGGCAGCGTTGAGTCGGTCGGCTTGACCCGCATCGTCCCCGACAAACCGGTCATTGTCCCCGATAATGATGCCTTGGGTAACTGGGAACCCAATGCCAGCGTGCTGGGTATCTCCACCTTCTTGATCGAAGGGAATACGTTCGCGGATGGCACCACCGACAAGCAGCGCTTCGTGGTCGCGCTCCAACCCGTCGCGGGCGGAAACAGCAGCACGGTGGAAGGCTTCTACACCGACAATAAGGCACCCTTCAAAGGACCGATCAACGCCTCCCGTCAGAACGGTAACCCGGGCCGAGTCGCGGGTGATAAGCGCCCGGGCGCTACCCACTATCTGGTCGGTGCCGAAGCGTCACCTCACACGCTCACGGAATTTGATTCCGACAACCGCTGGAAGCTGGGTTTTGATCGGCTCAGTGACGGGCGTTATGGCACGATCCAGCTCTATGACCTCAATCCCACCACGCTCACGCCGACTCCGCTCACCAAGGCCATTGATTCCGCGTTGGGTCGGCTCACCAGCGGGGTAGCCGCTGGCAATCAGATCTCGCGTTTTGGCGGCGAGGTCGCGGCCTTGAACAATGGGAATTTTGTCTCGGTCGTGCAAGACAACTCCCGCGCGCTAACCACTTTGGGAGATGCTACGGTGGCGACGATCTTTGCACCGGACGGTACGGTGGTAAAAGACAGCTTCATTGTCTCCGTCAGCGACATTTGGTCCAACGTCGCAGCCTACCAGGGCGGCTTCGCGGTCCGCTGCAAACCGGTGGATGGCTCGGCCACTCGGGTCATCTTCTTGTTCGATAATGCGGGCAACCTGAAATCAACCATTCCTCAGACCTCGTCCGGCTTCGCCTTCGATACCGGCCGTGGTGACGGCACCCGCATCGCCGCCCACATCAATTCGCCGTACGTCTATCTCTTCGGGCAGGTATCCGGCCAATCCAACATGAAGTTGGCGGCTTGGGATACTCGAGCGGTCGAGCGGGTCGCCTCCATTGACGTCAGTGAGCCAGCCTTCGGCGGCGGCTTTGACCGCGCCAACCTGGCCGTTGACGCCCTCAACCGAGTTACCGCCGCCTGGGTTTCAAAACCCGACGGCTACGAGCAGCAACAAGTGGCAGCGCGGGTCTTGGTCCTCAATGGGGACACGATGGAGTTCACGGCCCTCACGCCGAGCTTTCTGGCCTTTGTTAATCAAGCCAAGACCGGTGACATCCGCTCGGTCAGCATGAGTGTGGCCATGACCACCAGGCAGATATGCATCGCGGCCAAGGGCGAAATCAACCTCCAAAACAAACCGGCCAACGGCGCAACCATCAACTTGAACTCAGGTGCCCCGCTCAACGAAGTTAACTTCTACACGGTGTTCTCGCATCCCAACCCGGCCGATGATCCCACTGCTTCGGCCACCGCCACAGCTCCGTCGGTTTCGGCTAAACGCAACCCCGATGGCAGTTTGACGCTCACTTGGACGGGCAGTTTACTGTCTTCGGATACCGTCAATGGCTCCTATCTGGCGGTCGCTGGCAGCAGCCCATTGACGGTCCAGCCATCCGTCGCAGCCCGCTTCTTCCGTGCCCGCTAAATCGGGCCATCCCTGAATTCAGGAAGGAGTCCGGGCGTTTTGCTCGGACTCCTTTTTTTAGTGAGGTGGAACCTAGATTGAAGTATCGTCGATGGAAGGGCGGATTACAGGTGTATCGCATCGGACTTAACCTGATTGACGATGGCGGTCCGACAATCCAACTAGCGAGTTCCTCGAAGGTTTCGACGACCTAACGTTCACCGTGGAGTCACGGCGACCCACCGCAAGGACGCGCTCCCTGCGGCGCGCGTGGGTGCCGGGGCGGCACCCGCCCCGGGGGAATTTCGGGCTGGCCGACGCCTGCGCTGGACGGCTTTCAGCGGACCGCGGATGTGTCTTGGCGACCCTCCACAGCAACATCCCTGTGGAAAGGGACGCGGTTTTTTTACACGACCCGCTGGGATAGGTGAACCGGCGGCGGTTGAGCTCGTCAAATGCATGGGGCACAACCACGGTCCCGCGCATCAGCGCCGATTTGCCGCGGACAGCGATTCGGCCAAAGCCGCGTCCCTCCTGAAAATGCTTCTTGAGTTGTTTCGGTTTCGGGCCTTAAATACTTTTAATGACTCACCCCCACTAAAATGCGCCTTCCGGTTGCTCCTTCGCTTTCCGAATCTTCGTGGGCTATTCAGTCCGGCCGATGGCCGGTGCTGCTCCTGCTCGTAGCCATGAGTTGGAGTAGCCACTTCACGGGGCGGGCCGCCGAACGTGCATCAGATAAGGT
>JAYVTS010000255.1:0-4194 GCA_043788645.1 Verrucomicrobiota bacterium
TGCCTTGAGCGATTCATATGAGATCGAGGTGGAAGATTTTTGGAATCGGTGGGATTATGGGCTGGGCCACGATCCAACTCCAAGCTCAGATCTACTACAATCGACCCACGGGTCCGAACCAAGCGTTTCAACTCTGGCAAATGGATCCGAGCGGCGCGAATGAGCGAATCGTGGCGCTCAATCTACCGGAGCCGGTGATACCCAAATGGTCGCCCGACGGGAAGCTACTTGCCCTGAGTTCCTCGACTCCGGGTCGCCCGAATAAATTGAGCTGGGATATCTTTACTTTGGATCCGACGACGGGAAAGACGACGTCTGTGGTTGCCTTTCAGGATGAGGTTAAAACGGTCGATCTTCCGCAAGGCGGAACTGAACTCCGTTCGGGATTTTCTCTTCCGGTGTACAAGGCGCTATCGCCGGATCAGGCACAGATTGCGATCTGGCAATTCGTTCGGGTGGCTGTCACCCAAAATGGAACTCCTACGGGCACCAGCACAACTCCGGTCTTGCAGGTCTATCGCACTGCCGATGGACTGCTGGAATCGACCCAGGTATTGAATCGTCAACTCACGGGTCTGACCACGGGTGGAGTCGGCGTCGATTGGCATCCGACCCAAAATCTCTTGGCGGCGGCCATTGATGTCGATGTTTCGGCCGGGGCCGCCGGAGTCACTGAGGGTTGTGCAATTTTTCTCCTGGAGCCGGTGCAAGATCCCCTTCATTCGGGGAAGGGGCACCAATTGACCCACCCCACAGGTTTCCTGACGTCCAACCTGTTTGGGACGGCGAACGGTGGCCAATCCGACTATGCTCCGGCATTTTCTCCGAATGGTCAAGAGGTCGCCTATTTCCGATGCCTAACCGTCTTGGATTCAAATACGCTCGGTTATCGTCGCCCGTGCGAAGTCAGTTTGCGCCTGATCGGGACCGACGGAAGCAATGACCGGGAAATTCTGGGATTCCAAGTCGGCATTTTTCCCACCCAAGTCTGCTGGTCTCCTGACGGTCAACAATTGGTCTTTGATTCGGGATCGCAATTGATGGTAGGAGGCGGCCCGGCGAACGCGGCGGATCCGCAGACCACTCGAATTTCAACGATCCACCGAGACGGGACCGGAGTGCATTCCTTGACCGAAACGGGCAGATCAAGCCCCGCTTGGCGTCCGGGTACCCTGATCGTCAATCCGCCCACGGGCAATGTCGGACGTCTGGAGCCCCACGTCTTTGGCAATGGACAAGTGCAGCTAACGGTGAATGGACTACCGGCAGGAAAAAAAGCGCGGGTGGACACGACGGGTGATCTCAATAATTGGGTGCCGCTTCAGACTCTCACCGGAACCGGAAATCCTATTTCGCTGGTCGACCCAGGGAGCGCAGGACAAAAGGCGCGTTTTTACCGAATCCTAGGTGTTCAGTGATGATGAGCTATTCACGTCCCATTCCCGATGTTCAGGTACGTATAGTCTTTCAGCCCGCGTTCGTAGTCATCCAACAAGCGCATCCCTTCGCCGGGCCGAAGGCGATCCTGCTTAATCGCTGCGTCGACTTGGGCCTTTACCTGACGTTGCAATTCCTTCTCGTCGTATTGCACTGCGCTCAACGATTGAATAATGGTGTTGCCCTCAATCACTTCTTCAACGTAGTAGCCGGCCGGCTCGTCAGGCTCCAAGAACACATGTACTTCGTTAACGCGACCGAAAAGATTGTGTAAATCGCCCATGATATCTTGGTAGGCGCCCATCATAAAAAAGCCTAGATAATAGGGTTCCTGCGTTTGCGGACATTGGGGGCCATTGACCGATTCTTGGGTCTTGAGTTCGTGCAATGGAAGGGTGTCCCGGGTCCCCCTCAGATCGATGAACTTGTTGATACACCCGTCGCTGTCGCAGGTGATATCAACCAGGGTGGCCTCGCGGGTTGGACGTTCAGTGAGGCGGGAAATAGGCATGATCGGGAACAGTTGCCCGAGTGCCCAATGATCCAACAACGACTGGAATACGCTGAAATTGCACAAGTATTGATCGCTCAGCGAGTCTTCTAGCTTACGGATTTCCTCCGGAATATAGGTTTGTCCGCGGAAACTCTCGACAACCGCTCGGCTAATTTCCCAATACAACGTTTCGATCTTGGCTTTATCGGGCAACTCCAAAACGCCCAACGTGAACATTTGATGCGAATCTTCCTTTCGTTCTAACGCGTCGTGAAACGCTTCGAGCTTGTTGAGACGAGCTAACTGTTCACGGATATCTAGCAATTCCTTGACCAACCGGTGCTCATGGGTCCCATACGAGAGGGCGATCTCTTGCCGAGTTTTATCGATGGAACCAAACACCTCGACGATAAGAACGCTATGGTGAGCCACCAATGCACGGCCGGATTCACTGACAATATTTGGATGGGGCACATTTTCTGCTCCACAAACGTCGCCGACATAGTAGACGATGTCGTTGGTGTATTCTTGGAGGCTGTAGTTGGTTGAGCTTTCCGACGCACTGCGCGAACCGTCGTAATCCACCCCTAATCCACCGCCGACATCCAGGTATTCGATGGGGAAACCCATTTTCTGGAGTTTGGCGTAAAATCGTGCGGCTTCTTGGACCGCTTTTTTGACAGTAAGGACGTCGGGCACCTGGGAACCAATGTGGAAATGAAGCAGGCAGAACGAGTGGGCGAGGTTTTCCTGTTTCAGCAATTCGGCAGCGGCCAGTAACTCGGCCGTGCTGAGTCCAAATTTGGCGTTTTCACCCCCCGATTCCGCCCATTTGCCTGCCCCTTTGCTGAGGAGGCGCGCCCGGATGCCAATCAACGGCTCAACTCCTACCGTCTTCGAGACGGCGATGATCTGCCGGAGTTCTTCCAATTTTTCGACCACCATGATCACCTTCTTGCCCAATTTGATCCCCTGAAGAGCCAGTTTGATAAAGGAGGCGTCTTTGTAGCCGTTACAAATAATGAGCGAACCCGGCTGATCCTGCAGCGCCATGCCGGCGTATAGCTCGGGCTTGGAGCCCACTTCCAAGCCGAAGTTAAAGGGCTTTCCAGCGTCGAGAATTTCTTCCACCACCTCTCGCAATTGATTGACCTTGATCGGGAAAACCCCTCGATACGTCCCTTTGTAGCCGAATTCCTGGATTGAAGCCCGGAACGCTTGGTTCAGCTGCTCGACGCGATCACGGAGAATGTCCTGAAATCGAATGAGGAGCGGAAATTTTAGACTGCGGGCACGGGCCTCCTCCACCACGTCCATGAGGTCAACCGCCGCGCCGTGCTCACGGCGGGGGCGGACGGTGACGTGCCCGTCGGTGTCGATATCGAAATATCCGGCGCCCCAACGATCAATGTTGTACAGGGTGCGGGCGGCGGCAATGTCCCATGGGTCGACCACGACTGGGGCGACAGGAGAATATAGACTCATCTCAGGTGAACTCGAGTTGCGACTCTAGGAATGTTGGCGACGGATTCAAGTGCGGTTTGCGGAAGTTTGTCTCCCCGCCGACTGCACTCCGAGAATCAGTTCGCCGTCCGTCTAAACCAAAAAGAATCGGTATTTCACAATTTCAACGTCCCATCATCAGGGCGATGAGCTCATCGAATCCTCTTCATTCCTAGACCTCGACCTTTCAAAAAGTTGGTGGGCGCGACAGGACTTGAACCTGCAAGGCTTGCGCCAAAGGCTCCTAAGACCTTCGTGTCTGCCATTCCACCACGCGCCCGATCGGACACGGACTTCGCCCGATACCGTATCGCAAGAGATGAACAGATGCCCCGGCAAAAAGCAAACCTTGGCGAATCCGCAAACGCGGTCGTTCGGGCGGCGAGGATCTTGATCGAGATCGCAAAAGAGCACTCACTTAAAGGAGCCCATGGAATAGGAAAGGAATGGGCCCGTGGACACCGCCGTAAAGGATGAAGCCTGCTGATTGAACATGCCACGGTCGCGAAGTTGACGACACCAACGTGTGAACAGCCCGACAAACGAAGTGTAGAATTAAACTAAGCGCCGTGCGCGAGTTTCACTTTTCCCAAAAGAGCTAGGATTTGAATCTATATAATAAACCATCTTATAACAGTTGCTATCTAGTAAACTATAAAATGACAGACGATTTGTTATTGAGTCTGGAAACAATTTAATCTAATGGTGCCAGGTTTACTTTTCCACAAAGCTTTCGGAATCGAATCCACATAATAATACAG
>JAYVTS010000256.1:0-10711 GCA_043788645.1 Verrucomicrobiota bacterium
GACGGAAAATCTCAACCGAAAAACCACACCGAGAAAACCAAAAATGCGTCCGAACTCGGAGTCAATCTCCTATTTGCCCAAAATGTCGCTGTAGTGCTATAATCGCACTGACACTTTATCCGTTGATGGCCGCGGCCGGTTATTCCTTAATGTACCTGCTGGGCGGCGGGAGGTCTGTTTGGCGCTTTTGTCATTTTCCTGATCGCGAAAATGTTACGAAAATGATGAGGAAAAAGATGGGGTAAACACCCCATAGCGCGGCGGAACCCTTGAAGGTCATTCTCCAAGTTGATTGGTAACATCAGTATGACGCAGCTCAATGAGCCGGCGGCGGCGTCGCCGATTTTGGAGTCTTCAGCCCGCTTGCGTGCGGCAGCCGTGCCCACCGAACCCGGACTTGAGTCCGCGCCCGCCTTGGCGACCACACAACCGGTCGTCAAGACGTCCGTGGCACAGATCATTTTGATCCTGCTTGGGGCCGTGGTATATCTGTATCTGGCGCGGCCTGTGGTTTTGCCGGTTTTTCTGGCCAGCGTTGCGGGTATGACCCTCAAACCGCTCATCCGTTGGCTGTCGGGTTACCGGGTTCCACCGGCGTTTTCGGCGGCGGTTGTGCTGGTTCTCTTGATTTCCACCAGCGGAATCGGTTTTTTCTATCCGGGACAACCCGCGTTGAGGTGGATGAACGAGGCACCCCAGCACATGACCGAATTGAGGCAACGGACTCAAAAACTTTTCCCATGCCTCGAGCGATTCAGCCAGGAGGCCGCGGCGGTTAACAATCTCGGAGCCACCAAGGAAGAAAGAAAAGAGGAGCAAAAAAATGCCCCGACTCTGGAAGTGAGGGACGGCCGGGGCGCGAGCGTGATTCGGAACTGGACCGGAACCTTGCTGGTGGGGATCGCGGAGATCCTGGTGTTGATTTACCTGCTCCTCGCCTCGGGCGATTTGTTTATGCAAAAATTGGTGCATATCATGCCGACGCTGAGTGATAAAAAACGAGCGGTCGAGATGAGTCACGAGATTCAGCGAAACATTTCTAATTACCTGTTTTCGGTTTCTCTGATTAATATTGGCCTGGGCGTCTTCGCGGGTGCCGGGCTCTATTTAATCGGAGTGCCCAATACCGCCATATGGGGTATGCTTCTGACCCTCTTTTGGACCTGGCTGTGGGGTGTGCCTGGAGCTTTATTGTCGGTGCCCGTCCTCGTGTCGATTAAAGCGATTGCAGAGCGCGTGCCGGCCTTGGCTCATGTGAATGAATTCCTGACGAATTGAATTGTATACAACGAAACTAAATAACACTTTTAAAAATTTATGGACGGATTTCCTCATTTCAGAATCGTGATCGCCTATGACCAATGCGACGCCGGGAAACGCGCGTTGAGCATGTCAGAGCGAATGCGCGTTCAGTTGCATCCCCGGCTTAGAATATCGAGTGACGCTTGGAAATTCGAGATGATCATTCACCCGAGCCTGCGCGAACTGGCAGCTGATGCGGCGGGAAACGCCGATATGCTCATCATTGCAGTGGACTCGGTTTATGAATTGCCAGGGTCAGTTCAGGCGTGGATTGAGGAGTGGGCCGCCCGCGAGAGGAACAAACCGGTTGCTTTAGTCGCGCTGCATAACCTGGGTGAGGAACCACAAAACGACTCAAGCTCACTCCGCAGTTATCTTTATGGAATTGCTCAACGGGCGGACGCGGCGTTTTTTTGGCGAGGAGAAAATGGCCCGATCGAAAATTTGGAGCAACTGATGATCTGCGGTGTTCGGACCCTGCAACCAGTTGGAGCAGCATAAGTTTAGACTACGGTGGTGAGGGTCAATAATCCGGTGGTACGTTCGATCCTCTCCCGTGGCCAGGCTGCGCGGTCCTAGGATTCTCGTTTTCGCCACAACCCAGTTGTCAGGAGTCCAAGAAAAGTAAAGCGAGGGCTTGACGGACTCGCAAACCGCGGTGTGTAGATTTGGCTGGATCGCTATGAACGCGCTAAATTCTTTGCCTACGATTACTAATCTTGACTTCGTCGAGGAACTTTACGCGCAGTACGTAGGCGCTCCGACTTCGGTCCCTTTGGAGTGGCGGGTTTATTTTGGTGCGCTGGGACAAGGCGAGCCTCCTGACCGAGGTTTCAAATTGGCACCTTCGTTTGTTCGGCGACGTGTTTTGCATCACGGGCAGGTTGGCGAGTCCGGACGGAATCCGAAGCAGCAATGCTACTATTGCAGCACCGGGTGGATCGGCTGGTTCGGGCCTATCGCGAGCGCGGACATATTCAGGCGAGGGTGGATCCGCTCAGTCAAACGGTTCATTACGTGCCGGAGCTGGATCCTCAGTATTATGGCTTTGGCGATGCTGACCTGGGAAAATCGTTCATTTGCGAGACTCTGCAGCCGGAGGGTCGCCTCACGTTGGGCGTACTCATTCGGCGGTTGCAGGAGATCTACTGCGGATCCATCGGCTATCAATACCTGCACCTGGATGACGGAAAGATGCGGCATTGGTTGCAGCAGCGGATCGAGGCGCACGACTATTGGGAACCGGTGTCGCGGGCGATGCAGGTGCGCATTTTGACCCGACTGACGGATGCGGTGGTGTTCGAACAGTTCGTGCGCAAGAAATTTGTCGGCGCGAAGAGTTTTTCGCTGGAAGGCGGAGAAAGTCTCATTCCGCTCCTCGATCTCGCCATCGAACGAGCTTCCCAGCAGGGAGTGCGAGAAATTGTTCTGGGCATGGCACATCGGGGCCGGTTGAATGTGCTGGTCAACATTATCGGCAAAAGCCCACAGCAAATCTTCCGCGAATTTGAGGACCGCGACCCGGATCTTTACCGCGGTGGCGGCGATGTGAAATACCATCTTGGTTACAGTGGTGACTATCAGACGGAAGGGGGACAGCCGGTACACCTTTCGTTGTGCTTTAACCCGAGCCACCTTGAATTTGTAAACCCGGTGGTGCTGGGCCGGGTGCGGGCCAAGCAGGAGCGTGCGCAGGATGCCGAAGGCCGTCAGGTAATGAACCTCTTGATCCACGGCGACGCCGCTTTCACCGGGGAGGGGGTGGTCCTCACGCCTAAGAGTTTACTCCGGGATCCGCGGGCCACTTCGCCCTTAGCCGAATGCGCGACCGGTGGATTTCAACGGGTCCTGCTTGATCCTCGCCGTCTTTCGCTTAAGACAGCGACGCGTGTGCTGCTCTGTAGCGGCACGATGTATTTTGATCTGGACACAGAGCGGGTGAAGCGAGGCCGTGAAGACGTGGCCATCATTCGGCTAGAACAACTCTATCCCTTTCCTCGCGCCGAACTCGAAGCCCAGTTGGCCGATTGCCGCGATGGCACTCATGTGATCTGGGTGCAGGAGGAGCCGGAAAATATGGGCGCTTGGCGCTATCTTCGGGTGACTTGTACCTTGTCGTTCTTGGGCCGGTTGCCCTGCACGGGCATTTGTCGCTCGGCTTCGGCGAGTCCCGCCACCGGCTCCCACGCCGCTCATTTGGCCGAACAACAAGAATTGTTGGAGCGCGCCTTTCGCGACGATCACCCGTCCCAGCGGCCGCACACTGAAACCGTTTTTGGCCTCAAAACACCGACAATACCCCCATGAGCGAATCCATCCTTGAACTCAAAGTGCCTTCGGTCGGCGAGTCCGTTCCCGAAGTTGAGGTTGCCGAATGGTTGAAAAAGGAAGGCGACCTGGTCCGCCTAGACGAGAGCGTCCTCGTGCTGGAGACCGATAAGGCGACCGTAGAGGTGCCATCGCCGGTGGCGGGCCGCTTGCTCAAAGTGATGAAGCAGAAAGGCGACCGCGTGCAAGTGGGCGAGGTTCTCGGGGCGATTGAAGCTGGTGAATTTGCCGCGCCAGCGAACCCGCCGGGGGCGAAGGCGCCGCCAGCCAGCCGGCCCGTGATTCCCGCAGTCGAAGCAACGGCAACGGACGTTGCTCCAGGGGTTCCAAGTCCGGGACGAGATCCTCTCACCCGGGATGCGTCCAAGAATCCGACGGCCTCTGTGAAGGCAGATTCGGTCCAGGCCGCGACGGGTTCAGGCAAACCGGGGTCGCCCGTGGCCGTGCCGGATGGGACCGATTTGCCAACGAACTCGGCCGAATCGGATCGCGTGAACGAGGTGGTGCCCATGAGCCTCCTGCGTCGGAAAATTGCGGAGCGGTTGGTGGCGACCCAGCACACCGCGGCGCTCCTGACGACGTTTAACGAGATCGACCTATCCGCAGTCCTGGCCCTCCGGAAAGAGAACCAAGAACGGTTCTCAGAACGTTACGAGGTTAAGTTAGGGTTCATGTCCTTTTTCATCAAAGCGACAGTGGAAGCACTCAAGGCGACGCCCCAGCTCAACGCCGAAATCCGGGGCACCAATATTATCTATCACAATTACCACGACCTTGGCGTTGCCATCGGCGGCGGTCGTGGCTTGGTGGTGCCCGTGCTTCGAGATGTCGGGCGAATGAGTTTCGCTGAGATCGAGCAACGCATTGCCGATTTCGCCCGACGAGCAAAGGAAAATAAAATCACGCCGGACGAGCTTCAAGGGGGGACCTTTACGATCACTAATGGAGGGATCTATGGGTCGCTGCTCTCCACACCGCTGGTTAACTTACCGCAAAGCGGTATTTTGGGTATGCACGCGATTCAAGACCGGCCCGTGGCCATTGCGGGTCAGGTGGTGATCCGCCCGATGATGTATGTTGCTTTGAGTTACGATCATCGCTTGGTGGATGGTCGGGAAGCCGTGCAGTTCCTCAAACGCATTAATGAACTCATTGAAAGTCCGGCGAGGATGTTACTTGGGATTTGAGCCTTCCGAGCGCAGCGATAGACAGGATGGCGCCGGGTAGCCAACCACTCACACTGGTTTCCAAACGCGTCAAGGTAGGGTAACACCCCATAGATTCTTGACTCGCGGTGGACCAATTTGAGGGAAAGAATGATCAACCTACGGGCTATACCGGTCAGCGAGCAGTTTTTTTCCTGAGCGCGTTAGCCTTGGCAAACTTGACCGGGTGCGTGGGCTATGTGGATGGCCCTCGTCCGGCCCAAGTATATCTGGCACCCCCGCCGGTGGTGGTCGCGGATGACTATGTTTACTATCCGGGATATCACGTTTATTACAACAACTACCGGCATCAATATTATTATCAAGAGAATCGAGCATGGGTCTCGCGCCCCGCGCCTCGGGGGGTGTCGGTCGACGTTCTTTTGGCATCACCTTCCGTGCGAATGGATTTTCACGACTCGCCGTCCCGCCACCATCCAGCGGTCGTGCGCCAGTATCCGCGCACATGGACTGCTCCGAGTTCCCGGCCCGGCCCAACCGGGCCGAATGGCAGGGATCAACGAAGGTGAAATTGGATCAAGCAAATCAACCAAGAAAAATTAATCTCTAATTTTATGCATTTATGTTAGGAACTGTCCTTTTAGTTATACTAATTCTTCTGCTTCTCGGTGCTCTGCCGACGTGGCCTCACAGCAAAGGTTGGGGTTACTATCCGAGTGGCGGTTTGAGTTTAATCGTTGTCATTCTCGTCGTGTTACTCCTCCTTGGAAGACTCTAGAAAGCCAAGCGGTCTCACCGGTATTGAACTTATGAAAACAAAGGCAGCGGTCCTCGCGGAAGGGCCGAAAATGTACGAAACGGAAAACGACATTACGCTGCAACGGCGGACGCAACTGAAGAAGAGGCCAACGCTCGGAACGATGCCGATACGGATGACCTGTTCACGGAGGTATCGCGGGGGATCGACAAATGGCTGTGGTTTGTGGAAGCGCATTCGCAGGCCACGACCTAGCGCTTGAAAAATTAGGTATGCCTACTGCCCAGCGCATCCGTGGCTTAACTAAAGAAGCCCTGCGCAGTCCTCGCGTTCGTATAGCCGGATTTGTTCTGGCGGGTCGCGCCCTCGATAACTGCCGAGCGACTGGCCGACGAGGGGATTGCGGGAGCGGAACATAACCAAATGCGCCAGGCGAGCCAGGTGCCTGAGCGATAAGGCGGACAAATTTTTAAAGTCGCCAGCTCGACCCGGGAATCCGGGTGACTGCTTTACCAGATCGGTAACGTTCAATGACGGTGTCTAAGGCAGCGTTGCCAGTTGGGTATTGCGAGTCGTCTAGCGGCACCCGAGCGGCGAGTAGTAGCTCGATCACTCGCGGAAAATCACCCCCGGATGGCGCTTCGCCGTGATACAACTGTTAAGCGCAAATCCGAGCGCCGTGCTGTGATACGTTGGATCGCGTCGATCCACCGGATGGCCGCGCCGCAGTAGAAGCTCCACCAGCTCGGGATCACCGCACCAAGCGGCGTTGTGCAACGGAAGACAACCATGGTTGTCTTCCGGAACGTCGATTGGGAAACCTAAGTCTAACCTCAGGCGGACCGCGTCGCGGTTGAGATTGGTATCCCAACAACACTTGGAGGGTAGGGTCCGATCGTCATCGTCACTGCGATCTTGCGTTTGGGGGCGGCGAACAGCTTGTCGAGCATTGTTTCACGGTGATACCGCAAAGACCTGGCATCAATGGCTCATCATTACCGAAAGAAATGGGTTTTACATTTCCTCCTTCGTTCAATCGGCTTTGGGGATTGCTGACGTCTCGGGCGACGCGTAGTCGGTGAGTAGCTCCGTGATTGCCGCCACCATCGCCTCGCCCGACGGATAGACCTGATAGGATGCCTGGTTGTCGGTGATCAAATCGGCCGTCAACGACAGCTGACATCTCCCGATCTCGGTCGTGCGCACGACCTCGCCATCAAGTGAGATCAGGTGGCATGACACGGGACGATCACTCGGCGCGACACCCACCAGTAACGCGTTGGGCGGGCCTGGGAGTGTCGCGACACTCGTCATCACCTCCGTACCCGCGATCAACACAGGCGTTCCGCGATGCCAGACCGAGAAGTTTCCCCGGGAGGCGAACACGGCCTTCCCATTTTCGTAGGCACCCACCCAAACGGCTCCCGGCACCACCCAGCGGCCGTCCACGCGCTGGGCGTCTTCCATCCCCAGAACGGACCGGCCTTGCGGGCTCGCTCCGTGCGTCCTGAGAGGGCTGCGAGCACAAGGGCGCGCCCAACCGGATCCAAGGCCGGCGAGGCGTCCTGGGTGAGCGGCCACCGCACTTCGGCCACCGGCCACCACGGCCACTAGGATCGATACAAGCCAACTCATGATGCGAAAACTCTTAACTTATTGTGAGGAGCCCAGCCTTTTTATTGCTCCGCGGTTATTTTAATCCTCAGCTCAAGGTAGATCTACCCGCCGTTGTACGGGAGTTTTGATTCCATTCACGTTTTTTTCGAATACTCGCGAGGCGGTGTCGGCTCGCTGAGGGCTTGAAAGCGCGGTTGATATTCGCGCTGTATTCCCAACGCAACGACATGACGAATCAATCGCTCGGGGCGCTGCGACTCTCTGGACCATTTGAAAAAGTTTGCGATGTTCAAAACGGGGGGCGATTCTGCTGAAGTTGAAAGTGCCCTGTTCGCAGAAACGTCAAATAAAAACTCCCATCCGTAATTAATGAGTTTGACGGCAATCGAGCTTTGTGCGGGTGGTGGTGGGCAGGCGCTTGGTTTGGAGATGGCCGGCTTTCATCACGTCGCGGCGGTGGAATACGAACCACAGTATTGCACAACGCTCCGAACCAACCGGCCTCACTGGAAAGTTGTTTAAGACGATATTCGTAATTTCAACGCACACGATTATTCAGGCGTTGATTTGATTGCGGGAGGTGTTCCGTGTCCGCCCTTTAGCATCGCGGGCAAACAACTGGGTAGCGACGACGAGCGCGATATGTTTCCGGCGGCGTTGAAAATCATTGAAACGATTCGTCCGCGTGCGGTGCTGTTGGAAAATGTTCCCGGTCTGGCTTCGGCTCGATTTGAAGACTATCGACGAGCCTTGATGGTAAAGCTTTCCAAATTGGGATATCAGGCCGAATGGAAAGTGCTTCAATCGGTTGATTTTGGGGTGCCGCAGTTGCGTCCGCGTTTCATTCTTGTGGCGTTGCAGCCACGAGACACTGAATTTTTTGAATGGCCTTAACCCAACGGACCTTATCGTTCGGTGGGCGAAACCCTGGTGGATTTGATGGGTGCGAAGGGTTGGACTGGAGCAGAAAATTGGGCCGAGCGGACGACGTCGATTGCTCCGACAATCGTTGGCGGTTCAAAAAAGCATGGCGGTCCCGACCTGGGCCCAACTCGCGCCAAAAAGCAGTGGCGCGAATTAAACGTGGATGGAATGGGTATCGCGGATGAAGCGTCCGATGAAAATTTTCCCGAAGATGGAATCCCGCGTTTGACCGTTCGCATGGTTGCGCGAATTCAGAGTTTTCCAGACGAGTGGGGATTTGCAGGAAAAAAAACAATTGCCTACCGCCAAGTCGGGAACGCATTCCCGCCGCTGGTCGCTCGCGCAGTGGCGCTAGCAATACGTCGGGCGCTCAATCGGCAAAAGACCCAGCTGAATGGCTACAACCAGGCCACTCAAATGAGATTGCTGGAAGAACACAAACCAAGAAAAGACTATGGCCAAGGCAAAAGGCTCGAAACAACTAATTCTCGAGTTTCTGCTGGCAAACGTCGGACGCATCATTGATAGCAAGGAGCTTCAAGAAGTGTCCGGCGGAGCGAGTGAATGGGCGCGGCGAGTGCGGGAGCTTCGGAATGAAGAAGGCTATCAAATCCTTTCACATAAAGTCAAAGACAAATCCAAAGGCAGGGACGATGAGCCGACAAACCTTCGCGCTGTTTGCACTCATTGTAATGAAGGTTTGCAGAATGCCGCGTTGCCGAAACCAGACCAAGTTTGGTTGTTATCGCAAATTCGCCGTGCCACGATTGCTGACCAGGAGGTGGTTTTGGGTTGGCTGTTGAATAAGTTTAATTTGATTTCCGAAAAGAAATAGTTTCCATGACCGAACTGTCCGGTCAGAAAAACCTACGACTCGCAGGGGGCGCTGGCAGCGCACGATGCAATTCTACGAAATCTAGCGGCGGAGCTAAGCCCGTTGCAGGCACGCGCCGCTGCAATCGGTAGGAAGTTATCGGCCTGGCTTGGGACACATTTATCTCAATCGCGCAAAATGTGGCAGGTATAGCCGCCGGGATTTTTAATGAGATACTTCTGATGATACTCCTCCGCCGGATAGAACTTCGAGGCGGCCGTGATCTCCGTTGTGATCGGGCGCTTGAACTTTTTCGCCTCCGTCATTCGGGTCTTCACGCTTTCGGCGGCCTTGCGCTGTTCCTCGCTCGTAAAGAAAATGGCCGAACGATATTGGGTACCCACGTCGTTGTGCTGCCGATTCAACGTCGTAGGATCATGCATCCGGAAAAAGAAATCGAGCAGGGTCTCGTAGTTGAGTCGAGACGGATCGAACACGACTTCAATGGCCTCGGCGTGGCCGGTGTTGCCGACGCCGATATCGTGGTAGGTCGGGTTCGCGGTTTTGCCGCCGGAGTATCCGACCGTGGTCTTTACGACGCCCGGAATCTGTCGGATGATTTCCTCCATTCCCCAGAAACAGCCGCCGGCCAGAATCGCGGTTTCTCGCTTCGCCGCCGGGAGGAGGCCAGCTTCTACAAAGGGCGCGAGATATTTGCCAAAACCGGTCGCCTCCATCTCCGCCACCGGAATGAATTTCAGCGATGCCGAGTTAATGCAGTAACGCATTCCTCCTCGATCCTGGGGACCGTCGTCGAAGAGATGGCCCAAGTGGGAGTCAGCTACCTTGGAGCGGACCTCGGTCCGCACCGCGCCGAGACTGGCGTCTTTTTTCTCCGTGATCTCGGCGCCTGCAATGGGCGCCGTAAAGCTCGGCCAGCCGGTGCCGGAATCGAATTTGTCGAGCGAACTGAACAGGGGCTCGCCCGACACGACGTCCACGTAGATCCCTGGCTGATGGTTGTTCCAAAAGGCATTGCGGAAGGGCGGTTCCGTACCGCACTGCTGCGTGACCTGGAATTGGGTCGCGGAGAGCTTCGTTTTTAGCTGTTCCAAATCAGGTTTTTTGAAGGGGCTCATGGTTTCAGAGGAGACGCTGGTGGTGGACGCTTTAATTGGATTCGATTGTTCGCGGCGAGCCCAGGCGACCCAACCGGCCGTGAGCAACACCGCGGCGGTAAAGGCGGCGATTCTTGATGCGTTCATGGATAGAGGTATTCTTTTGATCGGTTCAGCCGACCTGGGTGGAGGACATTCGATCAGGCAATGTTCCGATGCAGCAAAGGGAAGTCGTTCCGGAGGCTAATTCCTTACACCGGGCACGGGATTATTTCACCGGGATGATCGTAGGCGTCCGGTTCGTCTTCCTGCGGTCGGGGTTCAAGACATCTAAAATCCTTTTCCACGGCGATTTTTAGGCCCCAATCGGTTTCGGAGTAGAGGCCGACGGTGACGCCTTCGGCCCAGGCCCGGGCCGGTGCCGCGCCCAATTCGACCGAGATGCGGGCACCCTCCAACGAAGCGGTCAGGGGCGAGCCATCGGTGACGATTCGAACTCCGAAGCTGAGCCGTGAGGCGGGCGAGGGACCGAACGAGACCCCTTCCTCCAATTCGCCGATCATGATCAGGTCGGCCACCTCGGAGCGGTTTAGGCGCAGTCGCAACGAATTTTCTCGCAATCTAAGTTTCATGCTCTCCGTTCTAATTTAATGATGGTATGATAGTTCGGTTTTAGCACCACGGC
>JAYVTS010000257.1:0-6956 GCA_043788645.1 Verrucomicrobiota bacterium
AGTGTTGGGATCAAATCAACGATTCCAAACAGTTTCCCCACAGCCTCACCGCGTAATCCACAACCGACTTCGCCGCGGTTACAAATTTGTCTCACACCCCGGGCATGAGGCGTGCGATGCCGTCGCGAGAGATGCCCTGAACCGAAGAGATGTGGCCCCCGATATAGATGCGCCCATCTGGCAGCAGCACGAGGTCTTCGAGTTCGGGGTATCCACTTGCATCGGGCACCGAGCCCATGATTCTACCCACGTCGAAGGTTGGATCCACGGTTCCCGGGCGGCTGCCGTCCACGAGGCGCAACACCGTGCGCTGGGTCCACGGTTTTCCTGCTTCGACGCCGCTCAGTGTCAGTTCCAGTGCCGCTTCGCGGCCCGGCACTGGACCCGGCAATAGCGGAACGCTGAGGTTCTTTTCCGTCTCCAGCGGCGCGAAAACGACCGTGTGGGATTGTGCCACGTAATGCACGCCGGCCTTGGCCGTGAGGTCGGCGGTGGCCACGTTCACCGTGAGCGTCTGGTGGCTATAGCCCAAACGTCGAAGCGCTACTTCCGCCACGCCGCCACTGATAAGGGCTGAGGGCGCTGCCGGGAAGGAGGTTGCGGGAGAGGTTTCGGATTCCGCGCGCGGAAACTCGTTGTCACGGATAGTAATTCGAACTTCGGGAGTGAAATCGTTGCCAGATGACAAACCCACGCCACCCAAAGTGGCGCCTTCGGGGCTATGGAGAGCGATGGATCCCTGCGCGCCAACACCCTCATCAGCGTCGTCGGCAATCGGCACGCGGATGACCTGACGGTTCTCGCCGGGAGCAAATACGAGTTGACCCATCACCGAAGGATCGATGTTCGAAGAGACGTAACCGACCCGGCTGGTCGAGTTCGTCGCCCCCTCACGCAGGACGCCGATCTCGATCGTGCCGACGTTCTCACTGACGTCGATTGTACCCCCGATCATTTCGAACCGGATGACTTGGGCCTGGGTCGTCTGACTCAGGAGAAGAGCAAGCACGGCGGCAGCGGTCGTGTGAACGCGAGGTGGTTTCATCACCGATCAACCGGGCGCCGAGGTTCGAATCTTGCACGAAAGTTTGCGATTCAGAGCCTGTCTGAACTGAAAATTGTTCAAGCGACCATTAGCTTCCGCGCCAAGAACGCATTCAAACTCTCACCGCTTGCCCTCGCCTGAAGGGCCAACCGTCGGTGCACCGCCGGTTGAAGCCTCAATAGCACCTTGCCACTATAAGCCTGCGTGGCCGAGCTGGGTGGCAAACGATGCCCCTCGGCATCCATCAAAGCGATGACTTCTTCCACTGCCGTACAGAGTTCCGCATAGACCTTCGCCTCATCCCTGCCATGGACTCCGCCAAACATGAGCGCGGGACAACTTCCAACGAAGCAACCATCTTCGTCACTCCACTCCACGATTTTTACGTAAGCCGCGGCTTTTGATTTCGAATCAGTCTTTTTCATCGCGCACAATTTCCAGCGCCCGCCGCGCCTGTTTTTCAAGATAATGCGTTACGTCGTCGCCCAGCCCACCGCTCACGGTGATCACCGTGCCGGAGCCATGGATGAAATTGCGGTGACTACCCTTGCCTCCGCGATTTACAAAACCGGCCCGCTCCAGTTCAGCAATCAATTGACGGACTTTTCGCGGCACTCCCGAAGAGTGCTATCATGTGCTAGCAGCGTCAAGCAAGTCAAACAACATATCCCCTTCCGGGCGGAGTTGGAACAGGGCCGTTACAGAAAATCACCGGATCGACCGGATCAAATAAGTCCTGGAAATATTGCCTCACGTTGAGAGGCTGTCGGTCCCCAGCCGGTGCTTGGAATGGTTCGGAGCGTCCCTCCCAGACTGAAGACTCAGCGCCAACGGACCGTTCCAGAAGATACCACCGGCCTGGAGTCAACCCGTCTGCTTTGAAGCTAGGGATGCGTCGTGAAACGAAACGGTTTGGTGGCTCGAAAACTTCAACGTCCAGCCGCCCATCCGCGAGCAGCCGCCCCAGTTTGGGCCTGGGAAAACGACTACATTCCTGCCCATAGACCACGAGGATCCGCCCATCCGGCTGAGTGATGACTTGTTGCACCTGCTGACATTTTCCGGGGATGCCGAACACCGCCGCTGCCAATTTTGAGGCCGCATCGCCGGCCGGGTCGGGCGTTGGATCGCTCTGATCCGGATCCAACCGACCGTCGATCGAGAAGCGGGTGAACCGGGGTTGTGAATTTGTCGCCTGCGGGTCTTTGACCGAATATGCGCCCAGCTTCCCGTTCGGTTCGTTTCCATAACTGACCAAGCGTTGGCCACCGGCAGATGATATCATATTCCGATAAAACGCATGGTCGAAACTCAAAAATCCGCGTCGTTCACCCTGAGATTGTTGAATAAAACGGACGACTGGCACACCCCATCCGTCTGGAGCGACAATCAAACTACCATCGGCTTGCACCATCAGAGGCCCCGCCGGCAAGTAGTCGTCGGAGCCCGGTGTCACGGCGACGCCTTCCGGGTCCAAACGGAGACGTAAAAGTCCCGGCTCAAAGAAGCGTTCTCTGACGTAGTCCACAATCAGGCTACCATCCGGCAACACGGCTCTGGCTGTCGGGGCCAACAAAACTGGGTACGGCTTCGCCGGTATTTCCACGGCCGGAATGCGTCGCAACAGGCGGCCCGTCGAATCGAGAATGAAGATGGCCCCGTCTTGATAACCACCAAAGCCATCGGGGTTCACTACAATATTGCCGTTGGGCGCAGCCAGCACAGATCCCACCGAAATCAGTGCGGGCGGGGGTTCCAGGGTAATGGTCAACCGTGGCAGCTGGGCCGTCGCCCGTGAGCGCGCGAGCGAGATTCCAAACAGGGCTATCTTCACTAACCCTGTGAAGTGTTGGAAACGGGAGGGATACCGCAGGAGACTAACGCGCGTCGGCACTCGTCCCCCATGAGACGTGGGAAAAAAAACCACCAGTACTCGAGTGAAAATTCGGATGAACATGCACAAGGTCTTCATGAGCGAGCAGGCAGGTAAATGGAAGTTCTAAAGCACCCGCGCCCGGAAGAACTCAGCGCCTGCGCCATTGGTTACCTTAACAGCGACCGTTCCGTCGGCTTTGATGGTGGCTCGGGTTTCTTCGGACCAGCCTTGCAGGTCGGCGGAACGTTCGAGCAGGACGGAGGTTCCGGGCGATCCTTGGAGGGTGACCTGGAGGCTGGAAGAAAGGTCCCGCTGAATTGACATCCGAAACCGGTCGTCCGGTTCGGTGACGGTGAGAATCTGCCGCCCGATGACCTTGGTCAGGATCTGCTTCCGCCCACTCGGCCATTCGATCTCGACCTGTTCTGCCATAGCGGCATCCGCGAGTCCAAAATGAACCCGGAGATCATTCTGCCCTAGTCCCGTGCTGGTTCCGACCTCGCGAAATTGCGTTAACTTCTGGTTTCTTAGGGTCGCTGTTAACCGCACTTTGGCTCCGATGGCAGATCGATTCGATCGCGTGCCGATCAGTTTTAGCAGCAACCAACCGTTCGCGTTTCCGTTGTTGTGAAAAAGTCGACTCCGATCCGCCCCGGAGTCATCCAGCGCCGAGACGGCCAGATCCAGGAATCCATCATTGTCCAGATCAGCCCAGGCCGCACCGTGCGAACTGAGTCCATCGTGGGTCAGACTTCCCGCCTCCACTCGCGTAAACGTTCCGTCCCCGTTATTTTGCCAGAGGGTATCATTCTGATCCCCGCTCCCGATGGCTTGATTGCTGCGGGGTAAAAAGATGTCCACCCAGCCATCATTGTTAAAATCGCCCAGTGCGGCACTCTCGGTTCGCGATGGATCGAGCAGCGGTTCGGCATCAAAAGCAGGATCCCAAACCCCAGGACCGGAGTTCCAGAAGACTGCGGACGTACCCGACGCCCAAGTCGTCAGCAGGTCCAGTCGTCCATCGTTATTGAGATCCGCTGCCGCGACCCCACCCCAGGAGCCGCCGCCACCCCCCAATAAGACGGCCTCAAAATCCGTTCCGCCATGATTTTGAAACACCATCGTCCGGGCCAAGTCCCGCGCGGCAAATGCCACGTCCGGAAATCCATCCCCGTCAAAGTCCCCCACGGTGCAGCCATAGCTCTTGGCCCTAAAATCAGCGAGTCCTGGTGGGTGCCAGCGTAGGAAAGTCCCGTTTGTTTGCCCAAGATAAAAGGCATTCTCTGCACTTTCACTGCCGTTCGCATCCCGGCCGTTTGCAATAAAAAGATCGAGCTGCCCATCGCGATTAAAATCACCCCAGGCCGCCGACCAAGCGCTGGAACGGTCTTTGACCACGGGATCATTCACAATCGACTCAAAGCGACCCCCACCCAACCCACGAACGAGAATCTTTGGATCGTTGACGCCCCACCCCGTCGGCGCGAAGAAGTCGAGGTTGCCGTCGTTATTAAAATCGGCCCAATACCCAGAAGCGATGCTACCCGCCGAAAATGAAAGTCTCGCGATCGCATTGGTGGTAACCCGAGTGAAAGAACCGTTTCGCTCGTTGTGGTAAACGAAAAAGCTTGAACTTCCCGTGGCGATCAGGTCCGGGAACCCGTCGTCGTCATAGTCACCCCACGCCATCCCATAAGCCGCAACGCGACTGATTGGACTATCGGCGAGCAGGGTGAAAAGTCCGTCCACCTCAAGAGTCGCCGAGTCACTGGCAGCGGAGCCAATGACGTTTGAAACGACGACGGAGTAAGCTCCGGCGTCGGCCTTAACCAAATTCGTCACCGTGAGGATCCGATTGGTGGCGTTAAGTAGGTCCGACTGGTTGAGTCGCCACTGATAGGTAAAGGGCGTATCGCCCGTGGCGGTGACACTAAAAACAGCCTTGTCGCCCAAGCTGCGCGACAAACTTGCGGGTTGCCGCGTGATCGTCGGACTGATTTGGGCCGCTAACGGCAAGCACGGTAAGAGTCCCAAGAATTGGGATTTTCTCAAAAAAAACGCACAACGTAATGCCTTCATCACCGATCAACCGGGTGATGCCGCCATATTCTTGCAAAAATTTTTGTGAGCTCGTCGAGGGCTCGATTCGGACGCTTCGTTCCTGAATGATCACCGCCTGAACTTCAGTAGGGTTGGTGCCGGACACTCGCGAGAAATGAATGAATTGGAACTGGGAAGTTGCCGATGGTTTCGCTGACTCAGTTGAAAGAAATCTTCGGTGACCGACGGTTGATCCATGTGCCTCGTCAAATTCTGCCCGGATTTCGCCGGACCGCGACCGTCGCTGGTCCCAGGTCCCCTGCCCCCGCAGTCCAACCCATGAACACCGACGAACCGCTGCCGACGCGCCGCAGTCTCCTCGAACGAATCAAGAACACCGCCGATCAGGCGAGTTGGGAGGAGTTTGATCGGATGTATCGGGGAATGCTCCGAGGCGTTGCTCGTCGCTCCGGATTGAACGAACTAGAGACCAGCGAGGCAGTACAGGAAACGCTCATCACGGTCGCCAAAAAGCTACCGGAATTTCACTACCAACCGGGAAAGGATTCGTTCAAAGGCTGGTTGCTCCAAATCGTCCGGTGGAAAGTGTTGGATCAGTTGCGCCAACGACCTAAAGCCGCGGTCGAACTGGCCGCCGAGGGCAAGAGTGAACTCACTCCGCCCGCCGATGCGGTCGAATCACCGCCCGATTTCGAGACGATCTGGAACGCCGAGTGGGAGCAGCATCTGATGTCTCAAGCACTCGCCCGAGTAAAGCGGCAGGTGAACCCGGAGCACTATGCCATCTATCATTTGCATGTGATCGAAGCCCACACCGCCTCGGAAGTGCGCCAGATCCTGGGCGTCGGGATTGCGGCCATTTACCTCGCCAAACATCGCGTTGGATCGGCTGTGCAACGGGAGGTGCGGAAATTGCGTTTGCTCGACAGCTGATGGCACTGGCTAAAACATCCTATTGACTCGCGGTCCATTGACGGCATTGGCCATCAGTGACCCCTTACGCGTGGCCATTCGATGTCCGCCCCCGGCTAAAGTTCGATTCTGGGAGCATACAAAGCTGGATCCCACATGAAGTTTGCGACCAAAGCTGAACCGATACCCGCTACCAAAGCGACGAACGCGCTTTCGCCGCCACCCGTTGCGCGCCCGGGCGGGGAAACGCGCCAATTTCAGACGACTCGTTGGACGATGGTTCTGACCGCCGGGCACTCCGGCACCTCAGAAGCGTTGGATGCCCTGGAGCAATTGTGCCGGGTTTATCAATTTCCGATCTACGCGGAAATCCGTCGACACGGCTATGACCCAGCCGCGACGGAGGATCTGGCGCAGGCCTTCTTCGAGAAACTGCTGGGCGGCACATTCTTCGAACTCGCCGATCCAAAGAGAGGACGTTTCCGCAGCTATCTCCTAAAAGCGTTGAATCACTTTCTGGTGGATGTTGCCAAAAGAGACCGGGCTTTGAGGCGAGGTGGCGGCGTTGCCCCCATTGCGTTGGACGGCCTGGAAGCCGAGGAGCGATACCGACTGGAGCCGGCGGACGGGGTTTCGCCAGCGATCCTCTATGAGCGACGCTTTGCCTTCGCCCTGCTCGATCGGGTCCTGCAACGGCTGGAAAGTGAATTCACCGTTTTCGGCAGCTCGACCCTATTTCATCGCCTGCAAGATTACCTTGCCGATGACACCACCGAAGCGCTGTCCTACGCGGAATTGGGAGTCGAACTGGGTATGTCCGTCGACGCCCTGAAATCGGCCATGTACCGCTTGCGCCGACGCTACCGCGAAGTCTTGCGGGATGAAATCAGGCAGGTGGTGGCTTCCGAGGACGAGGTTGAAGCGGAGTTGCGGTACCTATTTCAAGTGCTGGCCGGTTGACGGCTTAGCCGTAACAATGCAGATCTCTACAGAGGAAACAAAGGAAACGAAGCAGGGCAGCGGAGACAACCGAACGGGAACGCATTTCGCCCCATTCACGAA
>JAYVTS010000258.1:0-9219 GCA_043788645.1 Verrucomicrobiota bacterium
TGCGGCAGCAGCTCGCCGAATGGGATCAACGCCGGAACGTTCTGCGCGTCGAGACTCCGGATCTGGCGCAAGGCTATTTCCTCTACGAACCCGCGGGGACGCCACCGCCCATCAGCCATGTTTTATTGCGAGGCAATGCCACCCGGCCCGGCGAGGAAGTTCAACCCGCTCTACCGGCGATTTTAGCCAAGTCCGCCGGAGAATTTCCGAGGCCCGACGCCCGATCATCGCGTCGCCGCCTCGGCTTCGCCCGTTGGTTGGCCGCACCCGAAAATCCGCTCACAGCGCGGGTCTTCGTCAACCGTATATGGCAGCAACATTTCGGCACCGGTCTCGTCCGGACACCCGGCGATTTCGGGCTGATGGGAGAAGCTCCGACCGATCCCGAATTGCTCGATTGGCTGACCTATTGGTTTGTCCACGAGGCCCACGGTTCGTTGAAGCAACTTCATCGCCTACTCCTCACGAGCCACGCTTGGCGGCTCAGCCGCGCTATGCCTGCGGCGACTGCCGTGGCGGATCCCGAAAACCGACTCTGGTCCTATGTTCCGTTCCGCCGACTTGAAGTGGAGGCGCTACGTGATTCGATGTTGGCGGTGAGCGGACAATTGAACGCGAAACATTTTGGGCCGCCGATGTACCCCTCCGTACCCGTCCAAGCGTTAGAAGCTAACACGGACCAGGAATCGATCTGGAAAGCTTCGGACGAAAAAGAACAATCGCGCCGCACGATTTACGCCTTCATCAAACGCGGCCTCGTCGTCCCCTTTCTGGAGGTGCTTGATCTCTGTGACACCGTGCAAAGCGCCCCTCGCCGACAGGTTACCACCGTCGCTCCCCAAGCCTTGACGTTGTTTAATGGTGATTTCGTCAACCAGCAGGCCAAGCATTTCGCCGCCCGATTACGGCGCGAAGCCGGCCCCGAGCCCGCCCGCCAGATCGAGCTCGCGTATCGGCTCGCGTTGACCCGTCCGCCCCGCCCGGAAGAAACCACGACCATGCAGAATTTCCTGCGGCACGAAGCGGACGCAACGCGTGCGGAATCCAATCCCTCCGCACCCAGTGAGGCCGCGGAAAATCGTGCCTTGATTCAATTCGCCCGGGTCGTGTTGAATCTAAACGAATTCGCCTACCCAGATTAACCTCCAATCCGTATGAGCGGCGCTCGATTCATTCCGAACCCAACCCCGTGCGGGCGGACCCGGCGCGAGTTCTTGTGGCAGGCCGGCGGCGGTTTCGCCGGCCTCGCGCTCGTGGATCTGCTCGCCCGGTCCGGCGTAAGCCTCGCGAGCCAAACCAGTGCCGCCGCGCCTGCTCCGTCCTGGCCTCCACACGGAAGCAGATCTCCGCTGGCCCCCAAGTCCGCCCATTTTCAGCCCAAGGCGAAACACGCAGTCTTTCTGTTCATGAACGGAGGTCCCAGCCAGGTGGACACATTTGATCCCAAACCAGCGCTAACCCGCTGGCACGGCCAACCCTATGCGGGGGAAGCAAAGGTCGGCTCCAATGGTCGCCCCATCGGCCACCTCATGCAGTCACCGTTCCAATTCCGCCGACACGGCCAGAGCGGGCTCGAAATCAGCGAACTCTTTCCCCATACCGCCAAATTCGCTGATGATCTCTGCGTCATTCGTTCGATGCATGGCGACACCGCAGCTCACGCGAGCGGCTGTTTGCAAATGAACAGCGGCCGGGTTTTAATCGGACACCCCTCGCTCGGCGCGTGGTTAAGTTATGGCCTCGGCGCGGAAAACGAAAATCTGCCCAGTTTTGTGGTGATGACCGATCCGCGCGGTGGACCCATCGGCAGCGCCTCGAACTGGTCCGCTGGTTACATGCCCGCCGCCTATCAAGGCACGCTCTTCCGAAGTGCGGGTTCGCCCTTGCTCGACCTCGCCACGCCCCTGGGCACGACGGATCGAGCCCAGCGCAACGCCCTCGATCTACTCAACGAACTCAACTCACAACACCTCGCGGCCCGCGCCGATCATTCTGAACTCGCCGCCCGCATCGCGTCGTATGAATTGGCGTTTCGCATGCAAACCTCGGCGGGCGAAGTAGTGGATCTGAGCGGCGAATCCCTCGCCACGCGCGAAATGTACGGACTCAACGATAAGGTCACGGCGGATTTTGGGCGCAAATGTCTCCTCACCCGGCGGCTACTCGAACGGGGCGTCCGCTTCATCCAGCTCTATTCCGGCGGCGGCCACATTGAAGACACTTGGGACGGGCACAACGATTGCATCACCAACCACAAACTCCACGCCGCGGAAACCGACCGACCGATTGCGGCGCTGATCTCAGACCTAAAACGCTTGGGTCTCTGGGACGAAACCATTTTGATTTGGGGCGGTGAATTTGGTCGCACACCTACCAGCGAAGGTGTGGGTAAGCCGGGTCGCGATCATGACTGGCATGGTTTTTCGATGTGGTTGGCGGGCGCCGGTGTCCGCGGCGGTCAGGCCATTGGAGCGACCGACGAATTTGGTTTTAGGGCGGTCGAAGAGCCGGTCCATGTCTCCGACCTCCACGCCACCATTTTGCACATCATGGGCCTCGATCATCGTCAGCTGACGTATTTTCAGGGCGGCCTGAACCAGCGCCTCACGGGCGTCGTCGAACGTTCGGTCGTGAGCAAAGTGCTTGCTTAATTCGTCGCGCTCATTCTGGACCCGCCAAGACGCCAGACCTTAGTATTTTCTGAGTTTTGGTTCACCACAGGGGAGACCTTGGATCGCCCCATGTCGCAGGATCCAATAGCTGGTCCAAATCCTGCAACCGGGTTTGATCGCTCTTAGTTTTGTCAATGTGCGGAGCAGAAGTCGCAAGCACGGCCGAAATTGCCACCATCCTGGCTCGGGCCAAAACTCTGATCGATTAGTCCTTGCATTAGTCATAGCTCTCATTGCCATCTTGTCGGCCCTCCTCCATCCGCTGGAGGACGATCTCCCTATGCAAAAAGGCGGAGAGGTTTGCACGAAGGCGTCGCCGGAAAAAGCTCCGCGCACACTGCGATGCAAAATGAAATCGATATCGTCCGCGACGTTTCTCGGCGTCTCGATGGTGCCGGGCTCGCCTACATCGAAGGCCGGACGGGCGAGTTGGGGCTGCTTAAACTATGGAGAGAATTTAAGCCATGACCGACACTTCACCCGAAGTCGCCGAGATGGTGGGCGCCCGGCTGATGGCGCTGTCTGGTGCGGAACGGAAAATTCGATACAAATTCAAATAGGTTAGCGCCACCATCCTCACCGATCAGATCTCGATTTAGCCATCTTTGCGTTGAGGTTTCATAGAATCGCAATCCATAGTAATAGAATCCGAGCTTTGGAATCCACTCCTTTGAAGAGAATCTGTATGTATTTGCGGCCGCCAAGCCAGTCGGCGTTCCGATTGTTCTTCCAAACGGATCGTACCTGTAAGTAGCTCCGGCAGGTTATTCTCATTAATCAGGCACGTAATGTTTCCGCCGCGATCAGCATGGTAGAATGCTCGATAATAGGTGACACCATCGCTTCCGCTATGCGCGGTCCGAGCGAGTAGGCCACCAATTCCACCAGCGCCCTGCCACCTGCCATAGCCGGTCAGCAAGAACTGGCCATTCAGAGCGTTGGTACTATTCGTGCCGCGCAAATAGCTGCTGAGGAGTTTGCCGCGGTTGGGGGTGGCCGCCGGCTGGGCGAGCACGCGATAGAATCTGGCTCCGGGAAGAGTGCGCGGCGCGTCTCCCCAATGCGCGAACGGCCAGGGCCAGCGATACCTGGTCGTCCCATTTTTCCAGACGCCACTCGTGAGAGAATCGCGGACCTGAACGGTGTAGGCATTACCTGGCACTGGATCGGTCCACGCCACTTGAACGCCATTGGTAGTCGAAGTAACGGAGGCGAGTTCGACCGGAGCCTGAGCCCACGTCTCGGTGGACAAGAGGCTCGCCAACAGGCCGAGCAGCAGGCCGGCCAGGGCAATTCTGTTTTTGATGTGAAGGCATGCTTTCATAGGAGTCTCATTCCTTCTGCTTTTCTTGTTGTTCCATCTGGGTGCCCCGACCCGATGCGACGCTTGCGCACCGCCTCAGAATCCCCCGTCAATCTTCAAAGCGAAATTCCGGGGCAAAAGCGGACAGGTTCGTGGAAAATGTTTCTGTGGAGCCCTGACGGAGACCGGTGCGGTCCGCAATTCCGCGGGCTGGCAGGCGGCGGGTGAGTGCGGCCCACCGCGCGTTTCCGCTGCGCGGCGGAGCGAGTCTCACACCATTCGTGGCCACTTCATTATCCAAAGCCCAGTCCCAGTCCCTGACCCTGACCCCGCTGCCCCGCTCACGGCTGAGCCGGGGCCAGCACAACCCGGAAACCGATAAGGATAAAACTGTCGCCCCGGCTGAAGGCGATGCGGTACGCCGACCGGCAGTTGCGGGCGGGGCCGAAAAAGTCGCCGCCGCGAAACACATGGTTCTGGCCCGTTGCAGGACCCTGCGGATCGAGCACGATGCCGCCGGAAAGGTTACTCGACCACCAATCCTGGCACCATTCATAAACATTTCCGTGCATGTCATACAAGCCCCACGGATTGGGCAACTTCTGCCCTACGGAATGCGTACTCAACTGCATCGTTGGGACAATGCCGCAGCAGCCATACCACGCGTAGTCGCTCAGGTTCGTGTAGCCCGGATCGTCCCCATAACTGAACCGCGTCGAGGTCCACCCCCGGCACGCATACTCCCACTCCGCTTCCGTCGGCAACCGGTAAACGCAATTGGTCGGCACCCTCCCTACCGCCCGTTCCTGTTGCGTGAGCTTGGCACAGTAATTCGTGGCGTCATTCCAATTCACCTTTTCCACCGGCCGATTCAGGTCCGGACTAATGGAATTTCCGCGAAAGTCGTTGGTTGTGAATTCACTCGGATTGCTCCCCATCACTGCCAGGTAATCCCCTTGCGTCACCTCAAACTTCCCCATGCAAAACCCCCGGCTGATCGTAACCGCCGTCTGCGGACCATCTTCGTCCCACCGGTCCACTTCGTTCGTAGGACTGCCCATCCTGAACGTCCCCGGTAGGATGAATACCATGTTCGTTGGAGCTGCAAACACGGCGGCCCGGTAGAACCGTCGGCCTGTTGCCGGAGCAGACTTGTCGGCCCACAAATAGGGGCTGGCTGGCAGTTGGAGAAACTCCAGGCAGCGCCAGGCGCTTGGGTTGTTCGTCTGGGCAAGGTCGGTGACGTATTCAATCGCATACACGGTGCCGACTGCACCCGTGATGGTCAGCCCGGCATACGTCTGGAGGGCGAGCCCCGCGGGTGTCTGGGCAGAAGCCGATAGCTCTACCGCCCAAACGATCAGGCCCACGACAAAGGGGGATCGAACGAGATTTGAGAGTGGTGTTTTCATTTTGATGAACTGATAAGAATATGCTGTTTGCGTGTTCCCATGTGACCAGCGCATCCGCGGATGCGGCATGCATTCATAGGAGTCTGATTCTTTTTGCTTTTCTTGTTGTTCCATGCGGGCTCCCCGATCTGACGCGCCACTTGCGCACCGCCCCGGAATCCCCCGTCAATCTTCAAAGCGAAATTCCGGGGCAAAAGCGGACAGGTTTGTCGAAAAGTTTCCTTTGATGCCCTGACAACCTCCGTTTGGCGGTCGGATCAACTCTTTCAAATGCAATACACTTGAAAGTCAATGGTGTAGGTTTGACTCCATCGCCTCGCTCCGTTCTTGGTCAATGCAGCCGGAAGAAGTGGTGTTCCCGGTCGGTCTTTACCGCGAACGTAATCTGGCCAACCTGAACCGTCCGGGGGGCGTCCAACGGAGTCCATGGACCGTGGGGACTGGGTGCGGATTCCAATACGTGGGTTTCGCCGTCGTCCGGCCAGGAGAGCAGCACGGCCGGGGCGATGCTCAGCTCGGGCGGCGGACAAGTTAGCGTGTTCAGCGTGCCGTGTTCGGTGTAGGTCGCCTGCGGTTCGACCATGATATTGGTAGCGACATGGCAGAACCAATTCGCGGTGACCTGCGCGTTGGTCGCAACGCCGAGATAGGTCCCGACGAATTCCGGATCCTCGCCCAATAAAAGAATTCCAGTGCCCAGATTGCGGAAGCGGTTGGAGCTGATGAGGGGATCTACTCCCGAGATTCCAATTCCCCAGGGTCGAATTCCTTGGCCGGTCCCTTCGAACAAATTGTTTTCGATGCGGCTCCCATCCCCTCGCACGACCGTCAGATGGTGCTGATTGTTGCGGAAGACGTTTCCCTCGTAACGGACGGGGTAGAGGGCTGCCAGCGGCGTGGTCCCATCCGCGTCATCCACATCGTCAGCCAAGACACCATGGGCGTGGGGGAAGGACGCTGTACCAATGAAACTGAAATCAGTGATCGTATTCTCGATGACCTCGCCACCGGCGCCGGCCCGGATTTCAATCCCGGTCTGGACACCGAGATCGTCCGGGACCTTCGAGGCGTCCGGCCCGCTTCCAGTGACGGTGTTGCATTTCACCACGAAGGTGGTTCGCAGCGGGGTTGGCGAAGTGACCGCTCCGTCTAGCTGGATCGAGACCAGATTATCCGCAAACACGTTTTTGAGCACTTGAATGTTCACCAAATTGGTCCCAAAGGAAAGCGGGTTACTCACTACCAGACCCGTGGCGTAAGCCCCTGAACCCAGCGTTTCGCCGCGAAATCCCGTGAGGCGACAGTTCTCCACCCGTCCACTCGCCCCGAGGTAAAAGATCCCGAAGAAATAGTCGGCTTCGCTATCGGCCAAACGCTCCCCCTCCAGGGTCAATCCGGACACCACCACCTCGGCCCCGGCAATGCCCAGCAGCGGGGCGCTCCGGCTGCCATACTCGATCAGAGTTTTCGCCATTCCAGGTGTGGCCCTCAGGACAGTGCCGGGCGAACCGAGGAGCGTAAGGGACTTGTTGGTGATCACGACCTGCTCGAGGTACACGCCGGCCGCGATTTGGATCGTATCGTTCGTTTTTGCCGCGTTCACAGCGGCTTGGATCGTGGTGTAATCCGCAGGTACGTGAAGGATCGCGGCCCCAGTGGACGCAGTCCAGACCAAGACGAGCAGGAAGCCGACTAGGACAATTCCGTTTTTGATGTGAAGGTATGCTTTCATAGGAGTCTCATTCTTTCTGCTTTCTTGTCGTTCCATCAGGGCTCCCGCTTCCGATTTGACGAGGGCGCCCGGAGCCGGAAGAAGCGCGGATGGACATCGCTCTTCACGAAGAATGTGTAGCGGTCGTCTTGAACAGTCGACTGGCTCGCGGGGACTTTCGCTCCACCGGGCCGCCTGTCGGCGGTGGGGCGAGAGTCCCCGCGAGCCAATATTCCGTTTCCCACGAAGTGTCGCTGTAGTGCTAATTTGGCTCTGGTGAAGTCGTCGCGCGCAGGGGGGCAGTTCTGCCCGAGCTACGGCTTGTTCAGACGGTAAAACTGGGCGCGGATGGAAGCGGCATTCGTGACCGTGAAGTGCGCGCCGATGACCGCCGGCGATTGGGTGGAATCAGTCCAGGTCATCGGCGGTGTTAAATTCGGTGTTGATTGCAACGTTAACCCGGCCGCATTCGTAGGCCAGGAAAGGATGAGTTCATGGCCGCTGGTCCGCGCGTTCAAGCGTGGCAGCAGCGACACGCCACCGATGAGTGCCACGGTGTTATTATATCCCGCCGCAATCGCAGTCACGCCGCTTAAGACCCGGCCACCCAATGTGATGGGACTTACTGTTGCAAAATATTCGTCGGTTGGTCGAATTCCTGCCACTTCGCCGTCGTTGTTCCTTCCCCACGCGACTACTGTGCCGTCGTTCCTCAAGGCCACGGTGTGATCACCTCCCGCCGCAATCGCAATCACCCCGCTTAGAACCTGGCCCCCCAGTGTGACTGGACTTGCGGTTGCGGTTGCAGGATAAGGATCGTCTGAGGGAGTTCCGGTCACTTGGCCGTAGCGGTTGTTTCCCCACGCCACGACCGTGCCGTTGTTCTTCAAGGCCACGGTGTGTAACTGTCCCGCCGCGATCGCAGTCACGCCGCTCAAGCCTGTGGGCACCGTCGTTTGGCCGTAATAGTTGGCTCCCCACGCCACCACCGAACCGTTGCTCTTCAAGGCCACGGAGTGATACAGTCCCGCCGCAACCGCCGTCACTGCGCTCAAGCCGGCGGGAACATTCGTTTCGCCGGATGAGTTGTCTCCCCACGCCACCACCGAGCCGTCGCGCTTCAAGGCCAAGGTGTGAGTGGCTCCCGCCGCAATCGCCGTCACTCCGCTCTGCGCCGCTACGGGCACCGAGGTTTGGGCGTAAGTGTTGTCTCCCCACGCGACTACCGCACCGAGAGCGACCGCGTTTACCGTCAGAACTGCCGGCGACGCGTTGGTCACACTTCCAGCCCGGTTGCTCACCACCACGGTATAACTGCCCGTTTGATTAGTCTGCGCGAATGGCAGGTCGTACGAGGCGCTCGTGGCTCCCGCGACGTCCACCCCATCCTTGCGCCACTGGTAGTTCACGGGGAAGCCCGTGGCCACCACCACTAAACTCGCGCTTTGCCACTCGTTCACCGACTGGTTCACCGGTGGTGTGAGGATGGCAGGGGCAGTTACGGTAACCAGCACCACGGTGTGATTAGCTCCCGCCGTAATGGCCGTCACCCCGCTCAAGCCTGTGGGGACCGTCGTCTGGCCGGACGTATTGTTTCCCCACGCCACCACCGAGCCGTCGCTCTTCAAGGCCACGGTGTGACCCACTCCCGCCGCAACCGCAGTCACCCCGCTCAAGCCTGCGGGCGCATTCGTTTGGCCCGAAGCGTTGTCTCCCCACGCCACCACTGAGCCGTCGCTCTTCAAGGTCACAATGTGACGACTTCCCGCCGTAATCGCCGTCACACCGCTCTGCGCGGCCACGGGCACATTCGTTAGACCGGGCACGGCGGCTCCCCATACCACCACCGATCCGTCCTGCTTCAAGGCCACGTTGAAACCATCTCCCGCCGCGATCGCCGTCACTCCGCTCTGCGCCGCCAGCGGCATCGGCGCTGGGCCGGCGGGGTTGTCTCCCCCCCACACCCCCACCGTGACGGGAGTTTGCGCCTGTGCAGTGCTGCCCCCTGACCAGGCAGCCATGAGGAAGAGCGCTGTGAAGAAACGTCTGTTTGACGAATGCCAGAGTGTTAACAGGGTGAGAAGCAAGGTCGTTTTCATATTTGTGCGCACGAGCGTCCGC
>JAYVTS010000259.1:0-5045 GCA_043788645.1 Verrucomicrobiota bacterium
TGTTGAGGATTGCAATTCACGACACGGCGCTCTTTGTGAGCGGACGGTTTGCGAGTGTTGGCGCTCAGTTTCGGACCAATGCCGCCGCCCTTGATCTTGCCACCGGGCTGGCTCTGGATTGGGCTCCCAATCCCAACGGCGTAATTAATGCGTTTCTGTTTGAATCAAATGCCGTCTATGTCGCAGGTGATTTTAATATTATCGGCCGACAATCGCGGCCCGGGTTGGCCGTCTTGGATCTCACCAATGGTTTAGCCGGTGCGTGGAGTCCTCGTCCGAACGCGCCCGCGTCCGGTGTGGCCAAAGTGGATAACTCGTTCATGGCTAGCGGCAGCTTTACGTCTCTTGGAATTGGCCTGCAACAGGGGTTTGTCGGTTTCCGGCCCACTGGCTTCAACCTGCTTTCGACCGAAACCGTATCAAATATCGTTCGGGTCCAGCTAATCGCCAATGCGAGTGAACGTTTTACGCTGCAGGCTTCAACGAACCTAGCCCTCACCAATTGGACGGTGGTGGGAATAAGTTCTACGGCGAGCGACGTGTTGGTGTTCACCGATACCAACTCATTGGTGAACCCCCAGCGGTTTTTCCGGGCTCTCTCGCAGCCTTGATGGATCGAAAGTTTCGGGTGTCAGGACCCGACACTCGAGACCTAGGCGAACCCGCTTCTCCCGCTCATTGTTTCGGCCAGGCGAGTAGTGCGGTCCGTGCCTTTTGCAACGCGTCCGTGGCCAAAGGGTCCTTCGTTAGGGCCATCAATTGATCAATGACAGCGGTCCGTTGGTTGATTTGATCACCAGATAAGGGCGCCGGGTCGGGACAACCGTAAAAATTCTGATTGCCGTCGGGAATAGGGTAGGTCCTGGCTCGGACATCGCCCGGATTGATCACGTCGGGATTTACCACTGGGTCAATAATTTGGAATTTTTCGCCACCCAACATCGAGGCTAACTGCATTCAGGCGTCTTTGGGCAATTGGCCCGCTCGCGCTTTGGCGAAAAGAGTGTCGCGGGCGATTTCAGATTGATCGGCGACTTGGGCCAGCATTTCTACGGCCACCCGGCCTGATGCGCTCCGCACGTCGTACGCCATTTGGACGAGCGACGGAATCCCAACGCCTTCGGGCAAGTTCGCCAAACTGATGGCACCGTAGGAGCGCCATTGAGCGGTGGTTTTTTCTAGGTCGGGTATTGCATTGGCGCCGCCGTATTGTTGGAGCACGCCGAACAGAGCGCCTAGGTCCCGATTCGGAAGTTTTCCGGACGAGGCCATCGCCAGCGCTTCACGGGCGGCATTCACCGCCAGGTCCCGGTATTGTTCGGGAGCCTGGGCTTCCAAGTTCGAGGCCAAAATGGCGATCTCATGTGGATCGCTGGCAACCTGCAAAGTGCTGGCCAAGGCAGAAATCCCCTCTGGACCTCCGATTTGGCGAAGGGTTTCGATCCATGCCTGCCGCAAGGTGGGTTGGCGGAGAAAATTATCTGGATCCGCGGCCGCGAAGTTCAGGTCGATGTTTCGGGCGAGAAATTCCAGGATCGCCGGAATTGCGGCCGAGCCTTGCTGCGAGAGGAGTTGAACCGATTGCTACCATGCTGAGGCCACCTCTGGCGTCATCGGCTTGGTCAAGTCGATCTGATAAATGCCAGTCACTAACTGGCGCGTGTAGGCCGAAGTTTCGATGCCTAAAGGGACCGAAGCTGGAACGGCAGGAGCTGCGATCACTGAATCGACACGAATATCTGACGAGATTCGGGAAACCGGTGTTACAACTGAGTCAATGGATTCGCTGGCTTCGCCTTTCCTCGTGGGAGTGAATTTCGTAGCAAGAACTGGGGTGTCCACCTCCGAAGGCGTGCCTTTACGACCCCGATCGCCAAGGTCGCGGAGGATCAACCACGCACCTCCCACTACCAAGCTCGCCACAATCACTCTCACTAGCCCCAATCGGCCCGAAGCCGAGGATGGCGAAACGGGGCGAGTCGCGGGGCGAGGGGTCTGTGTTTTCATCAGTTCTGGCAAACCCAAGTCGGCGTAACCCTCAACTGCCTAGCCCGAAATCTCAAAAGTGATTTTAGGTGCAGAATCGGCCATCTGTGGTATGCTTGGAAACGATTCTTGAGAAAGTGGCGTACTCAGTTTGTGGCAAAGATCTGCGAGAGGCCGGCTGTCAATCTCGCCCGACTTTGGGCGTGCCTCTGGCTTGTGCTGAGCGTCCTTCCGACGGCTGGATGGGCCGGGCAAATCGCCTTGGAATGGGACCGGAATGACGAATTGCTCGTCGTCGGCTACCGGCTCTACTACGGAGCGCCGGTGGGTCAATTCAATTCTTCGGTAGATTGTCGAGACGCGACCACAATCGTCGTGACGAATCTCCACGCAGGTCGTCATTACGGCTTTCAAGTCACCGCGTATAACGCACTCGGCGTGGAAAGTGATCCCTCAAACCTGTTCGACTTTCAGGTCCCTGGAGTCGACGCTCGGCCTGTCGCTTTGTCGGCCGCACTGGTGCTCCAAGAAGGTGATGTCAAGGAGTTAAAGCTCGCGGGAGGCGACTCCGACAGGGATCCGCTGACATTCCAAATTACCTCACCGCCCCTCCATGGGACCCTCAGCGGGAAACCACCCAACATCATTTATCGCGCCCCGATTGGCTATACGGGCTCAGATTTGTTCTCGTTTGTCACCCGAGACGGGTATCAGACTTCTGAGGTTGCTGAAATCTCTGTGAAAGTACAACCCGCAATGAATGCGGTGTATATTGACCTCGCACACATCTCCGCAAATCGGTGGGGAGAATTCGGCCTTCCCGCCACCAATCCCGATGGCATTCCGCTCACCTATTCACTCGTGACGCCGCCCCAGCACGGTCGCATCGCTGGAGTTTTCCCGACGATTGAATACCAACCGGCCGTCGATTATTCGGGCACTGATGATTTTGTCCTAAAAATGACCGCCAATCCACCGAACGATTTCACTATTCTTCTGGTTCGCATTGCCATAGATCCGGTCATTGGATCTCCGGTCTCGGGAGACCAACAAATCGTCGTGACGTCCGGCCTAGCGTCGCCCATTCAGCTAGGAGCGGCGGGTCTCGATGCCTTGGCCCTGACGTTTGAAATCGGAGACCCACCCGCTCACGGCACACTCACGGGAATTCCTCCTAAGCTTACTTATACGTCTCAGTCCGATTTTGTGGGCATTGATGCGTTTACTTTTCGATTTAGTGACTTTAGTAACGATACCAACGAGCCTACTACGGCGACGGTCACGCTCCAAGTGCGCGCCCTGAATTTGATTCCTTGGGTGGATGCGGGGCCGAACCAAACCATTACGCTTCCTGGTCGCGCTTTTCTGCGTGGCCGTGTGCAAGATGACCATCAACCCTTGCCCGAACACGTCTTGGAAGTCAGTTGGAGCCAGATTTCTGGACCGGGACCTGCGAATTTTGATCCATTCTCGGTAACCACGCTGGCGTCGTTTCCGACCAACGGAACCTATCTCTTTGCGTTACGCGCGTTCGACGGTGAATTGTCTTCCACCGAGACCGTTGGTATCGAGGTGCATCGCCTGGAGCCTTCGCCAACGAACAGTCTGCCTTTCGCGAAGTACTTCGAGGCTAGATTTGGGGAGCTAACGGAACCGATGGAGATTTTTACGAATTCCATTCCTGACCCGGTCGCCCCCAAATGGGTCGCAACCACGGTCACGAATTCGGGCGTTGACCTCATGTCGTTTGAGGTTCCCGTAGATGGTAACTATCTCTTTTGGTGCCGAATCCAAACACGGGGTTCAACTCATCATTCTTTTTTTGCTTCGATCGATACGTTGTCGTCGACGGAGGACATTGTCGACATACCCGACGAAGAGAATACCGAAGAGTGGAAATGGATACTTCTCTCCGGACGCGGAGGAATTTTTTTCGGTGAGACCTTCGCAAATACGATCAATCCGCGAGTCTTTAGTCTTACTGCGGGGCGGCATTCCATTGCTATTCGGGGCGGAACTCTCGATACGCGGATAGATTCCTTGGTCGTTACGAGCGATCCTCTGTTTGATCCTCGCCAAGTGGAAGCCATCACAGAGTTACCGACGGTTGCCATCGGACCCGCAGCCGCGGGCGGACTAGAACTTCAATGGTCGTCGGTCCCGGGAAGGCGCTACATCGCAATTTCAAAAGCGAATCTTTTTGAGCGCCAATGGATTCCCATCGGAGATGCTTTCCGCGCAACTTCGATCCGGTCTTCGCAAAGCATCCCCGAATCCACCGCGAACGAAACCCAATTCTATTCCGTTGTCTCGCTGCCCTAGCTGGGATATTTCACTGCGCCCGCAATCGGAAATACCCGGTCGCCGCCCCCGCTGGCAGCAACACGGTATGCAGATGATCATCGCCGATCACTAGCTCCCCAACCGGTTTCCACGCTGCGGTCGGGCCTAGGGTGACGGTTGATTCTAATTGATAGGTGGTCGCCACGGCGACCCCCGTATCTGGCAGATTAGCGGGTCCGGCAAAAGTTACCTTCCGGCCAGTAACACCGATTTCCAATCGAGCAATGGTGACGCCTGCCTGGAGATTGAGAAAGAATCGGTCCGACGGAGTATGAATCGGCCCGCCTCCCGGTCCATGGGTCGAGATATCTACAAATCGGCAACCCAGACGGTAGAATCCGGGCTGGTTGACGCTGAAGAGGCGCCCGTGCTTGTGTCCATAGGGATCCGCCGTTGTGGATCCGTCGGTGTCGCTGACGACAATAGGTTGAGTGCTATTCGTGCGCCCCACCGTCACGCTCCAGGTGAGATGGGTGCTATCTACTTCGTCCGTCGCCGTTTCCCAAAATCCAAATTTGGCACCGACTGGACCTTCCACGCTTTCAATGACCACTTCGATATGAGATCCCAAGGCAGCGGCTTGGGCCTCTGGCCCCCCGAAGTCAGGTGTGGCCGCTAAGGCCACAAATACCAAGTCGCCGGTATAATAGTAGCCGTCATAAGGGCTGCCTGAATCGCCTGCGCTTAAACCAAACACGTAGCAGGTGTCAGCGGAG
>JAYVTS010000260.1:0-1819 GCA_043788645.1 Verrucomicrobiota bacterium
TGGGCTTCAACATTGGCGAAGTGGACCAGGTAACGGCCTTATCCCAGTTGGAAAGAGCGTCCTGGGATTACTATCAAACGAACGATTTCAATGTCTTCGTCGGCTTCAAAGTACGAGTCCCTTGGTACGGTTATATTGGAGCGGATTCGAAGGTGCGAATCGGCGGTTTTCCGATCGACGTCGCCGGCGGGGTTTTTATTGAACTCAGGCCCAGCGGCGTCACCAACCTCGTGACCGTGACCAACTTACCCAACGGTAAACCGGGAATTCTATGGGATAAATACGCCTATTCCCCCTCCCCGAAACTGATCCAATACGGACCGATCACCAACGACATCTATGGTGCGAAAAAAGGCTATTATTTGGCGTTGGATCAATCCGAAACCTTGTTGGCTCAGGCGCAACGAATTCTAAAGAACGCTGACGAAATCGCAGCGTTTTTGCGAACTGAGCTTCCCAAAGTCACTCACGAAGCGATCGAAACTTTGGCGTTTGCGCGGGCTACGGTGGGCGGTTTGACCAACGATGTCGTCCTCACGCTTCAAACGACGCGGTCAGCCGTGGCCTCACTTACCAACGATCTAGGTGGGCTCTTAGCAAATGCCCGACGTATTACCGGACAGGTAGGAGAGGCGTTGCCCGGTCTAACCAATGATTTGGCGATTACTCTGAATACCAGTCGGCATTTGATGGAGACGGTGGATCAGCAGCTACCGGCCATTGCGGGCAATGTGAATCTCACGTTGACCAATCTGAATACTTTATTATTGCGAGACACCAATATCACCGCAAATGCGAGTTTATTAGTGAGTAACGTGAATAATCTAATTACCAAACACTGGCTCTTACGTTCGGCGTTTAAAGTCAAGGCGGCTGAGGAATCCATGGTGAAGCGGACTCCTCTTCAATTTCATCGCTGAAAGTCATCCGCCTAAACGAAGCGCCAGAGTGGAGGAACGAGAGTCTGTGCGAGCTCGTTTTGCCTTCGAGTTGGCGGAACTAAACTGAACCAAAGAACTGGCTCGCGGGAGTTTCGCTCCACCGGAGCCCACCACGGTGGGCAGCGGTCGGGTGAAAGTCCGTCGGCATCACCTCAAACCGACTCTACCTGCGAAGTTTGGTCGTTCGCCCTGGCTTCACGTTGGAACGATTTTTGCCTTTACGCAGTCGGGGCGGTAAATCAGCCCCACTCGCGATCATCTTTCTCTTCTTGGGAATTGGCACTTGCGTTGCCTTCCGCTGCGATTCTCGACCGTGTCGTAGATTTCGATCGGTCGCAAAGGGCTGGCGCTTGTATTTCCGGAGCGGCTCGATCGTCTTCGGCCTCGCCTTGGGAACCATGATCACCGGACAGCCTTCGTACCCAAATGCGGCTCGCATCATGCCCGCCAGGTACTTGGTGTACTGGACGTTGAACAGCTCGTCCCGGTTAACAAACAGGAGGAATGTGGGGGGGGCAGACTTCACCTGCGTCGCATAGTAAAAACGCAGACGATGCCCTTGATCGCTCACCGGTTGGCGCCGCTCCACCGCGTCATTCAAGGTTCGGTTCAAAATACCAGTCGGGATTTTTTGCCGTAACTGCGCCGCCACATACCGCACCGCCTCCAACAATCGATCCAGCTGAAATCCTTCCGTCGCCGAAGTAAAAATGACCGGTGCATAGTCCAGAAAAAACAGCTTCTCTTGAACCCATTCACCAAACTCGGACAGCGTGGTCAACCGAACCTCGCGATCATGCCGATGTCGGGACTTTTCGACCCGAGCTTGGATTTCAACTTCGCGCGCTTTCCGAACACTCTCGGACATCAAATCCCAC
>JAYVTS010000261.1:0-4319 GCA_043788645.1 Verrucomicrobiota bacterium
CTTCAAACCCGCCCATCGGAGCCGTTCCCAGAGCAATTTCCCCAAGTTTCGCCCCCAGCGGGCACTCTGTCGCCGGGCTTATGAAATATCCGGGCTAGCCAGCAGGTAGGATTTTGGCGCGGTTGAGTCTTTTCTTCAAAACGAACGAGAGTTAGCGAGCCTCTCCGTGGACCCCTCACTCAGTTGCGCCACCGCCACTGGGCCTTCGTTGGCCTTCTTGAACAGGCGCGGATGACGTTGTGCTTTTCCGTCCTTGACCGACTGAGTTTTTTTGTTAACTGTTCAGTCAAGAACGATCCATATGGGACGTACCAGTGATGCCAAAGAACGCCTGCTGACGGCTGCGCTCGATCTAATATGGACGAGCAGCTACGGAAGTGTGAGCGTCGATGATATCTGTGTCCGTGCGGACGTTCGAAAGGGGAGTTTTTACTATTTTTTTCCCAGCAAGTCTGCCCTGGCATTGGCGGCTTACGAGGCTAAATGGCGCGAAGGCAGGCCGCTCTTTGACGCAATATTTTCACCCCAAGTGCCGCCTTTGGATCGGATCGAAAACTGGTGCCAAACCCTCTATGCTCTACAAAAAGAGAAGTTTGAGCAGTTTGGTCATGTGGTAGGATGTCCTTACTGCAATGTGGGTTCGGAATTGGCAACCCAAGACCCCAAAATTCGCGCCATTGCCGAGGAAATGATGGGCCGAATGTTCCGCTACCTGGAGACGGCCATCGCTGAGGCCAAGAGAGAAGGAGTCGTTTCTGTGCGCGATCCGAAGCAAGCCGCCCAGGAAGCCTGCTCTTTCGTCAACGGCCGCTTGCTCCAGGCCAAGGTCCAAAACGATCCCGAACTCCTTGGAGACCTGGTTAGCCCCGTCTTCCGATTGCTCGGCGCCGCCGCGGTTTCGTTTTCTTGAGCTGAGTTCCCCAGGAATTAACCCCTAACGACGTTGCTTATTTTATGATAGACGATCAGTCAACAATGTGTGAATTGAGGGGCCGTGTTTCGGTTCCTACGGAATATCTCGCGCTCGCTCCAACTCGGCTAACGCTGGAGGAATTGCCTCGATGGCAGTGTACCAAGGACGCTTTGATCTCCGATCTGGCATCGGAGTTTGCGTTGTCAGAAAAGCAGGTTCGGCAAGCGGTGGCGGAGGCCGAGGCTATTGCGGCGCTGACCGAGTTTCCGCGTTTTTTTTGGTGGGTTCTCGCCGCTGAAAAAGCGGCGACGCTTCAGGAATGGCACCGTCACCAGCAGGACCTCCTTCAACGCACCAACTTTAGCTGGAGCGAATGATCGACGTCGGGTCATCGGATTCAGCGGTTTCAATTTCCTTTGTTCAATTCATCTGCAGTCGTTTCATCATTATGAAAAATACTGTCGCCCTCTCGGTGGCGCTCGTTGGATTGGTTCTGGTCGAGCGACGTGGTCACCGCGATCCGGGAACAGAACGTACAAATTGCCGCGGGTGCGGTAGGTAAACAACCGGTGGCGGGAGCCGTGGACTTTGAACTCGTGGTCAACGCCAAGGGCCGACTCATTGACGAAAAGGAATTTGGTGAGATCATTATTAAAGCAGGACCCTCGGGTGAACTCGTTCGGCTGGGAGACGTGGCCCGGGTCGAGTTGGGGGCCGGAGAATTTGCTTTGCGTTCGCGACTCAATAATCGCTCGGCGGCCGCAATTCCCATCTTTCAGCAACCTGGAAGCAACGCCTTAGACCTATCAAGAAATGTGGGGAAAACGATGGCTGCGTTCGGCGTTCAATTCACTGACGCTTTCGCCGGCGCTTTCCGCGGTTTTGCTTAAATCACCCCAGGCCCCAAAGGATCGGTTTACGCGATTTCTGGACGTGCTCCTGGGGTGGTTTTTCCGTCCTTTCAACCGATTTTTTGCCTGGGCAACCAGCAAATACTCGGCCGGGGTTGCCCGGGTCATCCGGGTGAGCACGGTGGCGTTGTTCGTTTACGAGGGTCTGGTTTTCCTGACCGGTGTGGTTTTCAGGTCGGTTCCCGTTGGTTTCATACCGGACCAAGACAAACAGTACTTAATCTGTGTGGCTCAGTTGCCGGACGCGGCATCGCTGGATCGAACGGACGCAGTGGTGAAAAAAATGACTGAAATGGCCCTCGCGGTTCCGGGTGTGGAGGCTTCGGTAGCGTTCCCCGGACTTTCCCCGAACGGATTTACCGCCAGCCCCAATTCCGGAATCACCTTCATTTCGCTTAAACCGTTTGAGGAACGGCGGAGCCATGACCTTTCGGCAGCCGCAATTCAAGCAAAGTTAATGGAACTATTTGGGCAGATTCAGGAAGCCCGCTGTTTGGTCATTAATGCCCCGCCCGTCAATGGGCTGAGTACAGGAGGCGGCTTCAAGCTGTATGTTGAGGATCGCGCAAATCTGGGGCAAGAGGCCCTCTACAACACCACCTGGGCTACTATTTGCCAAGCCTATGCGACCAATGTGTTGCAGGGGATCTATTCGACCTACCAAATCAACGTACCGCAGCTCGCGGCGGATGTCGATCGCGTGAAAGCGAAATCCCAGGGCGTGCCGTTGCAGAATCTGTTTAAGACCATGCAGATCTATTTGGGCTCCTTGTATGTCAATGACTTCAATCGTTTCGGTCGAACGTATCAAGTCATCGCCCAAGCGGACGCGCCTTTTCGGAGTCACTTCGATGATCTTGGAAAACTGATCAAGGGTTCGGATAATAATATTTTCACTCAAATCGGCTTAATCGTTTTGGTCGGACTCGCGTGTAAAAACGCGATTCTAATCGTCGAATTTGCGCGGGAAAAACAGCAGGAAGGCAAGGGGATTGTTGAATCAGCTTTGGAAGCCTGTCGCCTTCGTTTACGCCCGATCTTAATGACTTCGATTGCGTTTATTGCCGGGGTCTATCCCTTGGTCACCTCACACGGTGCTGGGGCAGAAATGCGACAAGCGATGGGGGTAGCCGTGTTTGCAGGGATGATTGGCGTGACGTTCTTTGGCTTGTTTCTGACACCCGTCTTTTATGTGGTCATTATGAAATTGGTGGCGCGTTTTGGGACGAAAAAACCTAGCCCGCTCTCAACCATGCGGCCAGGGCTCGGGGCGGTTGCCCCCGGTCATTGATGATTCACCGATCGAGTCGAACCAAATATCCCACCATGCATGGCTTTTGGGAGGTTTTATCGGCGGTGTTGCCAGTGTTTTGTCTGACCGGGATCGGCGTCTTGTTGCGTCAGATCAATTGGTTAACCGCGGAAGCGGACCAAACACTGATCCGCGTGGTGGTAAACGTGCTCGTGCCGTGTCTGATCCTCGACAAGGTGGTGGGTAATCCACCGTTGCGTGACTTGCGAAATCTTTTGATTCCACCGCTCTTTGGGTTTGGCGGTATTTGTCTCGGGTTGGCGGTGGCCTGGATGCTACGGCGGTTTTGCGGAGCGATCACTGAGCAAGAGCAGCGAACCTTTGCTGCGGTCAATGGCATTCAGAATTATGGCTATGTGCCGCAGCCTATTATTGAGAAGTTATTTCCGACGGGTACGCTCGGAGTCCTGTTTCTGCACAATCTCGGCGTGGATACGGGCATGTGGACGCTGGGACTGATTACCCTAGGGCACGCGGGGTTCGGAGAATGGCGCAGGCTCATTAACGCGCCGATCGTGGGCGTCCTCGTGGCGGTCGCGCTGAACTTCTTATTCGCCGCTCCGTGGTTTCCTTCGCCGCTCGTGGTCGCCTTTCGTTTCATTGGCACCACGAATCAAATGTTGGGCGTTTGTGCCTTTCCGCTCGCCATTGTTCTCATTGGCGCCACGATGGCTGAAACGTTCGGGGCATTGCGGGGTGGAGCGGGGCTTCGTTTGATGGGTGTGAGTGTTTTGGTGCGTTGTATGATCATGCCGGTATTGATGTTAGCAGCGGCCCGATTCATTCCGTGTTCGCCGGAACTCCAGCGAGTCCTCATTGTGGAAGCGGCGATGCCGGCGGCTGTGTTTCCAATCGTAATGGCGCGTCACTACGGTGGGGACGTGCTCACGGCGGTGCGGGTGGTGGTGGCCACGTCAGCCGTAGGGCTCTTTACAATCCCGTTATGGATCAAGATCGGGCTTTACTGGCTGGGGCTTTAGACCTGGAACTTCACCGCATATACTTGGAATTGCCGTAAAAGAACGCATAGAACGCGAAAAATTCTCTGACGGATGTTGGCTTCTTTTGGCGTCCTTTTGTGGCAACTAGGACGCGCCTTTTCTCCCCGACTAGCTGTTGATTACAAATTGTTTGCGAGAAGATTCTGGACACCCCCTCCGCCGTTTTTTATCGTTCGGGATGT
>JAYVTS010000262.1:0-6074 GCA_043788645.1 Verrucomicrobiota bacterium
CGAACTCACCGCCACCGAAACCACCTATCCAGGCACCGACCTCCGCCTCGTCTATCAGCTCATCGGGGCCACCCCAATTCCGGGAAGTCAGGTGGTCTGGGTCTGGATTTGGAATGCCGCCCAGGACCGGTTCCCCGGCGCCGTGCTACGTTTGGATCTGTTCCACGCCAACGCTTACCTTTGGGCCGTCGCCCATGAACTTCATGGCGCCGGAACTGCGGAGGCACGCCAATGGGTCAAGCCCTTGCTCCGGCAAGTGCGAGCAGACCAGACCCCGGCCGTGATCGCGGAGCTGAAGAAACTCCTGCCCACGCTCACGGCGGCGCAGGCCAAAAAGGTTAACACCACGGTGGAGCACTTCACTAACAATCGCGAGCGGATGAAATACACGGAAGCCGACCTCCGCCATGAACCGGTGGGCTCGGGCACGATCGAATCGACCTGCCGGCAATATCAATGTCGGATGAAGCGCTGCGGCCAGTTCTGGTCCCAGCTCGGCGACGAAGCCCTCCTCACCCTCGATACGTTTTGGCGTAACGGTTATTGAGAGAAGCTGTTTCCGCACGCCCAACTGACCCACGTTTCCAGAAATTAAAACCGCCTGCTGCTGGCCTCCTCAATCCACCACGCGGGGCGTGAGTTGCACCCCTAGACGCGACCTTCTATTCTTTGATTTTTCGATGGACGATTTCGAGGCTACCCTGACCGGGCTAATGAACTCCGGGTGAAACGGAGGCAGAAAAGCCGGGCTTTCTCTGTTGCCTAGCTCCCCTAACCTCTCTCGGTGTTACCGGACATCCGAAATCAGACTCGAGATGAGCTTGCGGCGAATTTCGCTGAATGGACTCAGCCAGCTTATCGCGTCGAACAATTGCTTAGTTGGCTGTACCCTCGGCGGGCATCCGCGTGGGGGCAGCTTTCAAATCTACCCAAAACACTCCGCGAATTGTTGGCCGCCAAATACTCCCTCGGAAGCCTCCAACTGATCCGGAAACAAGGTAGTCGCGATGCTACCCAAAAGTTTCTCTGGCGCCTCCACGACGGTGCCCTGGTAGAAAGTGTCCTGATTCCTGCGAACCTAGCTCTCGATGGTGACCGGAGTGATCGCCACACCCTTTGCGTCTCGACTCAGGTGGGTTGCGCTTACGGTTGCCGATTCTGCGCCAGCGGTCTCGAAGGTTGGAAACGTAATCTGGAACCGTGGGAAATCATTGGGCAGGTGCTCGGAATCGAACGATGGAACTCGGCTTCTGCCGCCGCAGAAGCCGCCGCGGCAGCCCCAACCGGCCCAGGGATTGACGGGGGCGCCTCGAAAAACGCTTCGCCGGCTCCGGAAACCTCTGAGCGTTTAATTAATAATTTGGTGATCATGGGCATGGGCGAACCCATGGCCAACTACACCCACCTGATGGCCGCCCTTCGCACGCTCAATGCGCCTTGGGGTGGCCAAATCGGGGCGCGCAAGATTACCATTTCAACCAGTGGCGTCGTGCCCAGAATTCGGGATCTCGCCGATGATCCGCTCCAATTCCGACTCGCCATCTCGCTACATGGGGCCACCGATGCGGTTCGAGGCCAAATCATGCCGATTAATAAAAAATACCCCATCGCGGAACTGACCTCAGCCTGCGAGCAATACGTGGCCAAGAAAGGCCAGATGATCACCTTGGAATACATCTTGATCGCCGGCGTCAACGAGGCACTGGAACAGGTCCCTCACCTGTCCCGATTGGCACGCCGTTTGCACGCCAAGGTCAATTTGATCCCGTACAATCAGGTCGAAGGTTTGCTTTGGGAACGTCCCGCGGAAGCGAACTGTGAACGATTCGCGGAAGAACTCCGCTCCTGCGGTATCACCACGACGTTGCGAATTGAAAAAGGACACGATATCGACGCCGCCTGCGGACAATTGCGCCTGCGGACCGAGCAGGAGCTTGCCGCCGACGAAACAAAAACGAAGCTCCCCGGGGTGAGGATACCCTCCGATTCATGATCGCTCTTTTGGACTACGATTCCGGTAATATTCGATCCGTCGAAAAGGCGCTTCGCCACGTCGGAGCGGAGGTGGTCCGCACTCGATCCGCCTCCGGCCTCGCGGACGCCCGGGCCGTGGTTCTGCCAGGCGTTGGCGCGTTTGACGATTGCATCAACGCCATGCAACGCCAGGAGTTGGGCGTGGCGGTCCAAGACTGGATTGCCAGTGGACGACCTTTCCTGGGTATTTGTGTCGGATACCAGGCGTTGTTTGAGCGAAGCGAAGAGTTCAATTCTTGTGCCCTGGGGTTAGGGATTTTTGGGGGCTCGGTCGTCCGTTTTCAGCCCACACCCACCGAGCCGCGCTTGAAGGTTCCGCAGATCGGGTGGAACCAAATCGAGGTCGCGCAACCCGAATGCCCACTCTATCGCGGGCTACCGACGGGCAGTTGGTTTTACTTCGTGCATAGTTTTTTCCCGAATCCGATCGATCCCTCGATCATCGCCACCTACACGACTTACGGGCAGAAATTTGCCTCGAGCGCCGCTCGAGGAAATGTGTTTGCCACCCAGTTTCACCCAGAAAAAAGCCAGGCAAACGGACTCCGTCTGCTCAAGAATTTTGTGGATTTAGCGGCCCGTGCTTAGCCAAAAAAACTCCGGGCAAAGCTAACACTACAGCGACACTTTCTTTGAACGGTTGACTGGCGGACTCTCGCACCACCGGGCCGCGGGTACGGCGGTGGAACGAGAGTCCCCGCGAGAATGGCGAAGTGTCGCTCTAGTACTAACCTGCGTCCACCCCGGCTTTCGTTTCGTCCCAGCGTGCCATGAGCCAAAGCAAATCGCTCAGCCGGTTCAAATAGACGATGATCTCGGCATTCGGTTGGTGGCCTATTTCGCTCAAAGCAAATACCCGCCGCTCCGCGCGGCGACAATTCGTCCGAGCGACATCCAAGGCCGCGGACGTCACCGTCCCACCCGGCGTCGCCCAGCCTTTGAACGACACTTTCTGGGCTTCGATTTCAGCAACCCAACGGTCCAGTTTTGCCGTCAACTCCGGGGTGACGAGCTGAAACCCGTCGCGCACATATCGTTCTCGGTCTTCCGTGGCCGTGGCCAATTCACCCATGAGAATGACTAAATCTTTTTGGATGACTAACAAACTCTCCCGCAGGAATTTTTCCACTGCCTGAGCCCGCGCCACGCCCATCGCGGCGTTGAGTTCATCGACGCTGCCATAAGCTTCTACTCGCGGATGTGATTTTGAAATCCGGCGATTATACATGAGCCCGGTTGAACCTGAATCTCCGGTGCGGGTGGCGATACTCATTCGGTCGCGACGATGGCGTTAAATTCTCATCATGATAGAGAATTTGAGTGATCCGTTTCCCCAACAACCCGCAGCACCGCACCCAAAGCGGTTACCGCCCGACGCAGTTCAGTACCCGGTATCGTCAAAGGAGGGGTCAGCCCAAGGACCTCCGCATGCTCACCCTCCGGCAGAACAATGAAGCCGCGATGAAGCATCGCCTTCACTACGGCCAGGGAGACCTGAGTAGCCGGTTGCCCGTCTGCACTCCGAATTTCAAGTCCCGCCATCAACCCGATCCCCCGAGACCGCAGTTGGAGCGAGCCCATTTTATCAGGTAATTCTCGTAACTGTTCCAGCAGAAGGCTACCCAACTTGGCAGCGCGGGTGGGCAAATCGCGTCGAGTTATTTCATCGATCTGGGCCAAGGCCATCGCGCAACCCACGGGATGGCCCAGGAAGGTGCTGGTATGGATCGCTTCGCCATCGGAAACGGGCCAAGCGGCATCCATCACCTCCGCTCTCCCGATACAGGCCGATAATGGAAACCCGCCGGTGAGAGCTTTTCCCAAGCAAATAAGATCGGGTATCACTGCCGTATGCTCGCAGGCAAACCATTTCCCGGTGCGCCCAAATCCCGTATAGATTTCGTCCAGAATCAGCAACGCACCCTGCACGTCAGCGAGGGTCCGTAAGCGACGGAGAAAGGCCGCATCGGGTATCCGAATTCCGCCTCGGGCTTGAATGGGCTCGACTAAGATCGCCCCAACGTCGCCTTGGCGGAAGGCCGCGAGTAGAGCACTTTCAACTCGCTCCTCATCCGCCGTCGAGTCGGCGCCAAAAAAACGATCCTGAGGCCGCACGGGAAACGGAATGAAGCGGCCAAATTCCCGCAACTGATCTCGAAAAGGCGCTTTGAAATGGTCCCGATGCGTGGTGTTCAACGTGCCATAGCCGAGCCCATGATAGGCGCCTTCAAAGGCGATTACCCCCGGTTTGCCCGTGGCCAAGCGGGCGGTTTTCAAGGCCGCTTCCACCGCCTCAAATCCCGAATTGCCAAAGATGACTTTCCCGCAAGCACCCGCGGTCCAACGCCCAAAAGTAAGTTCGGAAAGTCGCCGAGCGAGCTGCGCCTTCAACGGGTGCGGATGCACATCTCCCATCGCATGCAGCAGCCTTGCCATCTGACGTTGCCCGGCACGGACGACCCGAGAATTTGCATGTCCCGCGGCCGCGACTCCGAAGGCCGCGGTGAGATCGCGGTATTGGCGCCCTTCCACGTCCCAGACGTAATGACCGCGGGCGCGTTCCCATACAATCGGCCAACCGCCCGTCGGATCGAGGTAGGTGATGTTGCGCGATTCAAACCGCTGTAAATCGTCGAGTACGGCAGCGGTACGAGTGGGCGTCATGCTTGCTCCTAGGGTCGCAGCCAAACTGCCCACGGTAGGTTACGAGCAATTCCGTAGCCCGCCATCGAACCAAAGAGCACCGCTAAACCCAGGCGAGTTCCGAGGGGCTGGAACCAGCGAAGGTTCCAGGTTTCGTTGACGAGCCACGCCACGTAGGTCCAAAGGATCAGTGGCAACAAAAGCACCCAGAGCGCATTGAGCCGCCAGGCTTCACCGACGTGTCCGTGCAGCAGGCAGTGGGTGGAGCGCGTGATTCCGCAGCCGGGACATTGCCAGCCCGTCGTCACGTACAGAAAGCATTGGGGATAAAAAAACTGACCGTCTGGAGCTTGCCACCCAACCAGCAGCAGCCCCGCCAGTCCCGCCAGTCCAAACCACCACGCGACGGGGATGGGGCGCGAGGTTCGCCCTAGAGAATCCAAGCGCGGCGGGCAGTCGGTCATTGCTTACTCGAAATAAGGTTTCACTTCCGGTCGATTCATGACGAGGACCACCCAAATACCGACTGGCAGCCCCAAGCAACAGCAAGGAGTAAAACAGGGCAGCATGACGAGTAGGGTCCCCGTCGTCACCAGACCAAAACTCCGCAGTTTTTTGAGTCGAATCGCGGCTACAATTGCCATCGAAGCCCCAAATAATTGGAATAGGCCCACCTTCCACCCGTGTTGGGCTAGGAAGCCGAAATAGGCTTCCATGAATCGCCGTCCGTTTTCATCCATCCCGGGTACTACCGGCGGCACGAATTTACCGGACCCTAGCATGACGACGTTTGCCAGCGACAAAAGAGCCAAAACGATACCGACAATGAGCAACACCATTGCGGGCGTACTCACCTGTTGCAGCGCGTTTGCCCGGCCGGAGTTTGCTTCCCCACCGCTGGGTGTACCCACGTCGGACGAGACACCACCCGACAACGAGAGCGCGTCGTTGAATTCCAAAAATTGCCCGAGCGGTTTCCAAATCCCATCCGTGCCCGCGCACAGGGAAAAACGATTCAGCCGCTTGTCCGCAATCCATTGTCGGACTTGATCCGCGGTGATCGGGCCGTATTCCTTTTGGTCCCCGCCTTGAATGCGATACATGAGAAAAGAGTTAGTGAAGAAAAACGTCTAGGCAACTCTCCGCTGAAACGGTGCCATGGCCATCGCCAAGCTCGAAGAAACTCGAAATTGAACAATTATTTCGTTTTTGCGCGCTCTAATTCCTCGGGCGGTATTAAGCCCAAGGGTTTCACGGTCATCAGATTCACCACCCCCAACCCACCGAGCAATCCGCCCAGATGGGCCAGATGAGCCACATGCCCGATCGGAACAAACGTACCGGCCACCGTGATCAGGGCAAAGCCGAGCAAGAGAATCTTGGCTTTCATGGTAATC
>JAYVTS010000263.1:0-2043 GCA_043788645.1 Verrucomicrobiota bacterium
CACGAAACAAATTTGCTTTTTTCTGATCGAATTAACGCCCTGGCTTTTCGGCCCGATGGTCAAAGGTTAGCGATTGGCGGCGGCGAGCCTTCGCGCGGCGGCGACGTCCACGTCTTTGAACCGACGACCGGTGAGCTTCGCTATGCATTCACGAATCTGCACAGTGACAGTGTCTTGTCCGTTGCGTGGTCACCAGATGGCCGTTGGTTGGCTACGGGTGGAGCGGATCGTTTTGCCCGATTGGTCGATACCGTTTCGGCCCGACCTGAACGCATTTTTGAGGGTCACACGGGCCACGTCTTGGCGCTCGCTTGGTCGCCGGATGGCCGAACGTTGGCGACCGGTGGGGCGGAAAGTACGTTGAAGTTCTGGGATGTTTTCACGGGCGATAAACGCAAGCAAGTCCAAGCGGGGGGCAAAGAGTTTACCGGGGTTGCGTTTCTAGATGACGACCAAGTCGTGGGCGTGACGGGGGATCCGGCGGTGTCGGTATGGAAGCGCGGCGGAGAACACGTCCGCGACTACGAACGTCCGGCCGATTATCAACAAGCACTTGCGGTCACTCCCGATGGACAGACGGTGGTAGCTGGAGGCCTCGACGGTGTCTTAAGGGTCTGGCACGGTCTCCAAGCAAAGCCAGTATGGTCCTTCGGTCCGGCCGCCGAAACAATGGCGAAGGCAGGCTCGTCTGAAAAATAGGTTGTTTCTTTAAGAAGCCAACGAATACGGAATTCGCACTCCGGGTTCTTTGATCGGAAAGTCTTTGGCATTCCGAGTTACGACGAGGCAACTGAATGAGGATCCTTCCCTTTGTGATTCCAGATCCCAAAGCCAACGTTTTTCCTAGCAATCGACGAGTCTTTGATCAACCGATCTACTGCTTGCCGGACCGCTTCGGCCCGCGAAATTTTTTGTTCAGAGCAGAAGCGCGCAAGGCCTGCGAGCTGCTCGGCAGGTAGATCGACAATCGTTCGCATGAGCATCATCATGCATCGTCAACTCAAACCACCGGGAGAGCGTAAGAGAATAAATCCAACTGAGGAGTAGGAGTAACGGTTTGCAATCTTTCGCGCTCGGATCGACGCGGAGTCCGCGGACGATTCCCCGATTTGATTTCTTGGACGACTTCCGCTCCGGCGGCCTCGCCACCCAGGACCTGTTGTAAGTTCAGTTCCGCTTCTTCTAATACTCGGAGAATTTCCCGCGCCCGATCAATCACCGGACGCGGCACGCCGGCCAGTCGAGCCACCTGAATGCCATGGCTCTTGTCGGTGGGTCCTGGGCGGACCTTGCGCAAAAAGATCAATTGATCGTTCCACTCCCGTACCGCCACATGGTAGTTGCGTACGCGACTCAGCACTGGCGAGGGACCGGTAGGCGTCGTCCCATTCGCTCCTAAAGGTGGAGTTTCCAACACGCCTCTAGCGGGGTGATTTTCTTCCCCGGTGCGTGGGCCGCTTTCAATCGGGGTAGACCCCAATTCGGTCAGTTCATGATAGTGCGTGGCGAATAAGGTTTTCGCTCCGATTTGATGGTGCAGATGTTCAACGATACTCCAAGCGATACTCAGGCCATCAAAGGTACTGGTCCCGCGCCCGATCTCGTCGAGGATGACCAGACTGCGGCGGGTGGCATTATTGAGAATGTTGGCCGTTTCACTCATTTCTACCATGAACGTGCTCTGACCTCGGGCGAGATCATCGCTTGCACCGATCCGGGTAAAGATCCGGTCCAAGAGATCGATCCGAGCGGCGGCGGCTGGCACATAAGAGCCTGTGTGGGCCAGCAAACCCAAGAGGGCTACCTGCCGGATATAAGTACTTTTGCCGGCCATATTCGGGCCGGTAATCAGGGCAATCTGTTCCTGAGCGGGATCTAGAGTTGTATCGTTCGGCACAAACCGTTCGTTGATCAACACCTGTTCTAGAACAGGGTGTCGCCCTTCTTGGACCCAAAAGACGCCCGCATCGGCTACCTCAGGTCGCGACCAACGATAGTGACGAGCGGTTTCCGCAAATCCTGCCAGGACGTCTAACTGCGCCA
>JAYVTS010000264.1:0-5103 GCA_043788645.1 Verrucomicrobiota bacterium
GGCCCAAACGGAAGGATGGGGCTCGGCCGATTCGGGGGGTGCCCTTGCCGGGGATAAGCGTCATGCGGGATTTGAGGGTCGATACCGTCGGGTAGGACGGACCGTAGGCCGTGTCTAAAAATTGAAATCAACAACGCCCTGCTATCGGGCCAGCAATTTCGCAATGCTGTTGGGTGTTGATTGAGATCCAAGGGGTTAGGGTAGATTCGGATCGTTGAGAGATTCTTTTTCATTGCTTGGGTGGGTTTTGGGTTTTGGGGATAATCTTACCCTCCCACATGGCTAGGATATTCTCATTACGCCGTAACTCCACCCCGGCCTTGCGTCAGCGCAAGGCGGGTTTGTTGCCAGCCCTATTGGTGGCTCCGCGCTAGTGCGGGGTTCCTTTGTGGAAGGTTTCGCCACTTGCGCCTGCGCCAGAGGCGCAAAACATGGCCCCTGTTATTACCTGCTCTCCCATTTGGGACCGAATCAAGCTCGCAAGAAACTGCTCACTGTTCAAAACGACCGAAAAACGAACGACAAACCAGAATCCAGGAGGCGGTCCGAGTTTACCAGGACCACAGAGAGCGCTTGGAGGAACTTTCCAAGATCACTCTTGAGCTGTTCCGACGGGGTGAAGCAGTCCAATCCGATTCACTTCGATGCCCCCGAGTCGACTAGCCCTGATCTGGCGCTATGCGAGCAAAGTCTTTGACTTTGCTCAGGTGTTGGCTGGGGTTCGGGTTGATCGACCGCAGGCCCAAATTCCAACTAAGATACTGTCCAGCACCTTGGTCGCGAGGGCCGTGTTGCACATCGACTCGGTGCTTGATTTGCAATACAAATCCGAGGGCGATGGCTGGCAGAAAATCGACGGTTGGTGCCGAAGAATGAGTGATGATGCCCGGGCCTATGGATTCGAACGTTTCTAGGCGATGGAGCCGCGCCAGGTCCACGTTCGGCTCAGACGGTGCTTGAAAACCAAGCAGCAAACAGTTCAAAAACCGCTCGCGTTGTTGCGAGGAATCGTCGCAACAAGTTAAAATCAAAACGATTTATAACTAAAAATCGGAATAGTCTGGACAACCCTGGGCGGCCGGGGATAGAGAGCGGGGATGAAGTCCCTCTCTTTGCACTCCGCACTGCTCAAGGTCGTAATGGCTACTCTTTTGACGACATTCTCCGCAACCGCCGCCGGGCCGTGGCAGACATTGGTGGACGGGAAATCTCTCGCCGGCTGGGTCAACGCCTCCGCCCCAGATGGAAAGCCGGGGCCGGGTTGGACCGCGGGTGAAGGGATGCTGCATTTGAAAGGCAAAGGCGGCAACCTTGTGTCAGAAAAGGAGTACTCGAGCTTCGAACTGGAATGGGAATGGCGGATCGCCGAAGGCGCCAACAATGGCGTGAAATATTGGGTGACCCAGGTCGGCCCAAAACGCGAATGGCTCGGAATTGAGTATCAGATGATCGACGACGTCAGAAATTCCGACGCCCTGATCGGTGGATCCCACACGACAGCGTGCATTTACGACATCAAAACGGCGAAGGCGGACAAACCGGTAAAACCAGCCGGAGAATGGAATACGAGTCGAGTCATCGTCAGCGATGACAAAATTCAACACTGGCTCAACGGCAAACTCGTCGTGGAAGCCGATACCAAAGCCGCAGAGTGGAAGGCGCTCGTGGGACAAAGTAAGTTCAAAGGCAAGGAGGGTTTTGCCCCGGGCAAAGGGAAGATCATGCTGACCGATCATCAGGACGAAACGTGGTTTCGAAACATGAAGATTCGGGAACTCTAATGGGCACTTACCCCGACATAAACATTGTCCTTCTCAAAATCAGACCTACTAAATGGTGGTCACCCGTTTCAGAAATAATTAAATACAAGAACACCTATGAAAGCCAACGACGCAAAAAAGGAAAAAAAGAAAGCTCCCACAAAGACTCCCAAAGAGAAAAAAGCCGCTAAACAGGCAAAGAAGGGCAAGTAGCCCAGAATCGCCCCAATTAGCCTCAAGTAGGCTCGATGAATTCCTCGTTGAGTCGAGCCTGCCTAAATCGCAGCACAGCCCATCCGCTGTGCTGTTTTTTTGTCTCGAAATCCAAAGCAAAATCCAATGGTTCGGTCCAAATTTCGGCCAGATAATTTCACTCTCGCACTCGGGGCTGTGGTTATTATTGCGAGCGTCTGGCCCAGCCATGGCCTAGCGGCCACGACGTTTGAATGGCTCACGAAGTTCGCCATTGGGCTGCTCTTTTTCCTACACGGGGCAAGACTATCCCGCACGGCAATCACGGCAGGAGCAACCCATTGGCGACTACACAGCGTGGTCTTTGCCGCCACTTTTGTGATGTTTCCCCTGCTTGGCCTCGCGTTTCGACCGTTGTTGAAAGGCTTCCTACCCGCGGGCCTAGCGGATGGCTTCCTCTTCCTTTGCACCTTGCCGGCTACCGTCCAATCGGCGATCGCCTTTACGTCCCTAGCCCGAGGCAACGTGCCCGCAGCGGTGTGCAGCGCTTCGGCATCGAGCTTGATCGGGATTTTTCTCACACCCTTGCTTGTCGGAATTTTGCTGTCGATGGCGCCGGAACACGCCGCCAGTCGGTGGGCTCCAATACGGTCCATCGTGCTGCAATTGCTGGTGCCATTTCTCCTGGGCCATCTTTCGCGCTACTGGATTGGCCGCTGGGTGGATCGCTACAAAAAATTGCTCGGCACCGTGGATCGAAGCTCCATCCTCCTCGTCGTCTACACCGCTTTTAGCGAGGCCATTAACCAGGGTTTGTGGCACCAACTGCACTGGCCAGCCTTGGTCAGCCTTTTGGCCGTCTGCGCCGTTCTCCTCGCCGCCGCCTTGTCAGTGACCACGTTCATTGCCCGACGGCTCGGCTTCAGCAAAGAAGACGAAATCGCGATTGTTTTCTGTGGTTCCAAAAAAAGCTTAGCCAGCGGGATCCCCTTGGCCCAGGTACTGTTCTCAGGCCCGGTCGTGGGTCCAATGGTCCTGCCAATCATGATTTTTCATCAGCTCCAATTGATGGTGTGTGCGATTCTGGCCCAGCGTTATGCCCGGCGGCCCGGCGGGGCTTGAAACTAGAAAGATTTTTTCAGGATCGTTCGATGAAGGATTGAATACGGACGTTCCTTGGGCGACAACGGCCGGGCAGGAAGGGCTGGAACTCCTTGCGAAAGTCCAGCAACTCGAGGCCACCCTTCCTGTCGTGGTCATGACCGTTTGGGCGAGCGTGGAAGGCGCCGTCGAAGCCATGGGCCGCGGCGCGGAGGATTCGCCGTCCGCTTCCTGCTTCACCTTACAAACCAGTTCGTTCCTGCTTGCCGACAAAGAGGGTCGCTACCCTACCGCAAGCGTGTTGGGGGAAAGCGTTTATATTGAATCGGTTGCAAACAAAAAACAAAAACCTCGTCACGCCTGCTCCTGAAATGCCCCTTTGTGTGTGTGTGGAAACGGATCGTGGATAGCTTTGCGCAGGCATTTCTGTAGCGCAGCTTGCCGGCAGACAAAGCCTCCAAAAAAGGAGACCGCAAACATGGAAAATACGAATTCTCGCTGGCTCACCGCTGGCCTCAGCCTGGCTCTCTTGGCTAGCCTCTCCCCCAGCCACGCCGAAGAAAAGGCCCAAGAAAAAGGCAAGCAGGTCCCGCAAAAATCCGCTCCCCAACGAACATCCCCGCCGCCAACAACCAGCGGCCAGCGGCCGCCTACTCCATCCCCAATTGCCCCAACCCGATCCACGGACTATGGCAGGCCCCCGGCCACGACCACGGATTCCTCGAAGCCACCGCTTAACTCGTTCAATCCTTCCAAACCACCCGCACGCGGCCAAGAGTCCGTACGGTCCGTGACCAAGACCCCGGAATCGCCCAAGCCACCGACGGTGATACCCAATGCGGCCGAGCCCCCGATCAAGCTCCCGGAAACCGTCCGGCTACCAACCAAGCCGGAGGAAAAATACAAACCGGCTTCAGGTGTGGCGGAAACGGTCAAAACGCCGCCAACACCCACGAGTTTGGTCAGAGCACCGGAACCGATCAAAGCACTGCACCCCGTCCTGGCCACTAAAGAGACCGCCGACGGCGGCAGGGTCAAAACCGCGCCTTCGGGTCAAATTCGAGAAAAAGTAGAAGTGAAATCGGGCGAACAACGCACCCAGGTGCTCAGCCCCACCGGCCGAGTCGAACGGGAGTTCGTCAAAAAGTCTGACGGAACCCAGAAGGCTACGGAATACGATTTAGGACATCGGGAAAAACGTGCGGAGGTGACCCACCAAGATGGTTCCAAAGAAACGACCAACGTGCATTACAATCGAAACGGGGAGGTTCGCTCTCGCGAAACCCTCAAAGTAGACGCGAAAGGCGAAACCGTCGGCAAGACGGTGGTCGTCAAAAATAACCTGGTCATCAATAATAATAATAACAATCAGGTTATTAATAACAATACCGTTATTAATAATACAACGGTCATCAACAATACGACCGTGGTGAACAATTCCGTGACCCGAGAATATCATCGCGGTCGGTTTGGATTTGTTTATACGCCGGTGGTCATCGCGGCGCCCATTTACGTGGGGTGGTACGATCCCTATTGGTATTCACCTGTCGGGGTGGTGATCGCCCATCCTTTTCACTATTCCTGGGGTTGGGAAAATGAAGGCTGGTATGGCTATCATCGTAGCTATTGGCAACCTTATCCCGTCTACGCGGCCCCTTCCTACTGGGTAACGGACTGGCTCGTGGCCGGCTATGTCGCTGATCGTTACGCCGTCGCGGTCAGTGTGGAACAGACCCGCGAAGAAGTCCGCCTCGCTCGTGAAGAAGCGGACAAGGCCCGCGTTGCCGCTCAACAAGCGCGGGACGAAGCGGAAATCTCCGAAGCCCGAGCGGCGCAAGCGGCGGCCGAGGCGCGGGCGGCCCTGGCGGAAACGCGGGTCATTAAGGCGGAAGCGGAAGAAGCGCGACGGAAGCAATACGCAGAATCCGGCAAAGCCAACCCGAATGCGACGCCCATCGATCAGGCCACCAAAGATGCGTTGAAAGATCAGGTCGAGAAAACCATCGCGGAAAAGAAAGCACTTGCTGACCGAGCCGCCGCCGGCAAAACC
>JAYVTS010000265.1:0-1833 GCA_043788645.1 Verrucomicrobiota bacterium
GGCGGCGACGAGTTGGCCGGATGAATTGAGTTGGGCGAGGACGCAGGTTTCGGAGCCTGCTGTCGTTGACCCTTTCTCAGTTGAACCTAAGCGCATGGGCATGGAGGCAGAAGGGGAGCCAGCGGCGGGCTGGACTAGTCTGGATGGGGCTAGAGCGAAGATGTAGACGCTTTTAGTGGTACCAACGTCCGCTGCATTGAACTTCGTGAAATTGTCGACAGTCAGTGTCGCATCAGTGATGGCGCCGGTGGAGGAGGCTTTGGAAAAAAAAGGCGGTGTTTTGCTGAGAGATTTGTCGTTCGCGACCGCTGGAAGTAGATCAAGGACGCCATCGAGGGTCTCGTTGATCACCGAAACTGGCGTGCGCCTTGGTGAGAGCGTCCCGTCGCCGACTTCACCCCGTCCATTGTTGCCCCACGCGAGGATGGTCCCATCGAAATTCAAAGCGAAAGATCCATTGCCTGAATTTGTCGCGCCGACCGCAATCGCCCGAAAGATTCCGGGCACGCGAGTGGGTATGCTTCGGCTATCAGTACCGTCACCCAGTCCGCCAGAGTTATTTGTGCCCCACGACCAAACCGACCCATCCGGTTTCAGTCCTACTGTATAACTGGACCCGAGGGCAAATGCCACGAATCCCTGCAATGCAGGTACGAGTATAGGAACCAAGGTCGGCGTAGTGTTTCCCAAGCCAAGTTGGCCATTTACGTTCCTTCCCCAACCGCGCACCGCTCCGTCCGCAGACGATGCAAAACAGTGAAATGCCTTACACCATATCTTGGCTATACCACTGAGTGTGGGAATAGGCGCGGGGCTTGATCGACTCGTCTGCGAACCGTCCCCCAACTCGCCATTTTGATTGGCGCCCCATGTCCACACCGATCCGTCGGATCGAAGCGCGACGCTAAAACTATCACCCGCAGCAACCGCGATCACGTTTGCTAGACCAGGTACAGCCAAGGCTGTCTTCGAGTCGATCGTCGTCCCGTTTCCGAGTTGACCGAAGGAGTTCAATCCATAGCTTAAAACGGTTCTATCAGACTTCAGGATTAAGCTATGAAACTGCCCGGCAGCGGCCGAGACTGCGCCTGTAATCCCCGGAAGCGTAACTGGGGTAGGGCGATCAAGCGTCGTGCCATCTCCAACTTCGCCCAGATTATTGTGACCCCAGGCCGCCACGGACCCATCTGAAATTACCGCGATGCCGTGTGAGGGGCTCATAGCCAAAAATGTGATGCCGGAGATAACCTCGATTTGCTTTGGAACGGTACTCTGCCACGCTGGTTCGAAGCGACCGAGCGTGTTCCTAAATCCCCATGAAAAAGCCTTGCCATCTGACCTCAGTACAGCAACAGAGTCGATGCCGCCGGCGATCATCGGCGTCGCCAGAATTTCTCCGATTGCGGAGTTCACGTTGATAGGGACAGATTTTGCATATACGGCACTGCCCACTTTGTCAGTCACGAGGAGATTAATCCCATACACGCCCGGTCGCGTGAATACAAATTGGGCCTTCGCACCGCTGCTCGTTTGACCATCGGAAGTAGTCCACTCGTACTTCGTCAAACCATCGTCGGGATTCTTCGTACTACTCCCATCGACATTTACCGTTAGTGGCGCTGATCCTCGATCTGGCGTCGTTGAGAACCCTGCCTGTAGCAATTGATTTGTCGCTGTTTGCGAGACCAGAAAATTGAAGTGTCCAATCCCACCGGGACCAACCATTTTTACAGGCAAAGAACGATTGGTGATCGTATTGTCGCCTAAGCTGGCTTGCTCGTTGTTGCCCCAGGCGAATACGGACCCGTCGGCCGTCATCGCGTAGGAGGCAAA
>JAYVTS010000266.1:0-7705 GCA_043788645.1 Verrucomicrobiota bacterium
TCTGCGGGATCGATCGAGCCAAGCCACGTCCTTCGCGCGATGCAAGTGCCCGCCGCGGAAGCGAATGCGTTGGTACGTCTTAGCTTAGGGCGTGAAACAGACGCTGCGGATATTGCCCATGCGGTAGCGGTGCTGCCGGAGGTCGTGAAGCGAGTCCGACGAGACCGCTAGCGAGGGGTGGCACCACGCGCTAGGATCGCTCAATGAAATTGGCCGGAAAATGGGTGTTGATTACGGGGGCTTCGAGCGGGTTTGGAGCGGCGGCGGCTCGTGCGTTTGGAGCTGAAGGCTGCCATGTGGTGATTGGCGCACGACGCCTGGATAAATTGAAAGCGACTGCTGATACAGCCCAGCAGGCGGGGGCGTCGTCCGTCCACACTCAGCGACTCGATGTTGCCGAGACGGCGAGCGTCGAAACTTTTGCGACTTGGGTCCGCACCCTGACTCCGCGCTTGGATGTCCTCATCAACAATGCCGGCGGTGCACTGGGACTTGATCCCGTCGCGACCGGTCAGGACGCAGATTGGGAAGGAATGGTGCAGTCCAATTTTCTCGGACTGCTCCGGGTCACTCGGGCATTATTGCCCCTGTTGCCGCACCACGAAGGGGCCTGGGTATTAAACGTTGGATCGGTGGCAGGTCACGGGGTTTACGAAGGGGGCGCGGCGTATTGCGGAGTGAAAGCCGCTGAACGGTCCGTCACCCAGGCGTTGCGCTTGGAGCTGAACGGAACGGGAATCCGAGTCGGTTCGCTGGATCCTGGCATGGCTGAAACCGAATTTTCCCTGACCCGTTTTGCTGGTGATGCCACTCGTGCGGCCAAAATCTATGCCGGGGTACGCCCTTTGATGGCGGAAGACATTGCAGAAACGATGGTTTGGATGGCGAGTCGTCCGGCCCATGTATGTATTGATGAAGTGGTGATCAAACCGACCGATCAGGCAGCCTTTCATAAGGTCTATCGTCGGCCAGCGTGAGGAAGGCTTTTTTCCGCTTTTCGCACAAGTAGCTCGACGGCCCACCCGGATGCACCTCCTTGGCACATCCCGGCGGCCGACGAATAGATGAGAGCCCAAGCCACAAGCCACATGAAACCCACCAGCCGCGCCCGATTGCCGGTGGGCTCGGTGGGCAAGTTGGCTTTCTGATGAAACGTCCATCGAAGGGAGTTCCTTTCAGATTTTGAAATAAATCTGAGTTGGCTTTTGTGAGTTGGCGCGCAAGGAGGGAGACCAACGAGAGGGACAAGTCTCATCACCATTGCCCCCCTGACCCAGCACGGCGAACGGACAGCTCCGTCACGCCGAGAGCACTCCGATGCACCCCTACGATGCCAGTACTTTTTGCACCTCACGGCGCAGGTCGGCCGCCACCTCGTCGGTCGCTCGCTCGCCGTCGATGAGGTGGAAACCGTAACTCTTCTGCAGCTCCCGAAAACGCTCTCGCATACGGGCCTGGAATTCGAGGAAACTATCGTACAGATCCCGGCTAAATCCCAGGTCCATACCGCTCTCCCAATAGTCCAATACCGCCTGTTTTGCGAAAACCCGTTGGACCAGTTGCTCTGGGCAAACATCCAAATAAAAAACCGCATCGGGCACCAGCGCAATCCCATACAAATTACGCAACCACATCGAATCCATGCCCCGGACCAAATCTCGCGCCATGAGGGTGTAAATATACCGATCCGCCAAGACCATGGAACCCGCCCTGAGCGCAGGTAAGATGTTATTTTCCAATTGATCTGCAAAATCCGTCGCGTAAAACAACGACAATGTCGTGCGGGATAGAATGTTTCCCTGCTGGGCATGTTCGAGTTCTTCGCTCACGAGGGTCGACCGCTTCAGGCCCACCGACACCGTATGATGCCCACTTGATTCCAGCCACTCGACCAGGCGAGCAATTTGGGTGGAACGGCCAGAACCATCGGCACCCTCCACGACAATGAGTTTGCCACTCAGCTTGTCGGCTTCAACGCCGGGTAGGCCGGCGCCTAACCAAAGTTTGGGCGTGACCTTGGGCACCATTACCACCGCGGGCGGAGGCGGAAGACGACGACTTCGAGCAGCGGGCGTGGCTTTCTTTTTCATCATGATGACGGGTGGACCGCTACGGCGAGACGACCAAACAGTGAATGAATCTCACCTTGACTGAGAGTTGGGATCGGTTGGGGTCAGTTGGCCTTGCGAAATTGATCTAAGTCGATCCGGGCCGCCAACAGGCGACGGACCATGCCTTGCTGTTCCTCGATGCGCTGGTTCGCATCCATCAGGGTAAAACTAAATTCGGTACTCATGGCCAGATATTGCTCAAAAATACGACCTTGAAAAATTCGAAAGCTCTCGTACGGATCACTCGATAATCCCAAGTCCATGCCGGCTTCATGGTGTTTGAGGGTGGGCCGGTTATCCAAGATTCGAGCCAACGAAACTTCCAGGCTGGCTTTGAAGAAAAAAGTCAAATCGGGTAGGGCTGCAAACGAGTAAATCCCCCGCACCCAAGCCGGAGGACACCCGCGAACGACATCGCGGGCAAACGCAGTAAAAATATAGCGGTCGCACAGGACCAGATAACCTGCCTTGAGCAGGGGCAATAGCTGGCGTTCGTAACGATCCGCAAAATCGGTTGCGTGAATCAAACTAAACGTCGTCGGCGTGAGGAGGTCCTGCTTTTTGCCCTTGCTCGTCGCGCTTTTTACCAGCGCTGATGAGTTCCATTCAGAAAAGAAAACCTTGAGCCCTTGAAGCTCCAACCAACGCTTCAAGAGATAAATCTGCGTGGACTTGCCCGAACCATCCAATCCCTCGACCGCCACGAGGCGACCGGGGTATCCGAGTTCGGCGAACGTCGTTTTCACGCCGTGATCCTACTCCGGCAGAGCCCTGGAACAACAATGGATGCAAAAAACCGAACCCTGAATTCCGTTCCTCCCGTAAATCCTGTCGTCCGGTCCAATACGCTTAAGTTGAGAGGGCTGCTGCTAACCGCTGAAGATAGACGTTTGGCGTCATCCCGTGGGCTTTGCCCGGTTCATATCTGGAAATCGACAATCGCCTCGGCGCGTTCGCGTTTGGACAGCACTTTCACCCGTACATCATCCATCAAGACGAGCGAATTCGGTTCCACACTTTGCATCAGAAAAACGTTGGCGCCAATCGTCGAACCCGAACCAATCACGGTGTCTCCGCCTACAATGGTGGCATTCGCATAAATCGTAACCCCGTTTTCCAACGTCGGATGACGCTTTTGTCCCCGGAGCGCCTGACCCGCCGCCAGCGACCGCGCCACCAGCCCTACACCCTGATAGAGTTTTACATGCTCCCCAATCTGCGTGGTCTCCCCAATCACGGTGCCCGTGCAATGATCGACAAAAAAATACGGGCCGATCTGGGCGCCAGGATGAATATCCATCCCCGAACGACTATGCGCCCATTCCGCCATGATTCGGGGAATAAACAGGACGTCCCGACGATACAATTCGTGCGCCAATCGGTGGACCGCCATCGCTTCGATCCCGGGATAGGCGACGATGACTTCCTCCCGATTTCGGGCCGCTGGATCGCCGGTAAACGCCGCCTCGATATCGGTCCAGAGCAATGCCCGGACCGCGGGCAAAGCTCGTAGAAAGTCGATGGTCAGTTCGTGAGCGGCCAAGCGAGGATCTGGGCGGGCGGCCTCGGCGCAGTCAAAGCACCGGATTGCTTTATACAATTGGTCCTCAAGCCGCCCCGCCAGCGAGTCGAGCAACAAAGCCGTTTCCGCCTTGAGTTCGGACGAATCAATCACTCGATCATCGAAAAAACCGGGAAAGAGCAGCCGCAAGAGATCGCTGGTAATCTCGACCACGGCCCCTTTGGAAGGGAGATTCGCTCCGTCCAGACGATTGATTCCACCGAGTTGTGCGTAACTCGTCACCAGAGCCCCGGTGAGTTCCGAAATCGGAAAGTTCACTCCGAAGTATCACGGACAGGTCACCCGAGGGCCAGTCTCAGAACTCCTGACCCCGGGTCTACTTCCCACGTTCATTCAGCTCGCTTCAATAAAATTTGAACGTCCCCATACAAAACGAGTTCTTCCGGTGTCGTTCTTCATGAGTGAGCAACTATTGGATATGAACTCGAGTCCGTTCGCATCGGCGGCGGGCGAGGGGACGTCAGGGAATGCCTGGCGGACCACGGTGACGGCGTTGTACGACGCCGAAGCCGCGAAATTAATCCTGTATGGTCGGGCGTTGGGCTTGAGCCACAGCGAGGCGGAAGACGTGCTGCAAGACGTCTTTATGGCGCTTCTCGGCTTGACTACCGTGCCGAACGAGCCCGCACATTATGCGGTTCGGGCTTACCGAAACCGAGCCTTGAACTTCCGCCGATCTTGGTGGCGCCGGGCCGCTCGCGAACTGGAATCGGTACGCTGGTTCGAGCCCGCTGTACCCGGCTCGCCCCAGGAAGAAGCCGCCCTCCGTTGTTTGGCACGCCTTCCCGCTGAGCAACGAGAAACCATCGTGCTCAAGTTGTGGCACGGTCATACTTTTGAAACGATTGCCGAACTCCAAGGAATCTCGCCCAACACCGCCGCCGGCCGATACCGCTATGGGCTGGCTAAACTCCGAACGTGCCTCAACCGTCCCAAAACTGAAGGTCTCGATGAAAACGCCTCCCCCACTCGATCTGGATACGATGGCCAAGAGCTTGGCTTCTTGGACACCGCGTCGCCCTTCCGCAGCCATCCGTGACCGATTGTTCAAATCCTCGGCCGTGCCTAGGTCCCCCGGCGCGTCCGGGAGTCGCTCGACCGGATCTGGAGCGCTCTCAACTTCTGGGTTTCCCGCTACCTGGGCGTCGTGGTTGATGCCCTGGGGCGCGGCGGGGGCGGCGGCCGTTCTGCTCCTGGCGTGGCTCGTGGTTCCAGGCCTGCCTTCCTCGGCGATCGCTGCCGGGACGAATAGCTCGCAATTTGGCCCTGCCGAGTGGGCGGGTAACTACTTGGCCGGGGTCAACAGCGTTCCTATTCAACGACTGACCTCAACATTGTCGAACGTGGCTCCATCGACTAAACTACAACTTCGTGGCTGGAACTAAAATGACCGGTCGCGTAGGTCCTTAGTCGAATGATGCTGCCGCTTACCGCCGTTTTGCGGGCCGGATGCCCCCAAGGCGTTCGGCTGGCGGCCCGTTTATTTCGATTCTATCCCGCTGCCCTCGGTCCCGCTCCGCTGCGTTAGCTTGTTCCGCCCTCAACCGTTCACTTACTTCATGGAAAGTCCTTTACCATCCGCGCTGAACCCCACCGCCAAACCCGCTGCCAAAGTGGGGATACCTGTCCGGGGCGACGCGTCCGGTGCCTCCCTGGTGGTCGGACGACTCTATCGGCCGGTTGACTGGTTTGTGTTTGCGCTGGTCACGCTCTTCGTATTGGCCGGGTATCTTTTCACCGTGGCTCCGGACCTGACGCTTGAGGATTCCGGAGAATTGGCGGTGGGCTCCATGTACGCCGCCGTGCCGCATCCCCCCGGCTATCCGGTGTGGACGGTGTACAGCTATCTCTTCACAAAAATTCTGCCCTTTTCGAACATTGCCTGGCGCGTCGCCGTATCGTCCGCTGTCGCGGCCGCCTTAGCCGCCGGCCTCACCGGCCTGCTCATCTCCCGGGGGGCCAGTTTGATCCTTGAAGGCTTGGATTTCGGCAAGGAGATTAGCCACCGATCATTGAACTGGATCTGCATCGTGAGTGGTTTCGTGGGCGGTTCGCTGCTGGGTTACAATGGTTATATTTGGTCCCAGGGGGTGATTGTCGAAGTTTATACGCTGGCCGTCTTGAACCTCATGGGTGTGCTCGCGGCCTTAATGCGCTACGTGTGGGCGCCGCATCAACGGCGCTGGCTATGCCTGGCTTGGTTCCTCTTCGGCCTCTGCTTCTGCAATCATCAAACGTTGATCGTCGCGGCCATGGGCATCGAAGTGGTGGTATTAATGGCCGATAAAAAAATGGGCCGCGATTTGTTTTTCGGGAATACTTTTTTGTGGATTCTTGGACTGATTGGCCATTTTTCCGGCGCCTTGGGGACTTTTCACGAAAATCCAGGGATCTTCTTTATCTTCAATGCGGTGGGAGTCGGTTCGGCGATCACCGCGTTGATCTACTCCATTAAGACCGAGGGCGCGTTTACCCGCGTCCACTTCGCTCTCCTTTGTGGGCTCTGTTGGCTCGTGGGTGCGCTTTTCTACTTCTACATGCCGATCACGTCTTCCACGAATCCACCGATGAATTGGGGATATCCGCGGACCTGGGAAGGCTTAAAGCACGCCTTCTCCCGTGGGCAATATGAGAAAACAAACCCATCGAACGATCCGATCCTTTTCATTCGCCAGATATGGATGTACCTCGGCGGCTGCCAGGAAGAGTTCAACTGGGCGATGCTCATCGTCGCCGTCGTTCCGTTCTTTTTTCTGCACAAGATGCGGTCTCGGGAACGCGGATGGATCATTGGTCTGACTTCGATCTACTTCTGCCTCGCGTTCTTGCTGCTCTACTTGTTAAACCCTCAGGTCGATAAACAATCCCGCGAATTGGTGAAGGTTTTCTTCACCACCTCCCACGTTTGCATTGCGCTCGCGGTGGGTTATGGGCTCGCCATCCTGTGCGCGTTGCTGCTCACCCGGTTCGAACAATTCCGGCTCGCCATCGTCATTGGCGCTGCGATTGCCCTCTTTTTTAATATCGCCGACGTCTGGACGACTTGGCACGAAAGCCTTTTCTATATCAACCGTGGTGCCTCCGCACTTTCGCTCTTTATCGTCTTGGCATTTCTCGTCATCGTCTTTCTAGGGCTATCCCGAGGGCGCGATGGCAAAGGGTCACTGGCTCTGGTCCTGCCCCTGTTCCTCCTCATCCCAGTTGATTCCATTCTCTCACATTGGTCTGACAATGAACAACGAGGGCATTTGTTCGGATTCTGGTTTGGACACGATATGTTCGAACCCGGACGCGACGCGGGAGCACCGGCGCCCAAAGGCAAAGATGGAAAACCGCTTTACGAATCCATGGCTCGGCACGCGGTCCTCTACGGCGGGACTGACCCGGGCCGATTTTGCCCCACCTACATGATCTTTGCGGAATCGTTTATCCCACCCAAGGATCGTCGAGATCCGGGGTTTGATCGACGCGACGTCTGTATTATCACTCAGAACGCTCTCGCGGATAATACGTACTTGGATTATATCCGGGCCCATTACCATCGCAGTGCCCAAAATGACCCGTCTTTTTTCTATTCATGGATGAATGATGCCCGTTCGGCCGCTCGCGGCCGGACCAATGGCCTGGCCCAGTTCTTCGCCCCACTCGACCGTTGGATATGGAATAATGGCGATGCCGTTGAAAAACGGCGGCGCGCAGGCGAATCTTATTTCAAAGCCACCTCCTTCAAGAATTTTGGTGCATTCCAGGCCAAAGTTTCTGCGGGCGCCGATCCACTATCCGCTCACCTAAAAACTCAATTGAGTGGGGCATCCGCCGATTCGGGTGCGTGGGCCAGGGCACTCAATCACCTCCTCGACGGACCTTCTTTGTACGAAGATCCGAAGCGTTTTGTCGGCGTTCAACTCAGCGAGCATGTGCAGATTTTCGCGAATCAGAACCCGGTCACCCATAACCGGATCCGACTCAATCGCCTACTCCTCGAGGACGCCTATCCGGGGTTGATCGAAGT
>JAYVTS010000267.1:0-4567 GCA_043788645.1 Verrucomicrobiota bacterium
AGGTCGAATCCGACGCGAACGATCCAGCAGCCGTCGTTCTTCGGACCATTTACCAAGGCAGCCAATACTCCTTGGTGCGAGAGAGCGCACCCGCGGACACGGCCGTAAATCCGTCGCGGGCCTTGAGTCCCCGGGAACAAGAGATCGCGCGTATGGTAGCCAAAGGTCTGCCCAATAAAGCCATCGCAGGAGTGCTGGAGATTTCCGAGTGGACGGTCGGCAGCCATTTGCGACGGATCTTTGCCAAGCTCCAAGTCACTTCCCGAGCAGCTATGGTGACCCAGTGGCTCCAGCGTCCCAACCGTCCGGGTCTGGGGCCTGAACCTCATCGTTAGCCCGGACCGCGGTGGTTGGCGGTAGCGCCTACGGAAACAGGTGTGGAGCGGGTACGAAATGAATACAGTCCCGGATGCGACCGGGGCGAGTTTTTTGAGGCCCAGCTATCGGGCGGGCACGGCCGGTTCATCTCGGGGTCGGCGGGCGGTTTGCCGCTGCCGATATTTTTCACTAAAACGGTGAGTTCCAGGTCATTGGGCGACGACCGTCCGGAAAAACCAGTGCGCTCAGAGTGATCGGACCGTAGATTTCGCAGGTGACTTTGGTCGAACGGCTGCTCTTGGTAACGATTGCCCTCTTGGTTGGGGCGGTGATCGGTTGGTGGTTACGGTCCCTTCGCCGCCCTAAACCGGATACCCGGCTGGAGGACGAACTTCGTCAACAAGCGGCCACCCGCTCCGCCGAACTTTCGACTGCCCGCAATCAGCTCGCAGAAGCACAAGCCTACCGCGCGGCCGCCGATGCATCCCGAACCGCAGCCGAACGACTCCTGGCTGACCGAACCGGAGTTCTAGCCACGACCGAAGCGCAGGTGTCCGCCTTTCGGGAGCGTGTCTCCGCCGACGCCGTCGCCCTCGCGACGGCGAGGGCTGAAATTGAAAAAACGACCGTGCTTATGACTGAACAGCGTCGTTTTCATACGGACAACGAGCGTGAGTTGAGAGAAAAACACGATGGCGCCCTGCATGAACTTCGAGCCACGAATCAGCAAGTCTTGGTGAGTCTGCGCGATCAATTTAAGGGACTGGCCGCGGAAGCACTGGCCGCCAATAGCCCGGAATTTCTCCGACTTGCCACCACAAAATTTGAGCAACTTCAAACGCAGGCCACCGGTGATCTGGCCCGCCGCCAAGATTCCGTGGCCGCCCTGGTCAAGCCGCTCACTGAACAACTCGCCGCCTATCAGGTGCGGTTGCAGCAAGCGGAGGCGGCCCAACAAAATACCCTCGGGCAGGTGCGTGAACAGCTCACGGCCCTCGCGTTGCGGAGCGACACGCTTGCAAACGAAACCCAACGGTTGCGGGGTGTCCTCAGTTCCAACCAAGCTCGAGGCCGGTGGGGCGAGGAGACTCTCCGGCGGGTCGTCGAGGCGGCTGGCCTGAGCCCACACTGCGATTTTGAGCCGCAGATCCAAGAAGGAGATAAACGCCCGGACCTGCTCGTCCGTTTACCGGGGAATCGGTTTATTATTGTCGATGCCAAGGTTCCAGATTTGGATTTCCTCACTGCGCTCCAAACCGCCGACGAAGGCACCCGCTCGGTATCCTTAGCCGCCCACGCTCGCAAGTTGCGCGAAACCGTCAAAGCCCTGGCGGATCGCGACTACCCCGGGCAATTTCCCGCGGCCCTGGATCATGTGGTGCTATTCTTGCCGGCGGAAAGCCTCTTCAGCGCGGCCCTGGAAGGTGACCGCGATCTCCTGATTTGGGCGGCCGAACGAAAAATTCTCCTCGCCACTCCCGCTTCACTCATTGCGCTCTTGCGAAGCGTGGCGGTGAGTTGGCAGCAGCACGAGCAATCCGCAAATGCCCGGGAAATCGCTGATGCGGCGCAGACGCTGTTTGATCGGGTCCAAAAGTTCACGGAACATTTTGAAAATATTCGCGATGGACTCGCCCGAGCGGGGGCGGCGTATGATAAGGCCGTGGGCAGCTACGAACGAATGGTACGACCCGCCGGTGAACGCCTCACCCAACTCGGGGGAAATACCGCTGAAAAACAACTCGGCGAAATCGCACTCTTAGAAATCCAACTGCGCCCGCCAGTAACGAAGATGTGAGGGGAAAGTGATGAACGATGAGTCATGAGGAATCCATTCGCGTCGCGCCTGGAAACGGTTATTGATCTGCCTTTGGGCACTCTCGTCACTCAGCACTCGCCATCCGCGTTCGCACTTCGATCTGTTCAGAAATGATTCGCTCCTTTCAAATCGGCGGCCTCACCCTCCATACCTTCGGGATTCTAGTCGGGTTGGGCTTTCTCGCTGGCCTCTGGCTCGCTGGCAAACGGTGTCGCACGGTGGGATTGAGTCCTGAAGTGCCTTATGATCTCGCCTTTCCCTGGATTCTTGTCAGTGCCTTGGTCGGAGCCCGGTTGTTATACGTCGTCAGCTATTGGCAACGGGATTTCGCCGGACAACCCTGGACCGAGCCGTTCGCGATTTGGCGCGGTGGTCTGGTATTCTATGGCGGCCTCGGGCTGGCCATGGTTGTCGGGATCTGGCGCATCCGTCGCCTCCGCTTACCGTTGTGGAAAGTCAGTGATTGCCTCGTGCCAGGTCTAGCTTTGGGCCATGTCTTCGGGCGCATTGGCTGTTTGCTCAACGGATGCTGCTATGGCCGCGTTTGCGCTTTGCCGTGGGCGCTCCGATATCCCCACGAATTCACGACCGACCATCTCCCCATTTTTCCGCTCGATCCAGTCCATCCCACCCAGGCGTACGAGGCCCTCCTAGATCTGGCACTTGCGGGAGCCCTCACCTGGCTCCACGGGCGTCGCCGCTTCGAAGGGCAAGTATCCGCCGCCTACCTGATGGGTTATGCTGGTATCCGCTCGTTCGTAGAATTTTTTCGAGGCGATTACCCGATCATTTCCCAACCGCTGTCTGGAATCCTGACTCCGGGGCAGTTTGCGAGCGCGTTCGTTTTCGCGGCCGGTCTTGCTTTATATTTGTTCCGACGTCACGACCGCTTGCCGAAGTCTGGTTCGTCCGCACGTTGAATGCGTTCGATGCCACTCACCGACACTCTCATTCTCGAAAACACCCTACCCCGGGAGCGGTTGGATCGGCATCTCGCGCATTTGCTGCCTGAAATCTCCCGCGGGATGGTGCAACGTCTCATCATGGACGGCCGGATCCGGGTAAATGGTAGCTATATTAAACCCACTCACCCTGTGATTTCAGGCGATGTCATCACCATTTTTTGGCCAAGCCCCGAAGCCCCAAAATTGGTGGCCCAAGAAATTCCGCTCGAAGTGCTGCACGAAGATCGCGACCTCATCGTATTGAACAAGCCCTTCGATTTGGTCGTTCACCCGAGTGCGGGCCACGCGGACGGTACCATTGTCAATGCCTTGTTACATCGTTGCCGCGGTGACCTGAGTGGGATCGGAGGGGTGGAACGTCCGGGGATTGTTCACCGGCTCGATCTCGGTACAAGCGGGGCGCTCGTGGTGGCCAAGAACGATCACGCACACATCGAATTGTCCGATGCCTTTCGCCGACGTGCGGTTGAAAAAGTTTATCAATTGATCGCCTGTGGAGAAGTCCAGCCGGCGGCGGGAGACATCCGGGCGGGGATCATGCGGCACAGCTCACACCGGAAACGCATGGCGGTCAAAGAAGGGGGACGTAGCGCCTGGACTTCCTACCATACGCAGGAACGATTCGCCGGGCTGGCCACGTTTTGCGAAGCCCAGATTCACACCGGGCGCACCCATCAAATCAGGGTCCATTTTCAGCATTTAGGTTATCCGCTCTTCGGCGATGACGTCTACGGCAATCGGCAAACTGCCCGGGTGACCAAGGAGACAGGCGTTAAAGTTTCCCGCCAAATGTTACACGCCCGGAAGCTGGCGTTCCGACATCCCCGCGATGGACGCTTCATGGAGTTCAACGCGCCCTTGCCTGAAGATTTTCGCACGGCCCTGGAGGAACTTCGATCTTTCGCGGCAAAAAAGTGACGGAGCAGAATCGGGAGCGGGTGGCCTGAGGTTCGGTGGACCACGGATGGATCGCCGACGCTGTTCAGGCGTGCTTGCGTTTGCCGGAGATCGAGACCGCCGCCTGAACGTCGTCCCTCACGAATTTGCTTTTTGACGTGAGCAAGGATTTCGTAGACCTCACTTGCATTTTGCAATTACTTGCCCTCAATCGCTGGGTTCAAGGCTGCCAATTCGGCTCGGACGAAGGCAATAATCTCCGGGGCAGCCTCGTCCACTTTTAAAGAGCGCAGGATTCCAGTTCGCGGTTTCAACTCGACTTCACCCTTCGCTAGCGATTTCTCTCCCAGGTTGACTCGTAACGGGAATCCCACCAACTCGCTGTCTTTGAATTTCGCCCCGGGCCGATCCCCTCGATCATCCAAAATCGTCTCGATGCCGGCCTCCGTCAGTTCCTTCAATAGCATCTCGGCCACCTGCATGGGACGGCCCATCGGTGCAATATCCAGCACCGTCAGACAGACCTGGTAGGGGGCGACACTCATGGGCCAGAAAATTCCGTCCTTAT
>JAYVTS010000268.1:0-6196 GCA_043788645.1 Verrucomicrobiota bacterium
TCTCGGCCGTGTGCTTGAGAAAATAGAGAAACCCACCGAGCATCAAGAGGCCGGTCAGACTCAAGAAAAGTCCGGTAATCCACTCCACCTTGCGGAGGCGAGTGCGCAATTGCGGGGTCAAATCTTGAATTGGCATAGTGAACAGCAAACCACAAACCGAGTGGCGGGAGCAAAGCGCCTGCGAGCCCTTCCGTCGAGCCGCAGGCGCCGAGTCTTTTCGTTTAAAGCAGATGGCCCATTCGTCGGCGTTTGGTATCCAAATATTTGGCGTTGTGAGGATTTGCCTCGATGCGGATCGGAATTTGTTCCACCACGCGCAATCCGTACCCTTGTAATCCCACGAGTTTTTTCGGGTTGTTGGTCAAAAGACGAATCGACTTGAGCCCCAGGTCGCACAGCATTTGTGCGCCAATCCCGTAGTCTCTCAGATCCATCGGGAATCCCAGCTTCAAATTGGCATCGACGGTGTCAAAGCCCTGCTCCTGCAACTTGTACGCAGCCAATTTCGGCCCAAGTCCAATTCCGCGTCCTTCCTGGCGCATATACAAAATCACCCCGCGCCCCTCAGCCTCGATGGCCTTCATCGACGCATGTAATTGCGGACCGCAATCACAGCGGCGCGATCCAAAGACGTCGCCGGTCAGGCATTCACTGTGGACCCGTACCAGCACCTTTTCTCGGCCTTTCACGTTGCCCTTCACCAACGCTAAATGGTCCATCCCATCGGTCTTGGCGCGGTAGTGGAACAGGGCGAATTCCCCATAATCCGTCGGGAGCTGGATGGTCTCGATCCGATCCACCAGTTTTTCCCGGGTCCGACGATACTCGATCAAATCCGCGATGGAGATCAACTTGAGCCGGTGTTTGCGGGCGAAACGACGAAGTTCTGGAAGGCGAGCCATGGTGCCGTCGTCGGCCATAATCTCGCAGATCACCCCCACCGGACGGAAACCGGCGAGAGTCGCGAGGTCCACAGCGGCTTCCGTGTGTCCGGCCCGACGCAAGACTCCGCCAATTTTAGCTCGCAGCGGAAAAAGATGGCCCGGTTTGCGTAGGTCGGCCGCCGAGGCTCGGGGATCGACCAAGACTTGAATCGTCCGGGCTCGGTCCGCCGCCGAGATTCCCGTCGTGATCCCGGCCGCCGCGTCCACGCTTACTTGGAAGTCCGTTTTGAGGCTGTCTTCGTTCCGAGCCACCATTTGCTCGATTCCTAGCTGGGCCAACCGGTCGGCAGTAGTGGGTACACAAATCAATCCACGCCCAAAGCGGGCCATAAAGTTGATGGCTGCCGGGGTTGCCTTTTCCGCAACGAGCACCAAATCGCCTTCATTTTCTCGATCTTCGTCATCGACCACCACCACCATTTGGCCGACCCGAAGCTCGGCGAGAGCGGTTTCGATGGAGTCAAACGCGGCAACAGACTGGACTTTGGGCATAGCTTGGGATGCTAGGCGGAAATTTTACCAACACCAAACGCGGTCGCAAACACCCTCGGCAAAGGGGCCGATGATCGCGAAGCAAGGCACTTCCGTTTCACCGCAGTTTGTAGGCCTCTTTACGGACAGAACTTGGCTATTTCGATTTAGACGTGATTTCAGCACGGTTAAATTGACAATTTTCTGGTCGTTGAATAGGTTAACTAGGCTATGGTATTGACAAATTCGTTTCAAATTCTGGCTTTTCGCAACGGTGGTTCTTAGGGTTCTCAGGGCGGGATAGGTTCTGTTAGGCAGCGTTTATTCCAAGCCAATTCCGGAATGGGTTTAATTAAAGTCGAAGCCCATGAAATTTGGTGATTTCCTGAATTCTATCCTTCCGACGTCGGAAAAACCGGATCAAATTGCTTTAAACCCTCGTTTTTTGAAAAAAGATCCCTGCTTTCAAAGGATTCTGGGAAATTCTTGTTTGTTTAGGACCTATTTCTGTGTGTCGAAGGAAGCGAGTGGACTGGGCGCACTCCCAATCGATCTAGAAACAATTCGGGACTCGTGGAACTCGTCCCGGAAAACCCCATGAAACGGGGATGCGCCCCCCCGGAGCACACCTCAATTTCCGTCACCAATCCGACACCTTCCTGATTGCACAAAGGAGGGTCTATGCCCTACAACCAATATGGCACGGTTGAACAAAGGGTTAGGGTTTCGGAAGATGCCTAACTTGAGTCACCCGAAATTTGAGCGGTAACGACTGCCTTTGTCTTTTTGATTTTTTCCACCTCATGCCGGTTCATCGCCCAGGTCAGCGTCCAAGCCGCCCGCGCATTAGCGCCGGGCTGCTGATGTACCGTCGCGATTTGGAGGGTGAACTCGAAGTCTTTATTGCCCACCCGGGAGGGCCATGGTTTCCGGGCCGTGACGCGGATATTTGGACCATTCCCAAAGGGGAGCTGGAGTCTGGGGAGGAGGCGTTTGCTGCCGCCATGCGTGAATTTGAGGAGGAAGTCGGTCTCAAACCCACCGGCCCTTACCTCGCCTTAGGGTCCATCAAGCAAAAGGGCGGCAAGACCGTCCATGCCTGGGCATTTGAGGGCCACTGGGACGAGGATCGCCCGCTGCGAAGCAACGAAGTCGAGGTAGAATGGCCCGCTGGGTCGGGGAAATGGTCTCGCTGGCCTGAAATCGACGCGGTTGGATTCTTCCCCATTCCCGTGGCTAAATCCAAACTAAAAGTCGCTCAGCAGCCGCTCTTGGATCGTCTCGAAGCGGCCCTCGATTCACTGGTGCTCGATCCCTGACCGCGTTGAGGCGGTTGACGAGTGGCAAGGTCCCGTGATGGCGAATTGGAATCACTGCGCCGTCCAACCGCCATCAATCACTAGGTCGGTCCCCGTAATAAAACCGGCCGCGTCCGAACAAAGATAGAGTGCGGCGGCGGCGATTTCGGACGGCAACCCCCAGCGTCCCACGGGCGTCTTAGCGAGAAACTCGGCGCGAAGTTCGGCGTTTTGCATCAGCGATGCGTTGATCTCGGTATCGCAGACCCCGGGGCTGATTCCATTGACCGTGATTTGGTCACTCGCCAGTTCCAAGGCGAGCGCCCGAGTGAGCCCGAGGAGTGCCGTCTTGCTGGAAGAATAGGCGGTACGTCCGGGCAAGGAAATATGCGCCATCATCGATGTCATATTGATGATTCGGCCGTAACCCTGCCCTTTCATCCGCGGAACGAAGGCACGGCAGAGCAAGAAAACACTCGTCACGTTCGTGGTCATGACTTGGTTCCACTCGGCGAGGGTGAAATCGGTAATGGGTTTCCGGATATTAATCCCAGCGTTATTAATGAGAATATCTAACCGATGACCGAATTTCTGGGTAAAACGCTCCTTTACGCGATCCACTTGAGCTTCATCGCTCACATCGGCTTCCACCACCTCCGCACACCCACCGCGGTCCCGAATCTGTTGGGCGACCTCGTTTAATTTCGCCTCGTCGCGCGAGACCAAAGCCACCGCGGCCCCCGCTTCCGCAAGGGTCAAGGCCATCGCCTTGCCCAATCCCTTGCTGGCGCCTGTAATTAACGCCGTTTTGCCGTGCAATGTTTGTTTCATTCGCCAAGACTAATGATGTATTTCCTAACTCGCCATATCCGATGAAAATAAATCTTGCCGCCGCGGCCACGATCACTGCGCTCAGCACCTGCTACTTCGTTTCCCGCGCGACTGCATCGTCAAAGGGACTTCAGAGTCTTGTGGCGAATCGGGTCGAGACGAATACTCATCCCTGGAGGCCCTCTACAAGAATCGCCTGAGTCAATACCTGTTACCAGCAATGACTCAGCCCTGACCCGACGCCTGACGAGTACCTTCACCGAATGGTTTGGCACCAACCGGGTAAGGCTGCAAGAACCCATCACCGGCGGTGAGGACTTTTTTGAATTTGGTCGGCCGCCGCATCAACTACCGATCTGTCTCTAGTGTGCGAGACGATTTGCTCTTTGGCGTATTAACCGGAACGGAGATGGGTGGACAGGCCTCCGGGGTGCCGGGAATGAGCGGATTTGCGGATGGTTCAACGGATCGCAAGGTGCATCGCAATATCGCGGCGCATGAAGTCGGTCACCTGATCGGACGGCATCATAGTGTCAATTCCGTATTTGGTTTCATTGTGGAGAACGGTATCCGGATCAAGGTGGGTCCCTGCAAAACCTTCGCGGCCGATAGCGCCCCAGATTTCCCCATGGATGTTTTCGAAGATGATCCGTTTCAACCCGTGCTTGGACCTATGACTTTGGGTATTTACAGAATGGCCTACGGTTGGGATGCTGGATTCAATGAGTACGTGACTCCGCTCCAAACACCGGATCTCATGAGCTATTGCGAGTTCAAATCCGATTGGGCTTGGCCCAGCCTCACGACCCACGGCGGATTGTTTAGCGGGATCCGAGGCCGATACGGTCCAAGAGCGGGGGCGCGGGCGGCCGTTGCTATTCGTGGGGACGGCCCTGCTTTAATGGTCCATGGCGAAGTCGCACTGGACGGATCTACTGCCAAGCTTTCTCCGCTGGTAGCCTTACCCGCTGGTATTAATTTAACCGATCCGGCACCCGGACCGTTCGAAGTCCAACTGGCCTGGCTGGCGACGGATGTAGATAGCGATCCGCTCCTCTCCACGGTCGAATACAGTGCTGATAACGGAACGACTTGGGTGCCTCTGATCGGCGACTTTTCCGGTTCGTCGCTCCGCTTCCGGCCAATCAATTTGCGGGAACTCAAGCCGGAAAATTTCGAGTCATTGTTACGGACGGATTCCATCGCACAGCGTCGGTCGCGTCGGCTCCAATCCGCTTCCCGAACCAATCGCCGTTTGTGGCGATTGAAGCGCCCCTAGACGGTGCCGCCATTTCGGGTGAGGTGATTCACCATCCGGGAGTTCCGCTTACGGTCCGGCAGGACGGCGAGACTCTCGTGGTGACGTGGGCTCATGCGTTTGCCGGGTGGCAACTGAGAGCCACGACCGCGATCGACAGTCCCTACTGGTACGACGTGGAGGCTCCGTTGCAGGACGGAGAGGACACGGTCACTACGCCTTGACCCTGCCGACGACGTCCTATTCCTGCGGCTATTTGCTCCCTGAGGCGAGGAATCGTTGGCGAGCGGCTAGGTAAAGCAAGCTGCAAAGGACTCCAAACGGAATCAATGACAGTGCATTGGCATACGGGTGCGATGCGCCATCGAAGAACGGGTTATAGGATTCGGAAAATTGGGTTAGAGATTGATCGAATTGTTCCATGAAACCCTGAGTCGCCGCGACAATAATTCCGGCGATGCTCCCCCCGGCGATATACCCGGATGCCATGAGGACTCCGGGTGATTTATCGCTCTCGGCAGCGATGCGTTCCTCATCAAAACCGGCCGCTAAATGTTGAGGCCGGGTTCTACGATCCACAAGCCAGCGCACACAACCGCCGATAAAGATCGGTGCAGAAACCGCCATAGGCAGGTAGACGCCGACCGCAAAAGCAAGTGATCCGACGCCACAAAATTCTACGACCAAAGAAATCATCACGCCAAACAGGACTAGAGCCCAGGGCAATTTCCGATCTAAAATTCCTTTGATGATCAAGCTCACGAGTGTGGCCTTGGGAGCATCATATTTCCGCACGGGCCGTCCATCTAAGGCAATCGGGTATTTGCCATTGATCCCCGGGTCGACCAACCAGACGGCTCGCCCCTGTTCATCCACGAGAAATCTCCGTGCCCCGCCCCCCGCTGGATCGGGCTGGTGCCAAACGCGGTACTCGCGAGGGTCGTCTCCTCGATGCGGGCCTACGAGCTTTTCTCGGGCGGTGGAAATCTCAGTGGCGGGTGCGATCAAGCCGGGGGCAACTTTATCGGCGGACACATAGGTTGTAGCATCGCGATTGAGCAGTAGCAGGATGGGTCCTAAGATAAACGCCGAAGCGGCGGCCCCGATGAGGATCGCGATTTGTTGTCGCGCCGGAGTTCCTCCCAATAGAAAACCTGTTTTAAGATCTTGCGAAGTCGTTCCGCCATTTGAACACGCGATGCAGACAATGGCGCCGACACTCAAGGCCGCGACATAGGCGGAGCCGCCCTGGAATCCGCACAATAGAAACATCAGACAGGTGAACAAAAGCGTGGCGATGGTCATGCCCGAAACCGGGTTTGAACTGGACCCAATTTCCCCCGTTATCCGCGAGGACACGGTTACAAACAGAAATCCCAAAAACAATACCAGCA
>JAYVTS010000269.1:0-6375 GCA_043788645.1 Verrucomicrobiota bacterium
CGGTCGAAGTCCTCTAAAGCTTCGTCTGCTCGGAGGATCCCCATTGCCACCACGGCAAAATTCGCTCCAGTTCAAATCAGACAAGATCAAAAATCACCCGCAAATTCTGCGGAAGAGCCCATGTTCGTAACCGCCAAAATGCTGCATCGTTCGGTTTGTCCGCCATAGGCCGGGAATTCCGTGAATCGAAACGAGATTTGAGGTCGAATGTTCCACAAATTGGTGACTGCAATGAGCCGAGCGGCGGTGTCGCTGATGGGGAGGTAACTTTCCTGCACTCCTTGGAGCCAGGTCACTTCGCTGAGGCGGTCGGCAAGGCCCTCGACGGTGAGTTTGGCGTTTTCACCGAGTCGTAGGCCAGTGTCGCCGTAACAGCCCAACACCGCACCGTTGATCAGGGTTAGGGAACCATTGCTGATTTCCACATTGGTGACCACTACATCAACGGGTGGATAATGGTATCCCAGATCATTGGCAGGGAAGTCGCGCCTGGCCTGCGGACTAATGATCGTGGGAATCGAAATGGTGGACGTTAGCACCACCGGCGGATAGGTGGTCGAAGCTTTGAGTTCGTTGACCAAGGCCGCGTCCAAGGTTGCGGTCCCGGCACTTCGATAGGGACTGCCATTAGCGAGGTAAAATTTGCTACCTACCACGGTTTGAAAGACTCCGGCGGAACTGATGATCTGACTGCCGCTGCCGGAGATGGTTGGAGCCGTAGTGATGTCGGTGAGTAGACTGTTGTCGAAAACGTTTATGGCCGAGCTCCCGTTGTAGGTGAGCGGGGACCTCAGACTGGGGTAGTTCTGAATGGTTACATTCCGTCCGACAATCAAGCTCGGCAGACCGTCGTCCCAAAAAATGGCGGGAGTACTTGAGAAAGCGGCTACGCCCGTGTCGAATAGACAGTTGAGGACGGCCAAGGTCCCGTACGCGTCGTTCGCGACCGGGAAGGTGCAGTTTTGGAATTGACCGTTGTACATCCAGCTGACTTGGGTGCTGTTAAAGTACATGCCGAAATAAGCGTTTCGGACTCGGAAATGATTGAAGTAGGCGGTATAACCGTAACCATTTCGGAAGCGCAGTGCGGCAAAGGCGTAAATGCCATTTCCCGGACCGTTGGTGTTGCTTCCCGGAATCTTTTGCCCAATGGTTTGATCGTCTTCCGCCACGAAGAAGCAGGGTCTATATCGACTTGGCCAGGCGTAGAAGCCCTCGAAGACGTTGATACTGGGTGAGGTCACATTTGGGACATAGTGAGCATATTTGACAACGGCACCAGGTTCAATATAAAGGGTCCCAAAACAGTTGACACTTCCTGTGATATGGGTCGTTTCGTTCCCCGTCAGCGTGACATTTGTCACATTTCCGCTCAGGAGGCTATAATCCGCGAGCAGCCCCTTGGTGGGGTAAAATGAGGCAACTTCGCTTGGGGTCGCACGTTTGAAAAGGGTTGTGTCTTTTTTGCTGGAGGCTTTTCGGATCGGCAATTGGTCCAGTGCAAGTTCGCGGGTATTGCTGGGAACCAGGGCGCCGTCTTTTGCGGGATCAAGCCCATTGGGATCGGGCGCTTGGGAGGGATCGAGCAATTGAGCTTTTAGCTCTTCTAATTGGATGGTTTCGACGAGAAAATGTCGGCCATTACCCGCTTCAACCCATTGTTTTCGGACGGGATGTCGGGTATTTCCAGTTTTACCATCACTGGCAAACGAAGCACCATTGACGAGGCGCATGGATCCAAAGTCGATGTGATGATTAGCGAGAATTTCTGGTTTTACCTTTTCAAAGGCTAGGTCGGCGTCGGATTTAATGCGGGGCGGCAACGGAACACCTAAATTCCCTTTGTTTTTGGCAAAATCTGGAGGGTAATTGGAAAAATCGAGGTGGGCTTCTTTTGGATCTGCCAAGGATTGACCAACTTGGTTTTTCCAAATTGAACTCGTGCCGTCATCGATGGAAAGTGTGGGTTGCGGGCCTTCGATGAACTCTGTGTAGATTTCTAAGACGGTGGTTTTCTCGTCCATGCCCCACCGGGCCGGACCAAAAAATGGGAAGGGTTTACCGTTTTCGAGTGCTGGGGAGCTTTTCTGTCCCGGCTCGGGCAACACCCCATCGCCTGTTGCTTGAATGAGGATGTCCTGCTCCAGCCCACTTTTACTAACAAAATAACGAATGGAACCGGTGAAATATCCGGAGAACGCGTTGGGGTAGGTGACTTCAGACGGTCCAGTTAATACCCCTTGGGTATTGTCTTGGACTTTTGCAATCAACACGGTCTTATCACTGGAGAGTTCGTGGTAAGCAATTCCGTAAAAATGGCTTACAAGTACCTGTCCATCCGGCATTTTTAGCTTCACGTAACCAGGTTCTCCGGCGTTATTCCCGAGCCGCAGGCTAAAGGGGATACGATCCGCGACGGCTGCGCCGGGTTCTAGGGAAAACGTGGGTTCGGAGGGCGTCCATTCTCCGTTTGAATTCAAGAAATTTAATCCGGTTTCGAGCTGCCGGTAGCGGTGCGTCGTAGTTTGTATTTTTCCGTCGGTGTCTAATACGGCTTTCCCATCGTCGCCTTGAATTGTATCAATAGAACTAGAGGATCGGAGAATCGTTTTTATTTATTTTGCAGAATCGTTCTGATCGCTGGCGCGGTGATGGGTTGGGGTGTGGGGTAGATTGGGGCTTCGGGGAAATTACAGCTCCTTTTGGTTTCGTCGCTAACTCTTCAAATGTTCTTCGGCATTTAAAAGTTTCCTCTTGTTTTCGGCTTACAACTGTCACTTTGAACTATCTAAAAGATACCGCAAGGACAAAAGATGTTTCTCTAACAGGTTTTTTGATAAATTGTGGAGGTGAGGTCTGAACCCACGATTTTCTTAATAAATAAGGGTTTTATTCGTAGTTGCACATCGTCCCGCTGAAATGCGGAGGCATTGAACCGCGGATGGACGCGGATCCACGCGGATAGGGAAAGTTTTTGGGGTCTTATCCGCGTTGATCTGCGTTCATCCGCGGTTCTCTTCGAGTGCAGGGAGAATAGGGAATCGGAGTACGACGGATAGGCTGGGTTAAGACAACCCGCTGAGATAGGTGGACGTTGCTGCGGTTGATCCCGTCAAAAGCACGGGACACAACCGCGGTCCGTAAGCATTGAACCGCGGATGAACACGGATTCACGCGGATGGGGAGAGTTTTTGGGGTCTTATCCGTGTTCATCGGCGTTCATCCGCGGTTCACTTCGAGTACAGGATGAGTAGGGAATCGGAGTACGAAGGGCGCCCCTGCGCCGTCCGAACTACGCTTGCTAGCTCCTGTTTCTGCTGATCGAACCCACTTCATACTGCGACTGCTGATAGGGCCACCAATGCGAGCATTGAAAGAAGGGCGCGGGCTTGAATTCGTTGTTTGCGGTTCATAGGAAAAATTGGCTATTGAGTGGATGTAAATGTTAATTCACTCCACGATCCATTTTTTTGCTACTGACGTCAGACCGGGCAAGGATGAATTTATTCCGGAGATATTTTGGTTAAATGGCTCCGGTCGTTGGCGACAAGGAATTTGGTGGCGGATGAACGCTGCACGCGGAGCGAGAATAGGGTAAGCGCGAAAGAACCGACGTGGCGAAGCTACCCGGACGTTGGATCAGGTATCTAGGCCGGGGCAGGGTGGTGGTCCCGAGAACTAACGGTAGAGGACTTCGGCAGTCCAAGACTGCTATCGCGACGAACGACGCCATTGGCACTACCGCCCCGTCAGCAGAGCACGCAGGGCGGACAGATTGGCCGCGGCATCAAACAGGGCACGAATGGGAATCTCGAAGCCGACCACCACTCGGGAACGGATTTGCCCGCTGCCAGACTTGAGCCCCAGCGTGTAGGCGCCGTCGCACAGTAAAAATTGTTCCACCGTCTCCGCGTCAGCGTCCACGAGCCAGTATTCGACGACCCCGCGCGCTTCATAGTCGCGAAATTTCACACCGCGATTTCGCTGGGCGGTGGAATCGGACAAGATTTCACAGACAAAATCCGGTATCGGGAGGCGAAGCTGCTGAGGTTGGAGCGTCGCGGCTTTTTCCGGGCCGAAGAAAATGATATCGGGCATGAAGTCGTTGCGCGGAAAGACGCAAAGTCCCTTTTCAGCAAGGACGGTTCCGAGGCCTTGGAGGTTTACGTGGTTCCAGAGCAGGGACTCCAGGTTTCTCCGCACCGCCAGGTGGCGAACTCGATCAGGTGAATGCATGACCAATTCGCCATTGATGAACTCCCATTTTGCGCCATCGGGAATCTGCTCGTAAAACTCCCGGCGGCGGGCACGTTCGGTCGCTAGGCGTGAGTCGAGTTCCGCCACAAATTCCGGCAGCGTCGGCAATTCCATGACTTGTTCCAACAGCCCGCTCATCATGAAAGGCTAACCAACGAGCACCGGACAGCAAGGCGGAGCGGACCCGCCATCAGGACCCTCGTAAATTAAGATCTTTGTTGTGTCGCACAATCAATGTTATGTTCAATAGACTTTTGGACTGACCGACGCCTTCGCTGGACGCCCGGCGCGAAGGCGCTGGGTTTTCGGGGAACATCGGAGATGTGGGGCGGATTCCGATGTGACCCATGCGCCGACGCAGAGACGCGCTCCCTGCGTCGCGCTCGGGTGCCGGGGCGGCACCCGCCCCGGGCTCGGCTAAAACAACTCGGTTCTGCCACCGAACAGGCGATGCACCCGGTCACGATCATCGTCCAAACCAAAACGTGGAAACGCCTTGAGCGAGAAATTCACCGAGATCGACCAATCATCTGCTCCCACGCGCAAATCCCGGAACCGGAGCGTCAGAGCGCCCGTCCACGCACGAAAATCTCGGTACACACTGTAAGCCTGTTCTTCCATCCGACCGTCTCGCGATTCAAAATAATGGACTGCCCGAAAACCCCAGTTTTCATTCGCTCGCAAATAAACGGACGAGAAAAACAGGTTATTCCCGACGCCATACGTCGTGGGATCATCTCGCAAATACCGGTGTCCCACCGTCCAATGCCAAAGGTCGTTCGGTTGGAGTGTCAGACGATGATTGGCTTCGGCCATTTCTTGGCGCGACGGATCGTAGCGGGTCTCTGAACTCAGGACGAGCCAGGACCGCGGCAAGAAATCTAGATCGGAGAAAAAATCAGGGAAGGTCCCCTGCCCTGGCTGCGGCCGCAGCCGCCAGTCGGTATACAGATTCCAATCCAACAGATCGGCTACCTGGCCCTCGCGTTTTGTTTGCAATTTATTATGGAGTCCAAACCGGAGCGTGCTCTGAGAATCCACCGAATCGACCGCGTTATAATCCGGAAATTCGATCGGCAACAAACGAGGACTCGGCAATTCCGTATCAAACTGTGGTAACCGATTCGGGCGCACCGATGGTTCTGGCACATAAACATAATTGACGGATGGCACCACGATGTGCCGCAGTCCGGACACGTCGAGCCAAGAATTTTCCACATCCTGCCAGACTCGCGACGCTTTGAGATTCACCTCGGCGCCGGTATTAAATACGCCTCGGTTTTGGTCACTAAGGGAAACCCCGTCCCGATCCTGCTGACCGTAGTAGGTAAATCGTCCACCCACTCGCGGAATAAAATTGAGCCATCCAAAGTAGGTCTGTGGGACGACCAATTGATGGTAGGTATCCGCCCGCACCGCGGCGAAGTTAGTGCCCCCCAATAAGCCCGGTTGCAAGCGGAGATAGGCCACGGAACTATCGCTCTCATAATAGACGGGAGTCGTGCCGATTTCTTGGCGCAAGCCGGTGAGTTTTATATCCGGTAGTCGCTCGACCGTCTGATAAAAGCTGATGAGTTGCGGTTGAGCCAAAACGTCAATCGTCCAATTGGGCCAGGCTTGGTTGAGTTCAAAAAATGTCTTCGGCTGCAGGTCGCGTCGAAAATCACGCTCAAAAAAATCTCGCCCGATCAGCGGATCGTTCTGGCCATTGACCAAGGCGTGTGCGGTCAAGCCGGTGTTGTTGGTAAACGAATGATGCCAATTGTATAAGATCCGATCGGTGTGAACGGGAAGATCCCCGGCGTAGAGTCTCGGCAAATCGTCATGGGCGTAGTAAATCCGTCCCCCGCCCTGCCCTAACTCCGGAAGATCGTAGTGGAGTCCGGGGCCTCCCGCGAAACCGCGCCGTTGTCGGTAATCGAGCGAGACAAATGTTTCGAGATTGGTGCGCGCAAACCAATGATATTCCGTCTCAATAAACGGCCCAAAACGACTCCGATAACCCGGTTGAATCGTCCAAAAGTTCTCATGCCGTTCCAGATGTCGAGTGTAATGCGCGAGGTGCATGACCGGAATGTCACCGACGTAAAACGTGGCGTCGTCCGTTGTGATGGACTT
>JAYVTS010000270.1:0-8559 GCA_043788645.1 Verrucomicrobiota bacterium
AAGGTCATCCAAGAGCAGCTGTGCTCCGACCACCCGCGAGATGCAGTGATAAACCGCCGTCGCCCCACTCAACTTAATTCGTGTCATAAGCTAGACATCCACGCTGCCACACCACCGAACCCCCGTCAACACATTTATGCAATCAAAATAAATTAGTAGACAATAATTATTTATCCTTGATAATTATAGAAATGCGAAATGCGTCAAATATAATATGACAGTCTATTAGAATTTTGACACCTAAAGTTAAAAGTCAGATCGAACTGTTTAAATGTGTTAATATAAATATCATGTCTAATTGTACATAACAGGCTGCGGCGACGCCCGAGCGGTGACGACGTGGAGAAGCAGACCTGGCCGCGAGGATCCATCGGCTCGGCACTCACACCCACGATCTGGCCCGCCGACTCCTCTGTGGCGAATTCGCCGCATCATCGATTCCCCCGCAGCGGATCGGCACTTTCCTCGCTCCCAGCCAGCAGGCAGGCAGGCAAAACTTCGACTCACTTGAGTCTCCTGTTGAAACCGAATTGGAGCCAGAGTTGGGAAGTAAGCGTTGGGACGGCTATACCGGCGGGTTCGCTTCCAAACCCGCTCGCTTGGGCTGAGTTACGGGCCGTAATAAGTAAGGGAATCCAAATGAAACTGGCCTTGGATCTCCTCCCTCCAGGTAGCGTGGAGTTTGGCATGATGAAATCGGGAATTATCCCCGATCGCGATGACTTTCCGATTGAGCTCTCGACTGAGCGTTTCCAATTGGCGCAGGAAATCCCAAAATGTCACATTATCGTTATTGAAAATGCCCAACTCTTTCCTGAACAGACCTCTGCCGTCACGCAAACGTTCGGCACCAAAATACCCAACTCGCTTTCGACCAGGATAATGCACCATCAATCACCGAATCCTCCCCTTCCGAAGGAACCCAAATCCGCCAACGCGAGCCGTACTGGCAGAAATGCACATCGTCCAACGCCCCAAGGTCTATGGAGGGTTTTGCGGCCGGGCATGGAGTTTTTTTGTCTCACACCCTTTCTTATGGGATCCGCCTTGGCGACCACCGGACGGCGCAATCGATACCTTGTATCCGCTAGCCCGGATACTTCATAGCGTTTCGTCACGAGACGCAGCGAGAGCCCGTCTGGCAAGGCGGTCGAAGCGATTCCGAGCCAGGCTGTATGGGGGGCATACTGTCTGGCTCAGAACGCGAGGCCAACGCCGCTAGACGAACTCGCAGCAAGTCGTAGCAAAAAAGATATAAAATTTCCGGGCTAGGCGAAACAACCGTTGGCATCGGCGGACACTGATAGCCAGATCAAAGCCCGGAAACAAGCCGGCCGACACACTCTTCCCGTCTCAGAGATTGGGTTCACTCCCGCCGACACAGGAGGTTGCCTCGCCCCAGCGCGGTCTTCCTCCATTTGTTCGGCGGAAAGTCGCGGTGGATGTCGGGAATGCTTACCTTTCGCCAAATCAGCCAGACGGTTCCGATCGAAGCGACGGACCCACTTGATGACGATCCGCGAAAATGTCCCAGATCCTGGATTGAATCTTGGTCACGCCTGGCGGCTAGAAAATATCGCTTCACCCTTGCCGTCGAGGACTTTTACAAGCAGGATCAATCGATTCCGTGAGATCCATTCATTCGTTGGGCCTGTTTGTTCAGCGGATTCCCTGGGGGGGTGGACTTCCATTAATGGTCCAACTCCTTGGGCATCGCCGGGATAGCGATTGCATGGGGTACGTCGCCATTCAGATTCCTCCATTTCAACTTGAGCCTTTCATGAACAGATCTTACATCAAACGGACTGGCCTTGGGGCTTCCAGGGCGGCGTTTACACTGATCGAGTTGCTGGTGGTGATCGGTATTATCGCCATCTTGACGGGAATTCTGCTCCCTGCCCTGAGTCGTGCGAGTGAGGCCGGGCGATCCGCAGTTTGCAAGAATGACCTCCGCCAGTTGGGAGTGGCTTCGATGACGTACACGCTAGACTCAGCCGGACATTTGCCTTCATTCCGCAATTGGCTTTACACGAATTTAGGCGACCTAACCACCGGCACCCTCTATCCGTACCTAAAATCGAAGTCCGTATATTTGTGCCCGACGGATAAGCGCGATCTCGCTTCGAAGCAGAAGGTGGTCGGGGCCAATAACGGGGGGTTCGGCGCCAGGAATGCAAAGCGTGACTACAGCTATTCGATGAATTGTGGGCTTTGTCATGTGAACGAACTCGCCGCATTCGTCGCTCCCACCGAAACCATGATTTACATGGAATCCTTAATGACAACGAACGACTATTCCGGGCAGGCAGGCCCCACTTTCGGTGACCATTCCCTCTCGTTGCGCCACAACCGTCGGGGGCATTTTCTCATGGGCGATTTTCATTTGGAAACGATGAAGAAATCGGAGAGTTTGGCAGCGGAGAAAAAGAGGCGATTCTGGTTTCCAACCGACGATACTACGGGACCGAACGGTGCTCAGCTAGGGACGGGACTGCAGTAGCCGACCGGAGCGAAGGCGGATTTCAACCCTCCACTTGGGCGGTGTCGCCTGGGACTTCTCGATTCGTTTCTTTTGAGCAAACGATTTGGCTGCTCCTACGTATCATCCTTGACCCGGCGCAGGCGGCCCGGCATCCCCACGGATGACCACGGCGATCCATTTGAAACATGAAACAAAAGCTTCGGGTACGTGTCCTAGCCTCCAGATATTGTTGAAAAGATCGGTCTCACAAGAACCCGCCTACGCCCATCCTATCTTGCCTCTTTCGGCCTAAACTACTGCCATGCCTGATCCCACATCTGCTACCGCCTCAGTAACCGTCGAGGCGGTCCAACGCCTTGCACAAAAACGTCGAGCACTCCTCACCGAACTCGGCAAGGTCATCATTGGCCAGGACGAGGTCATTGAAAACGTTCTCCTCACCGTGTTTTGTGGCGGGCATGGCTTGATTGAAGGCGTTCCTGGTCTAGCAAAAACTCTTCTGATTCGGTCCCTCGGTCGGGTTCTCGACCTCAAGTTTAGTCGCATTCAATTCACGCCCGACCTGATGCCCAGCGATATCACTGGCACGGATATTCTGGAGGAGGATCACGAAACCGGCCGTCGGAAACAGGTCTTTATGCCGGGAGCGATCTTTGCGAATCTGATTTTGGCGGACGAGATCAACCGCACTCCCCCCAAGACCCAGGCAGCGATGTTGCAAGTGATGCAGGAGCGGGAAGTGACCATCGGCACCAAGACCTATCCCTTGGCGGCGCCGTTCCATGTTTTTGCGACCCAGAATCCAATTGAACAGGAGGGTACCTATATTTTGCCGGAGGCTCAGGCGGATCGGTTCATGTTTCACATTCGGACGACCTATCCGAGCAACGCCGAAGAAGAGCGGGTGGTTCGAGCTACGACGGGCAACGAATTGCCCGACCTGACCCCAGTCCTCACGGGTGACGAAATTGTCGGAATTCAGAAGCTCATTCGCGCCATGCCCGTAAGCGATGAAGTCATTCGGTACGCCGTCCGCCTTGTATCCGCAACACGTCCTGAGGATGCGGGTGCGCCAGCGTATATCAAAGAGTATATCCGATGGGGGGCCAGCCCTCGAGCCTCGCAGTATTTGATTCTTGGAGCTAAAGCCGAGGCGGCAGTCGGGGGTAAACTGTGCGCGGATTACGAAGGCGTTCGCTCCGTAGCACGGCAGGTTTTACGCCACCGAGTCTTGGCGAATTTCACCGCTCGCGCCCAAAAGATCTCGGCGGCTGAACTCATCGAACGTTTGTTGAAAGAAGTGTCGACTGAAAGCAAACGCTAACGTCGGCCGCCCGCGACATGCCCTCGACCCTTGCCCTGCATCCGCGGCTCCTGGCCGCGACCGAGGATTTACCCCTCTTGGCGAACCTCATTGTCGAGGGATTTTTGGACGGACTGCACCGCAGTCCATTTCTAGGATACAGCACTGAATTCAGTGCTTATCGGGCCTATACACCGGGCGACAACCTCCGTCATATCGATTGGAAAGTTTGGGCACGAACGGATGAGTATTATGTGAAGCAATTCGAGGATGATACCAACCTGCGCTGTCAGATTTACCTCGATACCAGTGCTTCCATGGATTTTGGTGCTGGAGACGGCAATAAATTCCTCAATGCTCGATTGCTAGCGGCGGCCTTGGCTCAGCTCATGGTGAAGCAACGCGATGCCCCGGGCCTCATTCTATTTGGGCCCGAATCAAAGCAGGCTTTGCCTGCACAATCGACTCGACATCAGGCGGTGGAGATCTTTGCTTTGTTATCCAATGCTCAATCGGGAGGGGCAACGCTTTTCGATCAGGATCTTTTCGGTCTTGTTCAAACGTTCACGCGTCGAGGTCTCGCGGTGGTTATCTCGGATTTTTTTACGGCCGATGATACTTCATTGGAATTGCTCCAGCAGCTGCACGCGCAACGGCAAGAAGTAATTGTATTTCATACCCTGGCACCCGAGGAGTTGGAGCTGCCGTACGAAGGTGAGTTTGTCATGGAAGACAGCGAAACCGGCGAAGAGGTTTTGGTACACGCCGATGATTTTCGCGCTGAATATCAGCGTCGGGTGACGGGGTTTTGTGAACGGGTTCGTCAGGCCTGTATTAAGCTCGAAATCGAATACCAGCTTCTTCGCACGGATCAGCCGCTCGACGCGGCCTTGATTGCCTATCTGGAGAAACGAATGGCGCTCTAAACTCTCCACAAAAATGCCGTTTCTTTTTACCAACGTCCTCTTTTTGTCCGCGCTAGCCGGATTGGGTATTCCAGTTGTATTGCATCTTTTGCTTAAACGGAAGAGTCAGCGGCTGCGCTTTAGTACCGTCCGTTTCTTCGTGCGTCAGGACGAACAAGCATCCTCGAAACGTAAGCTGCGCAATTTGCTTTTGCTCGCTCTGAGACTGCTCCTTTTTGCCCTATTGGTCGTCGCTTTCGCCCGCCCCTATTTGCCTTTGAGCACGCTCGCGGGCGGTGGCAGATCCGCACGCCAGATGGTTCTCGTGCTGGACCAATCCGCGAGCCTTCAGGCATTGGACAGTGGCGGAAGCCGCTGGCCGCGAGCCCAAAAGGCGGCGCGGGACCTTTTGTCGGCCCTCCGATCAGATGATCGGGCCGCGTTGGTCACCTGTGGTGGGCACACGACCATTGTTTCGGGTTTTGCCCCGGCGTCCGTGGTCGCTCAAAAATTGGCCGAACTCCTCCCCGGCACGGGCGGCGGCGATTTAACGGACGGGTTGCGGGAAGCGGCACGGTTGGTGACGCTCGGGGACCCAAAGCTCACGACGTCCATCACGGTCATTAGCGATTTACAAAAGGCCAGTGCACCCAATTTAGGCGCCGTTCCGCTCCCCACCGATCTTGAGGTCAAGGTGGTATCCGTGGGTGATTTGGCGGCGCCTAATATTGCGGTGGCTGAACTCAATCTTGAACCCGCGAACGATATCAGTCCTCACGCAACGATTGTTAGTTATGGGGATGAAGATCTTCCGGCGTTGAAGACGGAGTTCCGGATTGACGGAAAAGTAGTATTAAGTCAGGCGCTTCCGTTGGTGGCTGGGGCTGCGACGAATTTGAATTTGACGCTACCCGTGATGAACCCGGGTTGGCATAACGCGGAATTTCTGGTGCAATCCCAAGACGGACTATCACTTGATGACCTTCGATTTCAGACATTTTTCATTCGGGAGCCGGTTCATGTCTTACTCGTTGAAGGACGTTCAGGGGTTCGTTCGTTTGCTGAACAAACATTTTTTTTAAGTGCTGCCCTGGATCCGGCATGGGGCACTACGAACCCGCCAAGTACGCGTTTCACCCTACGGAAAATCCACCCCGAAGACCTCGCGAAAAATCTCAGTGATCGGTCGGCTGTTCCGCGGCCCGAAGTGGTGCTGCTCCCCCCGATCAAGCAACTTTCCGCTGAGGCGACCCAGGCCTTACGCGAGTTCGTGCATCGAGGAGGTGGTCTCCTGCTGTTTGTCGGAGAAGAAACCGCGCCGAGCCGATATGATTCCGATTTCGGAGACCTCTCTCCGGTGGTCTTGCGGGCGACCGAAACCGCAGACGGAGATTTCGGCTGGCGCCTCGGCGAACACGATCTGGGATCCGCTTTTTTTGCCCCGTTTCGGGGGCCGAACAGTGGAAATCTCGCTTTGGCCACTTTTACCCGACGTTACAACGTCGTGAGTGCCAATCAGAGCACGGTGTGGGCTCGCTTCGATGACGACGTGCCGTTTCTAGTGGGAGGGAAGGCGGGAACCGGCCGTGTGGTCTGGGCCAATACATCCTCGGATACAACTTGGAGCGATTGGCCCAAACACAAGACGTTTGTTCCGTGGCTTCACCAGACCGTCGTGTATCTCTCCGGCCGCGAAGCGGCGGATCAGCTGCGAGCGGGAGCGAATTGTGTGGCCGGAGCCGAAAGCGACCTCGAATTAGGACCCGAGGCAAAGCTCACGACGTTTCGTCTCCATGGTCCGGCGGAAAAGGACGTTTCGTTAACAGCCGATGATCGGGGACGTCTCACCTTGAACCTTTCTCAGCCCGGAATTTATTCGCTGCGGACCACGAATGGGCGCGAACTCCGTCGCCTCGCGGTCAACGTGCCCGCATCCGAAAGTGATCTCATCGCTTGGCGCACGGGCGAGTTTCAGCAACGGATCACTCGCACGATCGAGCATGAAACGACGGGATTGGGATCCGGACTCTTTGCTTCTTCTCGAAACCAAAGAGAGTTTTGGAGAGTCTTATTGGTCGCTGCGCTCGTGTTGCTTTACGTAGAAACGCTCTACTCGAATCGGTCGCACGCCTAAAACGCGAGATCCGTCCTATGACTTCAGAATCAAATCTTGCCCGTCTTCAACTCGTCGCCGCCGGTCGGCAGCGAGACCAAACGACATCGGTCGCCACCGGCCTCACCGTCGCTGCCATGATGATCTGGGTGGTCGTCGTGGTTGCGGTCGTGGACTATTGGGTACTTTTGCCAGCGGCAGCCCGTTGGCTGGCCGTGTCGGCCCTCGGATTGTTAGCATTAATAGGGGGCACCTTTATGCTCCAATTGCGCCGCCGTTCCACGTCCCTCAAACAAGCCGCGTTAGACCTCGAAGCCAACCAGCCTCAGCTTGGGTGTGAAGTTTCGACGGCGGCGGAGTACCTGAGCGGAGAGCGAAAGATCAGCCAAGCCTATGAATCGGATTTCGTTGCGGCGCTGCAAAAAAAGGCCACCGCGACCCTCCAACAAACGGCTGTGCCCTATCGTCAACGTTTGTGGATACCAGGCGTTGCGACCGGAACAGGGTTGCTAGGATTGGTCTTTTTTTGGGCAACACTTCCATCGGCGACGACCGCGCTCAAACGAACTGTGGCCCCGTGGTCGTCCGCGGCCTTTACGCAGGTAGAGGTCAATCCGGGCTCCGTGGATCTTCCGGTGGGGCATGATCTAGAACTGACGAATTTGTTTCGAGGCCGGATTCCCACCCGTGCGGAACTGCACGTCCGTGAGGAAGGAAAGGCTGACTGGACGGTTATCCCTTTGACACCAGCGACTCGTGAAACCTTTCGTCACACGCTGAAGAATATCCAAACCTCTTTTCTTTATCGGGTGACCGGGAGTGATGCGGTATCGGCGGACTTTGTGGTCACGGCGTATGTCCCGCCCGAGGTAAAAAGTCTTCGGATCAACCTAGAGCATCCTGAATATACCCGATTGAAAACGGCCGAACAGTCTTCGCCGGAGGTCAGTGTGATTCGGGGCAGTACCGCGACGTTTCACCTCACTCCCACAACGCCTCTTGCCCGGGCTCGGTTGCGGTTCACAAATAATACTGAACTCGAACTCACCCTGGATGCGCAGCAACAATGGACAGCCCAGTTACCGATTCTCAAAGACGCCGCCTATCAGATCGAACTTTTTGATCGCAAGGGGCGACCCAATACCGAAAAACAGGTGCATTATTTGACAGCGATTCCAGATGCCCCTCCCAAAGTTGAAATGATTGAACCGGGCGGTGATATGCGGGCCGGCGCTTCGGATAAAATCCCATTGAAGATCGCTGCAACCGACGACTTTGGAATCGCAGAACTGAAGGTCGTTTATCATCGACTGGGTGGTCCGGAACGGGAGGGAATGATCCACCCTTCGACCACGACAAATACCGAGATCAAAGCCGACTACGAACTAAATCTGGCAGAATTAAAACTCAACGAGTTTGAAGTGGTGGCGTACCATGCGGTCGTACTGGATAACAATAACCTAGATGGCCCAGGCATTGGGCGCTCCCCTGTCTATTTTATTGAGATCACGAACCTCGACGGGAAACCTAGCAAAAAACCAGGTAAACCGCGCGAAAAAGTGAATCTGTTGATGGTCCAGAAACAGATCATTGCCGACACGACTGCGATAGCACAAAACGCTTCCTCGAATAAATTTGCGGAATTGGCGGCGCGCCAAATGGACGCAGTGGCCTTTGGGAAAATGTACCAAACTGCGTTAGCAAAATCCGGGGCATCGCTCCCGGTTCAAGGGGAACTCAACGTGGCAGTGAATGC
>JAYVTS010000271.1:0-3728 GCA_043788645.1 Verrucomicrobiota bacterium
CTTCGAGAATTTCCAGTTGGCCGCCCAGGACGAGACGTTCGTGACTGATCGTTTTCACCTGCCGATTGGGATTCCAATCCGGTGGCACCGGGGTAGAAATACGGACGTTCCATATCCGGGCTTCCTGCATGCCATCAGCATCATGAGCCAGTACATAGGGACCGACGAGAACTTCGTCTTTAAGTCCGGGCAACGTGAGGGCTCCCATTTCTTCAAACGGTTCACCGGGGTGAGCGATCCTCATCGTCATCGTTTTTCCAACACGTTCGAGTTGAAGAATGTTCTCACCGAAATAGGGTTTGGGGAAAAAGATTTCTTCCTCGGGATCGCGCATATAGGCCCCTCGCATCAGTCGCCATTGCAATACGACCAGCCCATCGCCATGCAAACACGTATTGATGCTGACCGCATCATGATCCGTGCTTTCACGAATCATCCAGCCGGTTTTACGATGCCCATTTCCTTTCTCATTACCGATGAGCTGAAAATTACCGGTCAGGAGAAAATCGCCTTTGATTTTTTTGTAAAGAAACTGAAATTCATCGTGATTGAACCAGATATTATATCCGCCCCCTTTCAGCGTGTACGCCTGAGTGGCCTCCTCATAGGTGGACGAGCCCTTCAATTTTGGCCCCCCTACATCGACGGAGGTGCTAAATTCCCCGATTTGAGCGAGGGCCATCCAGACACAAAAACTTGTCAGGAACACTCGCCAAAAAAATTTCATCACCATTGAGAGATTTTTATTTTATTTCACCACTGTTTTAGACATAGCGACCGCACTCCGCGGCGACTGTCCGGCGGACTTTGGCCGAGCCCAACGTCGAGCCAGCCCGTGGAGTGGCCGCTCTACGACTCGGTGAAAGATCCACCCAACGATCAGCGCCAATACCACCACCACCCAAGTCTGAGCGACCACTGCCTGCCGACTTTCGATGGAGAAGAAGCAACGTGGGATAACAAATTGCATGAAGAGCCAATGAGTCAGGTAGATTGAATACGAGGCATCTCCCAAAACGATGAGCAGGGGCGGGAGTTTCCGGGCGGCGCGGCGTTCCCACAAAACTCCGCCCAGAATGAGGAGGAAGCTCGGCAGCATAAATACGGTGAGCACCCGATACTTGGTCTCAAAAGGGAGCGAAGTGAATCCAAACAAAGAGGCCAGCGCGAAGATTAGACCCGCGCTCAGAATCTTGAGATCCGTGGCGGCCGAAGTCCGCACATGGCGAACGATAGCGGCGGCCACGACGCCGAGAAGAAACTCAAGGCTGTTGGGATGGAACACGTAATTCAGGATCCGTCCCGCCAGCGAATGTGGCCAGGGCATCGCCTCGACGTAGCTCAGCACCAAGACCACCAGCGATCCCGCGCCCCAAGCGACCAACGCCCGAACCGCTTGTTTCCGCGGCAATGCCAGAGACAAGCCAAAGAGTGCGTAGAATCGAATTTCATGCACGAGCGTCCAGCTTTGTTGCACCAGCGGGGTGAGGTCCTGGGGCAGGAGCAGAAATGACTTGGTCAGATAGCCCGGAGTGAGCTCCAAAGACGGCAGCACGTAGGCAGGTAGCAACCATCCCACGAGCAACGTCAGCCCAAATACGATCCAATAAGGCGGATAGATGCGCAAGAAACGCCGACGCAGAAAGCGGGCCGTCTCGCCGGGCACGGCAAACCCTTCGGCGCTCGTGTGGTACATGATGAAACCGCTGATGCAGAAAAACAGGTCCACCCCCATGGCACCGGCGCGGACAAAGTCTGGCAGCGGCCAAAACTCACGGGCAGACTGAACGAGGATCGCAGCATGCACGAGGACCACGAGCAGCGCAGCCAAGCCGCGCAGGCACTGGAGCGAAGCGAAATTCCCTTGGAGGGGCCTAGATGGCAAGTCGGCACAGCCTTTCATCTACCACTTCCTCTCGATGTTGGCAGTGTGACGGGCAAGTGAATCTCGCTCACGAGAAATTGAATTCTACGCGTGACATCGGGCGGACCGCTGAGTCAGATTGCCATGCACACCCCGGTAGCGACTTTGGAAGAAAACGTGGATACATCGTCAGAACAGGGACCCGCCGAACAGCTGGCCCAGGGAACGCTCACACCGGTCGGCCCGCCTTCGATGGCACGAAATGAGGTTGGCGAAGTTTTTCCCACCGAATTCGCCGCCCTCTACGAGACGCATAAAAAACCAATTTTTTACCTCTGCTTGCGGATGCTGGGAAATCCGAGTGCGGCCGAGGACGCGGCCCATGACGTCTTCATCAAGGCGTGGCGAAATATGAGTGGATTCCGTGGTGAAGCCGAAGTGCGAACGTGGCTGTACCGGATTGCCCTGAATCATTGTTCCAACCTCCGCTCCAGCTGGCACGCACGAAACGTCCATGCACAATCGGATGAATTGGTGTTTGAACAAGCGGTCGGGGTCGCGGATAGCCCGTTTCGCGAGGTCGAAATGTCTGAATTGGGTCAGCGCATTCAAAAAACACTGGATGGGCTCACGGACGAATATCGAACCCTGCTGCTCCTCGTCGCAGATCAAGAATTGAGCTATGAACAAATGGCTGAGATCACGCATCAATCCGCCGATGCCGTCCGCGGGAAACTGCACCGGGCTCGAAAAGTTTTCGGAGCAGCTTTTCGCAAAAGCGCCTAATTCCAATTCACCCATCCTTCATCGCCGTCCCGAACTCCCGTTCCACCGTCCCCTTCTGCCGCTATGAATCAACGCCTTAACCAGCAACAAGCCCAGCAGCTCAGCAGCGATACCCAGGTGCAAACGAAGCACCGCACTTTCGAGGAAGCTGAAGAGGTGATTCGTGCCGACCGCGATCAAACGGTGGTGCCGCCCTCGTTGGCCAATAAGCTAGCCGATACCATTGCCGCCGAACCGGCGCCGACCAAGCGCTGGTGGCGACGGATTTTTGGTTGAGACTTCCAAAGGTTTCCGAGGGACGAATGATCCGAGTCCCTTCGGCAAGGGTGCGTCCGGGGTGACGAAGGATTCGGGTAGGTTGGGCGACGAACCGAGCCGCACTGGCCTTGAACCCGGGGGCTTGGCTGCCGTGGACCTATCCGGAGAACGCGGCGCTCGCAAACCCGCGGTGACTCAGCTGGCTGCCCGAGCCCGCCGTCCCAGCGGATTGATTAAATCGACGGCTTAAATGTCCCGGGAGGCTCAAAAAAGGGACGAAATGGGACAGGCGAACTACTGGTTACTACAATAGGCTGCAGCGTTTGTATGTTAACCTGTTTATTAAACTTGCCTGTCCCATTAAGTTCGGCACCGTCGCGCTGGGCGGTTAGCGAAGGCGGCGGCCAGTCCGAAATTCCCCGGAGTGGGTGCCGCCCCGGCACCCACGCGCGACGTAGGGAGCGCGTCCCTGCGACCACAGCCTTATTCGACAGAAATAGGTTCGGATGGAACAGGCGCATCAACCTAACACCGCCACTCGCAGTTTCCGAAGCGTAAAGAGTCCCTCGGATGCCAATCCAGTCATCGTATGGGCTCCGCTCTGGCGGGTTGGACCGAAGCGGTCCCTGAATTGGGCAAACACACCGTCCACAAACACCCGACTTCCCAACGCCGCTCCATCCGCAAAATACCGCACCCGACAGCGCACATATTCCGTAGGAGAAACCATCCCTTTGGCTTGAATCACCTGTAAAACCGTTTCCCGTTTGAAACCGCGACGCAGGGGCTGGCCCGCCTCGTCCGTGCCTTCCCTTTCTTC
>JAYVTS010000272.1:0-4935 GCA_043788645.1 Verrucomicrobiota bacterium
GGTTTGTTGTCTTTCCACCTCGCGCTGGGCCAAGAGAAACTCACGAGTCAGCAAGGGTTGACGGATATCGCCAAGCACCCACCGCCGCATCCGCGCCGCAATCACATAGAGATAAACTTCCTTTCGTTGACCGTGCTTCACAAAGCGCCCCTGCCGTTTGGCAAAACCGCGGGTCCAGCCAATGGGCACCCACTAAGCCTGGCGCGCCCAAATAATGATACTGGTTGATGAGCTCATTCCATAGCCGGTGTTGTGCTACGGTGCTCACCCGTACCCAACGCAATGGCCGATAGTGCTCCAAGGGCTCCTGCAATATTGGGGGCAGCGGAAGCTCCGCCCTTGCTTAACCAGTTCGCCCATACTCACTACATCCGTGGCAGAGAGATTGCGTCCGCGACTAATCCACGGTTCTTCTTCCCCGAACCCCGAACCCCGCGCGACTCACTTACGCCGGACACTCTATCTGAGGCCCTTTTCCAACGCAAGGCGAAAATGTCGCTGTAGTGTTAGTCAGCGTGGGGTGGTAAAGCCAGGGCGGCAAGGGGTTTTTGAGCCGCAAAGACCCCCTTTGGCTGTCAAAGTCGGCCAAAGGGTGAAGGAAGGTGAACGGAAGAGGTAGGGAAGTCTGTTTGTGGCGGGCGATTGGGCACAGATTTTCACGGTGATACCGATTGATGATCAATCGGTTATCACGTTTTCATAGTCGGGCATCGGATCCAGTTCGATGCGAAAGTCTGGTTCGCTGCGGACCAGGTTTGAACCAGGAGGCGGACGAGCCGGGGCAAAGGCCGCGGGACCACACCAGAGATTGAGATGGCGGAGGATTTTCTCAACCACCTCTCGGTTGTCGATGAAAGTGATCACCCGCATCTGCTTCTGACAAGCCGGACATTGCAGCGGGTCCACATGCCACGCTTGACGAATCAGGTCGCGCCATTTCCGGGAAGGAAGCTTGAGTGGCGGTGAACCAGGAGGCAGGGATTTGAGTTTGTCGAATTGAGATTTGAGGTGTCCGCCGGAACCGCGGTTGCCCGTGCCCTTTCGAGCGCAGCCACGCATCTTGGCTTAAACTAGGGACAGGAGGTTTTATAAACTTAACAGTCAAAATAAATATCCTGTTTTGTTATGATGTGAAACCTGTTTTTTAAACCTCCTGTCCCTTCCTTATTTTGTCCCTTATTTTCGAGTTAAACTCCCAAACGAAATCAAAGTGAAGCCGAACGATAAGCTCACTGACTGCTGCCGAGCATTATGCCCGAAGGCAAGTCTAGATGACAAACAACTCGGTGGGACCGAAACTGGAATGCCGGGCGGCAGTTCAGTGAAGCGCCCTGTTCGGCATCGAGTATCATGTTGTCACAACTCAATCTTTAACAGCTCCAACGTGCGCCGATCATGTTTTCCACCGAAGTATACCCAGATGATTTCTCTGAACTCGGGTTGAGTGCTTGTGACTAGCGAAAAGAGTGTCATCGAAGATTTGAGTTTGGTGTCATCGGGAGATCCCATGATGTCAGACGCTGACTTGCCGTGGACCGAAAGAATGGCCCTGCAGCATTCCAAGAGACGAGGACCGAGAACGGAGTGGCCAAGGTATGCACGGGCTTCATCCAAACTCCTAATTGCGTATTTCCGTGCGGTTGAACTTGTCGCCAAGCCGTCCATCTGAGGGAAAATGAACCACATCCAATGGCTTTCCTTCCGTCCTCGTCGCAATTCTGAGAGCGCAACCGCGAAAACATCTTCCTGTGCAGATACAAAGCGAAGCAGGTTGAAAGGATCTTCCTTATCCGAGTATTCATGCGAACTCATGTGACGCTATATGTTGCTGCCGAACGCAAAGCTCAGTGACTGGCCGCGAAAGACTCGGCGGCTGAAAATCGAGATGAACCGTCGAACTGGTATGAGCGCGGCCAGTTCACTGGAGCGTCGATGTTAAGTCTCATACCTCTCAAACGTATCAAAAATTCTGTCGTTGTCGTACCAGGAATACTCCTCACCGCCTGGATCTGCTAGCCAGAGGCAACCCGGATCCTCGACTGCGCCACTGAGAACTTTCCACACGGTCCCAATCGAGAAATGCCCCCCATCGGGCGCGATGAACTCCTGGATCAATCTTAAATTCTCACCAGCTCGCAATCCGCAACGATACTCGACAACCGTAAATGTGCACACCGGGACAAATTCGTCGTCATCGGTGAACGTGTCGCCTTTAGCGATTCGCAAAACGTAGCCTCGCGGATTGTTGCCCATAGGCTTAACGCCGGAGCTCAGGGACCCGGCCAGAAAAACTATCCGACTGGAAGCGTTGGGTTATAGCCGGGTTCCCTGCGGCGATCATGTTGGGCTCTGGATTCATTTTATACGCAAGTGTGGATTGCCGACGAGTGCAGGATTCCCGATCGGCTCTATGCCATTCTTGAACCACCCTTTCTTTCGCTTGTAACGCTGACAAAGCAACACGCCAGCCACCGCCACCTTGTCGCCGGCCTCGACAAACAAACCTTCCCACCGACTACCGGAAATGGTGAGAAAGCCGTCGTAATCGAAGGCATAACGCTCGACGGCGTTTTTCATGGCTTCGATCTTCTTTTTTCCTTCTTCGACTCCAACCTCGACGCTATCTGCGACGTAGCGAGTAAGCGTCCGCTGGCCAGCGGCATCTTCGGTCAGCGAAAAAGGAATGAGCGTCTCGCGATTGTCCTCAATGGAGAATACCGCGTGATCGAGCGCCTTAAACATCAGGTCGTTCAACTTAAGTTCCTCGGGTGACGTATCGCTCATGTTTTTCTTTGCCCAACGCAAAGCTCAGTGACTGGCCGCGAATTACTCAGCGGCTCAGAACCAAAACGATCATCCGAACTCGAACATGCTGGCCAGTTCACTGGAGCGACTTGTTCGGCGATATCATCTCGCAGCGAATTTGGCGTTTGAGTAGAACTCCAAAAATCCGCATTCTTCGCTTCGGAAAGCCGCAATTGGCAGCCCTCCTCCGAGCGGCGCTTTCGTCTTGACCCAAAATGACTTCTGTGGCACGCCAGCTTGCCAACCACCTACGTAGATGGCTCCATATGAATAGTCTGGAATAAATCCCTGCACCATCGCGGGTCCACATTTCGGGCGTGTAAGTTTTTTCTCTGTCATGGTAGTATATTGTGACATACCGCCGAACGCAAAGCTCGGGGACTGCCCGCGAAAAATTCCGCGGCTGAAAATCGAAACGAGCAATCGATCTGGGACGAGCCCGGCCAGTTCCCTGAAGCGCATTGTTCGGGACGCAGCGATGCACAGCGGGTGGCGAAAATCCGCGCCCTCTTTGGCACGCTATAGCGCCGTCGCTTCGCAATCAAAGGCAGCGATATCATCGGAATCTCAATTCGTGCGATCATGGACCCAAGCGGCGAAATGAACAAGCTCGAAACTGGCCCAGAGCGAAAACTCGAATACTCATGGCGACAATATCGGTGCACCCGAACGTTCCAGATCAGTGACCCGCGCTGGAGGCGAACGAATTAAAAGCGTAGGGTTATCGCGGGGTTCGATGCATCCGGGTTGTTGGGCCGAGTCATTGTGACTCCTTCGGAAATCCTGCCCATCCAATCCCAGAAACAGAAAATGCCCCGTAGGTCTCGACACTGCATGGCAACGAACCAGTGGCACTCAAGGACTCCGGCTTGCCGGCGTCATCAACTAATTGTGACATCGCTTGAATCTTTACGGGTACTACCAGTAACTCGAATCCGTCGCTATCGTAGAGATTCATGTTGAAACGCGCCTCGGAATGTGCCGTTTCTTTGGCCTTCTGAACCTGAGGACTGATAGGGGAGACGTTGAGGATGTAATGCATGTTCCCATCTCTCCACGTCGTCTTGAAGCGCAGTGACACATCACCAATACTCTTGACGGTCTGAACTGGCCAATCTCTGACGTACGACTTCTTCGTGGCGTCCGACTCCTTCGGAAATCCTGCCCATCCAATCCCAGAAACAGAAAGTGCCTCGTAGGTCTCGACGCTGCATGGCATCGAACCAGTGGCACTCAAGGACTCCGGCTTGCCGGCGTCATCAACTACCTGTGACATCTCTTGAATCTTTACGGGTACTTTCAGCAACTCGAATCCGTCCCTATCGAAGAGATTCATGTTGAAATGCGCCTCGGAATATGCGGTCTCTTTGGCCTTCTGAACCTGAGAACTGATAGGGGAGACGTTGAGGATGTAATGCATGCTCCCATCTCTCCACGTCGTCTTGAGGCGCGATGACACATCACCAATACTCTTGACGGTCTGAACTGGCCAATCTCTGACGCACGACTTCTTCGTGGCGTCCAACTTTGGGTTGGTAAACTCTTCGAGCTTGGTAATCTGAGCGCCAGCGACAAGCGACACATCTCCGGTCTGCTTGTTAATCCGGTAAACCAATCGGTCCTTAGTGGTTACAAGCTCCCACTTCGGCTTTGATTCACAGCCGACGAGGAGCAGTGAGAGCGCAAAGAGCGATAGAATTTTCATAGCGTGTGCGATGCGGTCCAACATGTATTCGGCCACACTTGGACAGCCGCTGGTGTGGCCTAGTACCCAAAATCCGGGACTTTTGCCTCACTTGTGTGGCCTAGTACCATTTTTTAGGGTCAAAAGCCACAGTTCTGTGGCCTAGTATCGCCTGGTAACAGTTCCCCGATTTCTACGTAGCACTGGATCAACCAGTTATGGAACTACGTCGAATTTACAGGCAGTCTGAAACCTCAGAACCTTTTGTCAAGCCGTCCGGAGCGGCTCCGGGCCTATTCGGCCGCGCCGACCCCGTTGGCCCGGGCATTCGGACCAAACCTGGTCGACCCAAAGGGGACGACCCCTGGTCAGCCGCTGCGGAAGGTTCGGAACCCGAGCGCCGGGCGCGACGGAAAGAGTGCTTTCGTCCCAATCCCAAAGCCCGA
>JAYVTS010000273.1:0-7899 GCA_043788645.1 Verrucomicrobiota bacterium
TATGGTAAATGTCGTGCCGTCCACCGTGCCGAAGGAGAACGCACCCCGACTGCTCCAACCGCCTAACGAGGTCGAGTCGCTTCACGCGATCTCCAGCTCCTCCACCTTTCGAATCCCTGGAATCTGCTCTGAGCCGAAGGTGTGGAACAAGTCCTTCAAATGCTCCCTCAAGTCTTCCAAACTATCGCCTTGAGTCCAATGTCCCGGGTACTCGTTAAGGTACCCAAGGTAACGTCCATCGCTTTCTTTCCAATATGTAACCTGTGCTCTCATAAGTGAATTTATAAGCAACCTTGGGAGGTGTCGCGAGCAAATGTTTCGGCCCAACGAAAAGCTCAGTGACTGGCCGCGAAGAACTCCGCGGGCGGAAATCGAAAAGCGGCCATCGAACTGGAAGAAGCCCGGCCAGTTCACTGGAGCGCCCTTGTTCGGCAGTGTTTCATGGGGCGGCTTCAAGAAACCTGTCCTCGCTGATCTCCGCGTCCCGGAGGGCACCCCGCAACGTATGGCGATCAATCTCAGCGTGATAGGGATAAACAATTCGCCTCCCATCGGGATGCTCCAACTTGACATAACTTCCCTTCCGATGAATCTCGACGAAACCAAGGCGTCGTAACGCAGCATGAACCTCTCTCCCTGAGACGAGCGGCAACCTCATGACAACTCGACGACTTCCCGACCCTCGCCCTCCGGCACCTGAACTAAACCCGGATCAAGATACAGCTCGACTGCCTCACGAATATTCTCCAGCGCCTCTTTTCGTGTTTTCCCTTGCGACCAGCAAGAACGGAGGGCCGGGCAACGAGCCACCACATAGCCGTCTTCTCCCGGCTCAAGTATCACTTTGACCTTCATTAATGCAGAATACCACTGCGAACGAACGAGTCAATGTGGCCGAACGACCCAAACTCAGCGACCCGGCGCACGGGACGCAATGATTGCAACCGCGATGCTCAAGCCGGGTTCGCTGCAGCGCATGGCGTTTCGGCTGATTGAAGAATAGCCCTCATATAGCGAAGAGTGTTCGTAGTCGCTGCTGGACTTGAGCCTGTAAGTTCGGGGTCAACGCACCCAACTGCCGCTGAAGAATCGTGGCAGAAACCGTAACCATGCGATGAAGGCGTAACGCGGAGCGAACTCTCAATCCAGAGCGAGCAAAGTCCGCGCTACCGGGGTCGAGCAACACGTCCGTCGGCTCCAGCTTGGGCGGCACTGCGCTCGTGATGAATGCGAGCACGACATGACGATGCGGGCCAACCGCGTCTGTCAGACATACTGCTGGCCTGACCTTGCTGCCGGAAAGTTCGTCGAACGGAAACGGAACCAGAACGACTCTATACCGCATCGCGGTATGGCTCGCCGTCGGTTGCTGTGTAGATGTCCTCGGCGGGGTCGGCGAGAAAGGCGAAAGCCTCGCTGGATGCTGCCGCGGGCAGCCAAGCATCCTCGGAATCCGCGTCGGACGTGGAAGGAAGTAGTGTGACCATCAGGTTGGCGTTCGCGGGCAGGTCATACGGCTCATCGAGGACGATGTGCTCGCCGTCGTAATGGGCTTGAAGTGCTATCGTGGGCATAATCCAAAAGGATACCCGACCGTTCGATTCTGGGCAAGCGCGTAGAAACGCCTAACGCCAGAACTGAGCGACGCGGGCGGCCCGCTGTGTCCGTCTTGGCAACCAACGTGGCCCGCGCGCGTTCGCTCCAGTGATCTTGTTCGGCCACGTCGTCATCGCAGGATGACCGTCGAACCGTCAGTGGCGAGCTGGCAAACCTCCCGCCATATATCTCTGCCAAGACCTTCGAGAAGCGCCGCACTGGTGCGCTCAGTCGATCGATTTAGTTTGGCCACTTTCATTTTTTCCCGCAATTGGATTGCGCTGCTGCTTCCACGAGAGAATCCTTTTCATCCTCGGTGATGAGACCACTCTTTAGGGCGGCTTCAGCAGCTTTGGCGACACAGGAAACATACTGCCCGTGATTCTTCCAGGATCCCCCTCCTGACACCGGCCCTGTGCAAGGGCAAGCCTGCTGGATGCCTGATGCTTCGAGCGAGATAACGTCAACGCCCGGCTTCTCGCCGAGGTACTCAGCATGTCCTTCAAAGCTTAGCATGTATGTTCCCGCAGCGAGGGTCAACTCTATCGAATGCTGCGTCCAAAGCCGAAAACTGCTGGCGTTAGCATCGAGATTCTTAGTTGCAACCATATTGGCTCCACGGTCGATGACGGTTACTGAATACGGAGAAGAATTGCCGGGGCCATTGAACTCAGTGCTGTCGAACCAGCTAAGTGCATACTTTCCTGCATTACTAACGGTGAACACCTGTGACAAGGAGGAAGAATATCCCAAATGCCCGTACTGTTGTCCGCTGTGTGGCAGCGGATAGAGCGCACTGTATTCTCCGTTGATAATGCCTACAATCCCACTTCCAAGCCACGAGTCTGGGATCGTTTGCAAAGAGGTATTTACCGAGATGGCGGGTGATTCAAAGCCTCCGTTTAGGATGAGGTTCTGTGATGAAACTACGTCCCAAATCAACTAATTTTGTCGACCGTGGCTTGGCCGTCAAGCCTTTCGAACTTCCGATGCCACAACCCGTCGCAGACAGTCACCCGCCGGACGTCGGAAAAGTTTACACTCAAACCGGCAGCAACAAGGGACAGGCGAATATAAAAATTTTGTGTCGATATAAATATTGTGGTTTTTACGATGTGAATCCTGTTTTTCAATCTGCCGGTCCCTTTCTACTGGTCCCTTTCTACTGGTCCCTTCCTACTTACTTCGAAGCGTTACATTTTCTCAACGGCACCAAACTTCTTCGGTTCTGCCCAGGCAGTCGGTCAGACGACCGGAGGTTAACTGGCGCACGCTCTCCATCGCTCTACCCTGACGTTCGCCGTGGATTCTCCTACCCGCATTCTTGGTCCGAGACACCTTTTCTGGTGGTTGAGATTTGCCCTCACTTGTCGATTATTGCTTTCCGCGGCGGCGCAAGCTCAAGACGGAGCCTCAGCCCGCCTGAGCATACAGGTCCAGAATGGTCTCCCCCTACGCCTTTCCTGGCCCGCAAGCTTGGTCGGTTTCCAACTGGAAGAAACACCGTCGTTGGGCGGGATCGAGTTATGGCGAGCCCAAAACTCAATTCCCGGTGTGGAAGGTACTGAAAAGGTGGTACGGATTCCGCCGTCGGACCAAACCCGCTTTTTCCGACTGCGGCAACAAGCAATGGCGACGGTAAGTTCCACGTCGCCCGTCGACGGCGAAACCGGCGTCGCCGTGACACGAGAGACGATCTTACACTTCAGCGCTCCACTGGCTGCGAACGTAATCCTCACCGGCGATCAGTTCTATGCGACCTTTGGCGGACGGCGCATTCTGTCACGCCCAGAGCTTTCCAGCGATCGCACGAAGGCGACGCTCTATTACCTTGAACCCCTGCCCGGCAGTGCGCGGGTGACGGTGGTGTTCGACGGCGACACGGTATCCGACGCCACCGGGGGAGCGGTTGATGCCGACGAGGACGGGATTCCTGGCGGACAAGCGCTTATCACGTTCGACACGCTCAGCCTCAGCTCGCTGCGGGGCACCGCGGTCGTCGGTCGGGTGTTTGCGTCGGAATTGGTGCCGGGTTCGGATACTGGGACCAACGCAGTCAACAAGCCGTTGGCTGGTGTTACAATCACCGTGGATGGGATGGAGGAAAGTCTCCGCGCTGTCACCGACGCCAGCGGCCGGTTCTCGCTGGCATCGGTTCCGCCCGGTCGATTCTTTGTCCATATCGACGGACGCACCGTAACCAATCTCGCTGCTGGAGTTCGCTATCCGGACCGGGCGTACTATCCGACGGTGGGCAAAGCGTGGGAGGCGGTGGCCGGCCTAACGAACAACCTGGCCGGTGGTACGGGAGACATCTATTTGCCGCTGATTCCTATCGGCTCGTTGCAGGCGGTTAGCCTGACGGCCACTACGACGATCACGTTTCCGCCCTCAGTGATCGCCAACAACCCGGCCCTGGCCGGAGTGTCGGTGATCGTCGCGCCGAATTCGCTCTATAGCGACGACGGCACCCGCGGCGGGAAGGTGGGAATTGCGGCCGTCCCACCCAACCGTCTACCGAGCCCTCTACCGCCGGGATTGGAACCGCCCATCGTCATTACGGTTCAAACGGATGGCCCATTGAATTTTGACCAACCCGCGCCGGTATGTTTTCCAAATCTGCCCGACCCAGTGCTGGGCGTTCCGCTGCCGGCCAATAGCAAGCAGGCGCTCATTTCGTTCAATCACAAAAAAGGAATTTGGGAATCGGTGGGCTCGATGACGGTCAGCGCCGACGGAAAGCTCATTTGTACGGATCCAGGAGTCGGCATCTTGCAGCCCGGATGGCATGGCGTGGCACCGCCGCCCAGTGCGCCCCCTGGGTGTAACGAGCTTTGTTGTCCGGACGATCCGTTGGGTTTTCCCAGCAGCGGGAGCCCGGCTCCAAGTAGTTCCAGACAATTGCAGCCCCTGAAGACGAAACCGAAGCCCGCGCCCAAGTGCAAAAAAAGACCGTGCAACGAACCGATCCAGTTCTGTGAATCAGCCTGTTTCAAGGAGGAACAAAAGTGCGACGCCCAAGCGTGGCGAGCCTATGATGCCTGCTTCAAGATACTAGTGAGCGGTCGGGGCTGCGGTACCAATTTTACGTCGACTTGCAATTCGGAAATGGCCAAGTGCGAACGGATCTATCTCGAACTCTCAGACGCTGCTTGTCGCTCTAATCAAGCCGCGTGCAACTTGATGTGCAAGGATTGCGAAGCGTCGGGAAACCCCAAAGCGGCCGCGAAAGCAGCCGTCAGCGAAAACAGTGTTGCCCAACAGATTATCACGCACCTAAAAAACATCGCGACCTTGTTGCATCCTTACCTCACTCCCGGAGTGAGAATGCCCGACGACGTTTGGGCTCAAGCCCTGGCACTTCTCGACCAAGCCGACACCGAGGCCGGTGGAGACGCCGCTCAGCTCTTAGGGCAATACGCGTTGCAATTAGAAGCAGAACTAGCCACCGCAGAGATAACCTTCGGAGAAAATCCCGGAAATGCTCCGTCCTATCCAATCCTGTACGTCGCGGAGATTAGCCGCAGGAATGAGACCTTAATTCTAAGAGGCGAGACCGGCCCCTTCGGCCAATATTCTCTTTTTGTTCCTCGGGACGGCGTCCTCAGTCAAATTAGTTTCTATGACCCTCATACGGACCGCATTGGAATCGCCTATCCACGTATTAGCCCTTCAGCGTCGCATCAGATCCGACGATTTAACCTAATGCCCGTCGGTTCCTCATTTCAGGATCGTGACCACGATGGCTTGCCCGACGTTGTCGAGTTCGTTTATGGAACCGACCCCGCCAATGCCGACACCGATGGTGACGGCATTCCAGATGGTGCAGAAGTGACACAAGGGACCGACCCACTCGGCGGTCTGGTTGCCCAAACGGGTATTGTTGCAACGGTTAAGACACCGGGCGCTGCCATTGACCTCGTCACGGGAAATGGCCTAGCCATCTCCGCCGAAGGAGCCAGCGGTGTTTCGGTGCTGAATATCGCCAATATTCGCCAACCCTCCATCCTGACCCACGTTGATACGGCGGGAACCGCGCAACGCGTGGCGTTCTCCGGCGATTTAGTCTTGGTCGCGGATGGCATCGCCGGACTGGCGATCATTGATGTTTCTGATCCCGTTGCTGCTAGAGTTGTTCGCCAAATCAACCTACCAGGAGCGCAGGCGGTCACCGCGAGTGCAGGTCTTGGTTACGTCGGGTTGAGTTCGGGCAAAGTCGTCGTCGTCGATCTGCAAAACGGCTTAGTCATTCGGCAACTCACACTCGCCGCGGCCGTGACGGATTTGGCGCTCGACGGAGACTACCTCTACGCACTTACCTCCGATCGTTTGCACTCGATCGCTCTCCTGGATGACGCTTTTGTGGTCGCTGGCTCGGCCGCTTCGCCCTTTGTTGCGGCTCAAAACCAGCGCTTATTCGTCGGAGGCGGCATTGCTTATACGGTTCATAATAAAGGCTATAATACACTCGATTTAGCAAACCCGGCAAAACCAGTTTTGCTCACCACCGGCAACAGTTCGCAGTTTGGTTGGCGCCAGATCGTTGCCAATGGTTCGGGCCTAGGTCTGGCGGCTGTGGGTCCAAATCTTAGTGATGACGGCACTCACGACGTATCCTTATACGACCTTAGCAATCCCCGCACCAACAACCTCTTCGTGACCACCTTCCCCACCCCCGGCCGAGCGCGCGCCGTTTCAATTTATAACGGCTTAGCCTACGTCGCCGACGACGCGGGAGGTTTGCAAGTCATCAATTACCTACCTTACGACACGAAAGGTGTGCCACCGCAGATTTCACTGACTTCCACATTCTCCCTAAACCAAGCGGAAGAAAGCAAAGCCATACGGGTAACGGCGGTGGTGGCTGACGACGTACAGGTCCGCAACGTCGAATTCTTTGTCGATGGCGTAAAGGCTTTCAGTGATGCCGCCTTCCCCTTTGAATATCGGTTTGTGACGCCTCAGCTTACCGCCGAAAAGAAATCCTTTCGATTGCGAGCCCGCGCGTTTGATACCGGCGGTAACTTCACCTGGACCGAAGAAAAAAACGTCGCACTGGTACCCGATGCAACGTCCCCCCGGGTTACGCGATCCTCGCCCGTCGGCGGGGCGAAAGGCTTGCAGGTCATTACCGCTAACTTCAATGAACCGATCGCGTCCGGAACCTTAAACAATAGCTCGTTTCGGCTCGTTTCGGCGGGTAACGACGGCCAGTTGGGCACGGCCGATGATCGCCCGATCAACAGTGGTACCGTTTCTTACCAAAGGGAACTGGCCACCGTGGCCATGACTTTCGCCTCGCCGCTGCCCGACGGGCTTTATCGCGCGGTATTGTCCACCAAGGTAACCGATCTAGCCGGAAACCACCTTGTCTCCGATTTTTCCTGGCAATTCCTCGTTGCCGACGCTGTTTTTTGGGCACGAACCGATGACGGCCTCTGGAATGAACCCCTCAACTGGAGCACGGGCTTGGTCCCCGGCCCAAATGACCGGGTCATTATCGATGTCAGTCCAGCTGAAGTTACGGTTGTCTACGCGAGCGGAATTTCCCGCATTAAAAGCCTTAGCGCTCGTGAACAGTTGCAACTAAACGGTGGAATCTTTGAGGTCTCGGAGTTTTTCCAGACCGATTCTAAGGTCCAACTAAATGGTGCGACTCTTCTCGGGGGAACCTTGACCCAAACTGCACCCGGCCAGTTGCTGTTTTCAACTTCCATCGGGAACACCCTTGACGGAGTAACCGTAAATGGCGACCTCGACCTAACTTCCTTGAATTCTCGTTTACTCATTCGCAACCGACTGACTCTTAACGGGACCGTCCGGTTGAACAACAATGGCGCGATCGGTTTCGTCGGCGTGCAGACGTTTGATAACGCGAAAGTCGTTTTCGAAGGAAGCAGCGGTTACCTGACGGCGGAAGGGAATTCCACCTTGACTCTTGGACCCAATCTCAGTGTGCGCGGGAAAACCGGTATCATCGGACAACCTGTAGTGATCGGAGGCAACAACACGCTCATCAACCAAGGCTCAATCTCGGCCGACGTGGCCGGTGGAACTCTCACTATCCGCCCCACCCAATTTGAAAACACCGGCACGCTGGAGAGCAAAAATGGCGGCTCGATCACGCTGAATGGTACGACCTGGCACAACGCCGGAACCATCGCCGCGACGGGCGGCGCGCTCTCACTGGACAACGTTTGGTCTAACGACGGGACGATCACCGCCAAGAATGCCTCGGTCTATTTCGACAGTCCCTTCACCTTGACTTTGCTGGGTCAATTTCAACGCACGGGCGGCAGCGTC
>JAYVTS010000274.1:0-24995 GCA_043788645.1 Verrucomicrobiota bacterium
TCGTCTGCTCGGAGGATCCCCATTGACACCACGGCAAAATTCGCTCCAGTTCAAATCAGACAAGATCAAAAATCACCCACAAATTCTGCGGAAGAGCCAGATATCCATCCGTTCGATTTCCGGTATTGATCGAACCGCCCGCCGAGACCGCTACACCTCCACCCACCGTCGTGCGAATGGCGCCCGTGGCCACCGTCACATCTCTACCCGCTAAGATTCGAATATTTCCGTCTTTTGAGGAGATCGTAGCAGCGCCCGCAAGCAGTACTGATCCGATCCCGCTCCTAACCGATCCGGTGGTCAGATCGACTCCAGAAACAAGATTGAGACTCCATCCCAACCCGGCCTGTAACGATGCCGAACTTGCAATTCGAATATCGCCGCCGGCCTTGAGTGATAGTTGACCCGGAGTCTGCTCGTTCAGATCTCCGAGGAGCCAGGGACTATTGATGACGATATCCCGTGTCGCTTGAAGAGATATTCGCGAAAACTCAGAGAAGCTAGCCGGGTTCAAACTCAGCTGGCCCACGCCCCCGTTTGCGGTAACGGTTCCGGAACCTGTAGCGTTGCCCTGCTCAGCAATCACGATGGTGTCAGGATCAATGATGAGTTCGCCTTTCCGATATCCGATTTGCGCCCCGGCGGTGATCGTAGATCGAAGGGCAAGAACCTCTGGTGCCGAGTACTCTACGGACCCGGCATCCCCGCCGTTTTTTCCACCGTTTACAGAGATGGTGGATCGATCCGAGTCACTAATCGTGCCGGCCGACTTCAAAAGCACCCGCCCGCCTGGGCTTGCCGGCGAATCCCCCCCTTTTGCTAAAAGGACTGATCGCTCACCCAAGTTGACTTCGGCCGAGGCAACAATCTCGATGACACCGTTGACGTTCCGGACACTATTGGCCGAAATTGTTCCAGATTGGTTGACGACCTGGGCGCGGAGCGAAATTTCACCTGCGTCCGCGACGAGACGTCCTTGGTTGTCGATGAGCCCCGAATCCAAACGGGCCGTCATCGTCAAACCACGTCCATCAGATCGCTCGCTGACGTGGATTTCCCGGCCACTTTCCAGACGGACTTCTCCTCGATCCGCTCGAATCTCTCCGCGATTCTCGATTCGATTGGCTAAGAGATAAATCGCGCCTCCGTCCTTAGCGAGAATGACACCCTCGTTCACAATCCTCGCCGAAGGAGGCTCAATATTCATGGTCCAATCCCCGCCAAAGCTAAATCCCGGTGGCGGACTCGCCGTCGTCACGGCGGCAAAACCCGCGGCCGTCACCAAGGCATCCTTCCCAAAATAGAAGCCCTTATCGTTCGCTAAGACAATCCGTCCATTGGCACTCAGCGTTCCGAGAATCTCGGTTGGATTGCCACTTCTAATCTGATTCCAGACGATAGACGCCACCGAGGGTTGCTGGAACCGGGTCGTTTCCCCAGGTCGTATGGTAAAATTATCCCACGTTAGCACCGCTCGATCCGACGTCGTGATATTCAGCGTTTTTCCACTCGCTTGCGTCGTTGCGGAACCGGTTTGAATCGCAAGTCCAGACGGATTCGCGACCACTCGGGGAAGTGAGAAGAAGAGACTGATCCAAGCGCAACCCCACCGACTCAGGAGCCGAGGGTCAAGCCGTTGTCGCGTTCGAGAGCAGGTCATGAGATGAGGTAAGGTGGTCATTTAGAATTGCGCGGCTAAACCAAAATAGACTCTAGGCACCATGGCTTTAGAGATCGGCCCATCGAGAAGCGGCCAACCAATATTGACTCGAAAATCAAAATGCGATCCGACGTTTGAGGCAGCCGCAATTCCAGTACTCCACATCCGCACGATTTTCGTCCGCCCTGAGGGCTCAAGGAGTTCACTGAGGGCAAAATCACTGAACACCGACAGGCGAAGTTTCATCGGCATGGTTCCGTCAACCATTCCGATATCAAAGGTAGGAAGTCGGGGTTCGACGATTGCTTTAAAGCCGTGATCTCCGAACCGCTCGCCTTCGATATACCCGCGAGGCCCGGCGGTACCACCGATCGCATACTGCTCGTTGGAGATCAGTGGTTCGCTCGCCCATTGCCCCTCCATTCGCAGGAGCACCGACCATTCTTCGTGAATCCGTTGCTCGCGAGACACCGTTGCCTGAGCGATGCAAAACGTGCCCGACGCATTGGTTGAACCGGACGGTCCGCGGTAGGCGGTATGGGACGACAATGGCCCCCCTGCGGTATTCAATGTCAATCCCCCTCGGAAACTCCATACACCCCATTGGTCCGGTCGAACCAACTCCTCTTGAAGCGAGAGCGGTAGGTAAGTAATATCATAACTCCGAGCAGGCTGAGGCGACGCCTGACTGGATTCGACGACCGTCGAAGGAAAGCCGGGTACTTCGGGAGGAATCTCGGATCTAAAAAGGAAATTATTTGTATTAAAACTGCGCAACTGAAATTTCTTGAGTTCAAGGCCGAGGAATAGAGTGGATTTCCATCGCTTTCCAAACTCTCCCGGCAGACTCCAACGCACACCGGCAGACTCGTTCACGCTCAGATCCTCACCTGAGTCTTGCGAAAATATCGCAAACGGCGGTTTCGCCACTTCTTTTCGAGCCGACAGCTTGATCCCCGTGTCGGTGGTTGACCGGCTGGCGAATACATTGAGTTCACTCTTCCCCGAGGGAGAAGGGAGCCTAAACTGCCGGGTTGTCTCGTCGTATCCGAAGTGGTCTGGGCTGGCCGCAATCTGTTCGGGAATAGATTGAGTTTTGCTCAAAGGCCAACGATAGAACGTCGAATAGTTAGCGATCGCCGGGATATCCAAACCGCGCCAGATTGGGACTGCTTGATCCTTCATCTGCCGCAGCGAGAACGAGTACTGGAGTCCAAAAGTATGTTCACGATTCCAAAGGTTCTCATACTGGGCCGATGCGCCACCCCGTAGCTCAGGTGTCCCGGGGGTGGACTGATTGTTAAGTTCAAACCGAGAGTGGAGCGGAAAACGATCCTTGACGTCGAGGACCAGAGTGGTGGTACCCGGTTCCGGTCCTGGTTGAATTTTTGGAAAAATCTGTCGATCCCGATTCGCATTGACGAGATCTAATTGAGCCTGAAACACCTTGCTGTTCAGCGCCTCATTCGTTCGAATAGGTCCCAATGCCCTGATGATATTATTCGAGCTATAGTGGCGATTCCCAATGATCAGGACATCGACTAATTTCCCTTCTAACACATTAATCCTGACGATTCCATTCGTTAAAGTCTGAGGGGGGATGCTGACCGCGGTTCCCACCCATCCCCGAGCCCGATAGGCAATCTGCAAAGCGGCCCGACCCTGACGGATGATATCGAATGTCACCGCCCCACCGGTAAATTCCTCGAAAGCTCGTCGAATCACTTCCTCAGGCAACTGGGTATTTCCATGGACTTCATAGCGGGATACTTCAAACGTTGGCTTGGGCGTGTTGGTTGACTGCGCCGGGCTCGAAAAGGAGCCGAGGTGCCATAGAAACGGGAACAAAACCGTCCAGGCCAGGACGTTGTTGAACCCCTTCAAAGATTTCACCTTCCGTGGCGATACCTGCTGACTCTTGACCTCACGAAGCTGTCGGCGTCGCATCTCCGATGGGGTTACCTTGAATCGCCGCTTAAATAAAACACTGAAAAGACCCAAATGACGATATCCGCAATCAAGAGCTATATTGATGATTTTCTCGTTGGTAGAAATAAGAAGAGATTTCGCCCTCTCCAGCCTTAGCTCGGTCCGCTTACTTCGAAAGGAGACGCCCACTTCGATTTTGAATAGTCGGCTGAGATGCCTCTCACCACAGTTGAGTTCGCGGGCCAGTTCGGGAAGTGAGATATGCAAGAGTTGATTTTCAGGCACCCGGCTCAGCAATTCACTAAGACGAGATCGAGAATCCAGACTCTCCTCGACCGTGACAGAACCTTGATTGCGGTCCACTAACCCAGAAAACAGATCAACCATTCGAGTCCGCCTTTTAAATGTTCGGGTGACCGGAGTTTCTTGGATTTCTTGATGTAATTTCGCTGGCTCGCTGTCGGGTTTGAATACCCATTTTGTGATATCGGTATGGGCCGCCGACTCAATATATCGACGCTCCGTCAAACTCAGCAACCCTCCTAGTTCATCGGTGTCAATGGCAAACCAGCTCACCACCATTGAAGACATGATGCTGATTCGTAAATAGGCTTTGATGGACGGTGGCATGCAGAAAATGGTCCCCGGAGTGACCTCAATCGCTTGGGAATTTCCGACAAAAATTCCGACCCCAGAGACCACACAGCCGATGATCCATCGTCGCTTCTCCGGCCGCCATTCGGTACCGGAAAGCAACTGCGCCTCGAGCAACGTGAGGTGCGGCAATGTTTGCATTGGTTTGAACTAAGGTCCGCTTGTCAGTTCCAGGCGTCGGTCAGGTGAACAGTTGATTACGGGTATTCACTTTTCGACACTCATCTATCACTCATTGGCCGGAAGCCGACCCCCCCTCAAAAAAAAAGGGGCGCAGACAGTGTGTCTACGCCCAAAATCCCACACGCTGTGTCTGGATCACACCGGCCTGAAATCAGGGAGCAATGGGACCACCGTCGGCCTGGCGATCCACTAGCATCGTGCCAGTTTGCACATGAGGCGTAGTCGGATCGTTGGCGAGGAATGTATCAATCTTCTTGACGATTCCGTTGGCCGCGTCGTCGCGAAACTTGACCAAGTCGGCCCCCGGGGAGGGCCGGTTCATCAAGTGTTGGGCAGCCCAGAAGCTGTATTGTCCGCGACGAACGGCATCCTTGGAATAGGGAACACCGTTGAACGTGAGGCGATTGTTTCCACTGTTAACGGTCGCCGAATCGGAGATGGAAAGGTATCCGACCGAATAGCCGTTTGCACTCGTATTAGCGGTCGCGTTGTTCAAGAGGCCAGCAACGCCCGAACCCGAAGCGAACCCGAGGCTATCGGTCCAGACTCCACCCGTAAAAGCGAAAAGTGAGGAGGCAGCCGTCGCGCCATAGCCGCAATCGGCTTGGGTCACGGCGCGGGTGCCCGATCCGACGGTCCGTCCTACGAGATGCAGGTCTTGGGTATCCGTGAGGACGCCGGTGAAAAAGCTCAACGGAAGGTTCCCGATGGCCAACAAGGTGTTCGCTTGCTGGTGGGTCATATTGGCGAACGTGATTGGGGCGTTCACACTTCGGGTCCAGGCAAAAACGACGATTCCCACCTTGCTATCATCGAGATTGGGCGTCTGAAAGTCGGTCGTCGCCTGGAAGACATCGCTAAAGGCAAAGTCAGCTGGCGCACTCAACGTCGTTGCAACACCTGGAGTGGCGGACGAAAGAAAGGGCACGTTCAGGTTTTGGGAGACGTCCCGAACCCCTTCGACGGAACCGGAAAAGGACTCACGGACGATGACGGTCCGCGTGCCGAAGAGTGCCGGGATGGTACCCGAAAAGGTCACCAAATTCGCGCTTCCAGCGGGATCGGCGGGATTTTGACTGACGAGATTTGCCCCATACATACTGCGAATGGTGCCGTAGGCTACGGAGCGGAAGGCGGTGGAACCGGTAATTTTCAAATCCACCGTCTGTCCAAAGGCCACCGTGCCAAGGCACAGCGCACCGGCCGCTACTAGGGATTGTTTCATAGAATCGAGACTTTTGATATTGTATTAACTAAACAAGAGATTCACGGCTCGGCAGCATTCCACAGGAAAGCCGCCGCGCCCTTGGCCTCATCTATCCAGATGACGCGAGGCTCCGCAAAATCCTCCGCCTATTAAAGCATCCGATCGAATGATGAACTGTCACTTTAAAGACAATCCAATTCATTTGGATTTCAATTATAAATTGTTTATCTAAAAGCACTTATGAGCGGACTGTTTCTCGCAACACATCTTGTTGCTTTGGCGAGAAAGCCGCCTTTCGGGGGAGGCTATTGAAACGATCTATGCGCCTCCGGAAGGTGAGGGGAAACTGATGCTGAACGAAATGGCCGCAAAAGAACGCAGAGGGCATAGGGAACTAGAATCCTCTTCTTTCCAAGTCTTTTGGGTTCTCTCGCAGCGATTCGTTTATTAACTTTTAACTCGTTATCTCATTGCGATGACTCAGCCCATGAGGGCGACGACACTCATATACCTGCTAGTTCGTTGCCGCGGAGGGAGTCTAAGAAATCCGAATTAGGGCAGCGCCACCCATTCAAAGTCGTAGTCGATTTCTTCTCGCTTGCGGGTGTCAAATAGTTCGGTGACGGACGGCGGGCTGAGGCGATAATTGACGACTGAATCTAGCTTTTGATCTAGCCAAGCTGAATCTCGAAGACGATAGGCATCGCCGGGCGCCCACGCGAATTCGAGGCGGGCGCTGCGACTGAATTGCTGCAGACAATTCATCAATGGACTCTCAGCAACCCGCGCTTCCTCCTCCTCGGTCCCCAAAACGGCCAACAGAAGCCCCGGCGTGGTTCGCTGGGCGCGTTGAGATTTGAGCGATTCCAACCACGAACAAACCGAAGGCACGGGTTGTTCGAGCGATTTTAGCGAGAGTAACACGACATCCGCCGCGGCCGCGTCTTCGACCGTAACCTCGCGAAATTGGACAAAACCCGCGATCAAATCGAGCTTCCAAAGCTCCTGCAAGAGAACACACCGATTGCGAATGGATCTGCGAATTTCATCCACGATCCAAGCCGCGGTAACTCCCGCTTCCGTATCCTCATAAATCGTGAAGAGCCGCAGTTGCGGGGTAAGCGGACCAGTCACTTCGACATTAAATGCACTCATAAGACAAAACGCGCGTCTCGTTAATTGCCTCCATTCGTCACGACTTAGTGACAAAACGATACCAAACACGTCACTTCGGAAATGCCGTTAAGAAAATTGCGGCGCTAAAGGACAGGCGCCGAACAAACAACGTCGCACGTCCATGGATCCCATCGCGTCTTCGCTATCCAATCTCGTCGCGCAAGGTCTCGATCTGCGAGAGCGGAAGGGCGTCCACTCGTTCGTGAACGGGATAACACTTTTCGCCCGGGTACACGATCCAAGCACGTTCCAACTTTAAATCCGTCAGCGCGGAACGGAGTGATTTAGTTAATGACCAGGTGTTCTAGCGTCGTTTTGCCACACTGGCGTGGGCCAAGCAGCGCCACGAGGGGATTTTCAACAAGCGCCGTTTTAAGCTGAGTCAAGGCAGCGGTGCGCAGGATCATGGTTTAAATTGTCATTGAAATTCCGCATTACAAGTAAGGAATTTCAATGATAAAATTGCTAAGACGCTTCATTTCGGCGCGACTCTCTCGTTTCAAAACCAAGTGGGTGGAGTTCACGAAAAATCCTATGAATTGAACACGGCCCTCAGTTGGGCCGTGATCGACCGGCGATTGAGCGTCGGGGCCGAACTTCTCGTTGAATCCGAAGCGGCGGGGCGGAGAGGCACAGACGACCAAGACGAGATGGAAATTGAGGTAGAACGATCCCACTTTACGACCGTGATGCTGGGGCCGACGCTTTTGTTTCGGCCCACACAAAATACCCATGTGGGCTTTATGCCGCGGTTCGGTCTAACCCACGATTCTCGTGCGGTGGAAGCATTATTTGTATTTGGCATCGCCTTCAAACCCTCCGCCGACCACCACAGCACCTCCGATTCAGACCGGAACAGTGAGCGCTTCCACCTGTTCCGCCGTCGGCAGTAATTCACGCGAAGATTATGCACTGTTTCTGCTACGACTTGCGGCGAGCCGGTCTGACGGCATTGGCCTCGCGGGCTCTCGCTGCGTCTCGCGACGAAAGGGGTGTGAAAAATTCGAGTTATCTCTTCGCCGCTCAATATTGCCAACTCATTTTCTTTTTCGGAGCCGTCGTCGGTTTACCGCCCGGTTTTGCGGGTAAATTGCGCAGGGCTCGTTCCAGTTCATCTTCCGAAATAGATCGGAGTTTGAGCAGGGAGTTGGCCCGTTCTTCGGTCGTCAGCGCCGCCAGCTCGCCCGCCGCAGGAATAATGTGCGGAGTGAGGAAAATCATGAGTTCGGTTTTCGCACTCTGCTTTTGCTTGCGTTTAAAGAGATTTCCGAGGCCCGGGATATCCCCCAAAATGGGAATCTTGCTCTCGGAAAAATTCTGCGAATTCGACATCAATCCGCCAATTACCACGGTCTGCCCATCCGGTGCCACCACCACGGTATCAGCGTATCGCGAATTGATCACCGGTGCCAGAGTGTTTTGCGACGTGGGAATCCATTGCGAACGATCCGCCAAGGCCGAGGTTTCCGGAGACACAATCATTTCGACCAACCCATCAGTAGTGATGAAGGGGGTGACTCGAAGAATAATCCCTACACTCTGATAGGTCACCGTATTAATCTGTCCATTCACCGCATCAAAGCGGGTGTTGCTAATGAGCGGCACAGATTGACCTAAACTAATCGTCGCGGGCTGATTGTTGCGCACCAAAATCGACGGACGAGAAAGGATCTCCGCATTCCCACTCGTGGCAATCGCACGGATGGTTGCCTGGTAATCGGTCCCGAGCAGCTGATAGAGACCCGCACCGGGCGGCGTCGCCCCAAAGCCCGTAATATTTTGCCCCAAGGCGTTCAGCACGGCATTGGATGGAGAATTATTGATACCCGATTGCCCAAACGCATTGGCGAAGGCGCCCGTCCCGGCCGTTCCCAACTGCTTTGTCGTCCCACCTTCAACCCCAAAATCCAAACCATCGTTATGGGAGACCTCGAGAAATACAACTTTGATCAATACCTGCGGGCGCGGCCGATCCAGGCTCTTAATGACTTCCTTGATTTGCAAACTCGTATCCTCGTCGGTGATGACGACAATTTTGCGGGTATCAAGATCAACGGATATCTGGGCATCACCCACCTGGGTATTGCTTGGATACTGGCGAAGCGTAGTGCCGGAGCCGCCCCGTTGGCCGCCACCGTTATTTTGACCACCCTGAATCTGAGCGACTGCCTCCGTCGTCGCCCAACCGGCTAGCAGCAGACTGGCCACCCACCGAGGGGCGGCGGTCGGGAAAGAAGTCATGAAAGACATGAAAATTAGAGAAAAAATTGAAGTCGTACTAGCGTCCACCGTTCTGACCAAAGCCACTGGTTCCGCCGCCCTGCCCACCGCCGCCGGTCGTCCGAGTCCCGGATTGATTCTGGTTCTGGTTTTGACGGGTCGTTAAGGCGCTGGTTTGATTCTGCGAATTCTGAGTATTGCGATTTTGAGTCGTCTGGCTTTCAAACAATGAACGCAAGACTTGTTGAACTGCGTTGGGGTCGGCGTTGTCGAGATCGTAGACATAGACCTTTTGTTTCTTGGCGGGGTTGGCGTCGAGTTGTTCGACCATCTGAGCGATCTGCCCCATGAGATCTCGGGCGGCTTTGACGACGATCGATCCAGTTCGTGCATCCGCGACGGCCAGAACTCGCCCTTTTTTCTTGGCGAGTTCGCTACTGTTATCACCGGAAGCTTGCCCACCCGGTCGGCCACCGCCAAATCCACCGAAGGGACCACCACCGAAGCGTACCTGACCGGCGCCATTGTTATTGTTGGCGTTTTGGGTCTCATCCGGGAAAAGGCTGGTGAGTAGGCTAGCCATCTCGCCCGGATCAGCGTTTCGAAGTTTGAACGCCCTGACCTCAGTAACGTCCTCTACGTTTTTATCAACGTTGCGAACCAACTCTTCAATTGCGGGCAAGACATCTTCCGGAGCATTCACCACCAGAGAGTTACTATGCTCATCCGCCACGGCGGTGACGCGCGAGGCCGCCGCACGCGTATTGGCCCCGCCCCCGCCCCCGCCCGCGCCCCCGCCCCCGCCGGCATTCCCCCCCCCGGCACCACCGCCGCCAGCGCCGAATCCACCGAAAGGTCCGCCATTACCACCGCCCCCCGCGTTGCCTCCGCGGTTATTGCCGCCCGTGGCTGCAGTCGCCGGAAATAGCTCTTTAACGAGGGTTGCGAGTGATTTGGCGTCCCCGTAACGCAGCGGGTATACGCGAATAGTCGTGGCACCCGCCATGGACGTATCCAGCGCACGAATGATTTCTGCGATCCGATGAATACTCGTCTGGGTATCGGTTAAAACCAAGGCGTTGCCCGCTTCATTCGCGGTCATTTCCGCACCCGTCGGTAGTAGCGGTTGAAGGTTCTGCACCAATTGACTCGCAGTAATGAAATGAACGGGAATGATCTGAGTCACAATTTCGTCGTTCTTAGGAATGGCGGCGGGATCGTTGCCGCTCTTCACAGGAATATCCCGTCGCTTGGCGTTTTCCTTGCTGACGATGGTGAGTGTTCGGCCGTTCCGAATCGCGGAGAGACCATTTTTGTTGAGGGCGGTATCGAGGATTGCAAGGGCTTCGTCTTGGGTGACCGCTTGGTTACTCCAGACATCGATTTTTCCGCGGACCTCGGCCTCCGGTACGATAATAAATCCCGCCGCTTCGCTCAGGTAGGTCAGGACTAACTCTAACGGGGCGTTGCGAAAATTGAGCCTCAACGGCTTATCCGCCGTCGTCATGGGCGGATCCGTCTTGGGCTCAGCATCTTTGGCGACCAAGGGCTCGGCCGCAGACTTATCCTGGGCTCGTACGGGCAGCACGGCCCAGGCACTCAACAATACAGTAAGGGTAAATGGGAGAAGTTTATGGGTTTTCATTTTTAAATTCCTGTTCTCGTTTCTGCATCAAACGTTTCACCGCGTCATTCACCTCGCCCGTCGAACCCGAATCCGCGGTACTCTCCGATGGTTCGGAATTCTCCGCAGAAACGGCATTCGTAGAGGAACTAGAAAGAGTACGAGCCGCATCCTCGGTGGAAGATCCAGTCGCGAGTTGCCACGCGCCTTGATCTTCACGCCGTAGTTGGGCCCCCAATTTAAGAATCACCTTTTGGTCTCCGATTTCTAACTGGACGACGTCGGGACTGATCGCCACTAACTTGTGACCCGCAATCGTGTCTCCGATTTTCAGGGCCTTGCGAAATTGCGAACTCGTCCCATCAAAGAAAGCCACGTCGCCCTTCGCCGAACTCAAGGCGCCCACCAGAGAAATCGTTTCAGCTTGGGGACGACGGGCTGGTCGTTCGCTGGTCCGCGCCGTTCGGCTGCTTCGATTAGCATTGAAAACATTACGATCCGAAATCACCTGGAAGGCACTATATTCCAGCCGAGAAACCCCCGAAGGCACCGCGTTGGTGGGATTCGTTGAATTCTTATCAACGACCACCGGGCTCCCGGAGGCGTGATTGGTCGCGACGGGGGTCGCCACGAGATGGGTTGAGTCCGCTCGCAGAGAGACGGCGAGACTGATCACTAAAGCCAGCGGCGAGGCCGGGCCCCTGATCCAGGAAGTTCGTCGAGCAAACCGCAGAAAGAAATTCGTCATTTTCTCGAGAAAGTTCAGCGTGTTTCAGCGCCCAACACTAACCCGCTGACCTGCAGGCCCAAGGTCAATTGCGCCCCGGTGGTGTCTCGGGAGTTCAGCTCCACCGATTCCACCTTGAGCGCGAGGGGATTGTGTTCGATTTCATAAAGAAACCGGGTAATGGTCGCCAGATTCCCCGAGGCGTCTACGCGGCATTCCAGGGTCATAAAATCGTCGTCAGTCCGCTTCCATTGCGGTTTAATAGACATGATACTCACTCGACTCTCTCTCGACCAGCCATCGAAAGCGCCGAGCAAGCGACCTTCCGCCACGGATACCTCCGTCGGCAAAGTATTCGTCCGCATATTAGACCAACGTCCGCGGATACCGCGTTCTCGCAAAAGCAGTTGCTCACCGTCATGCACCTGTTTCTGCAATGCCGTGATATTTGAACTGCGCGATTGCCAACTTCCCACCAGCGGCATCAAAATGAGGCTATTGGCGATCCAAAGTCCCACCGCGCCCAAGGCACCGATGGTGAGTACCTGTTGACGATTATTGAAGTTAATATTCATGGCTGGCGAGGGGTCCCGTCCCATTGAAAGTTAAACGTGAATTGCAACGGCGCTTTGCCCCGTACTTGATCGACCTGGACATCGACGACCTCCGACATCGCGCGCAACCGATCTAAAGCCTTGAGCAATGCCGTATTGTCACTTGCCGTACCCGTACAAATCACCGTGCCCGGGTCGCGCAGTTCCACGGTTTTCGCGGTGACATCACCGTTCTCCGGAAAAGCCTCGGTGAGTCGCCGCAAAATGCTGAGACTTCTTACCGACTCATCGTACCAGGGTCGGAACCGTTTGATCTGTTGCTGAAAATGTTCAAGTTCCCTCACTTTGGGGCTCATATCGGCCCACTGCGATCGAAGTCGGATGAGTTGCCATTGTTGCCAAAGAAACGCTATTCCCACAAGTATAACGATGCCTGCGGTGACTTGTCCGGCCAGCACTAATTTGCCCGAGGAGTATTTCCCAGCGAACTGTTGCCACGTCGAAACCCTAGGTGGAAGAAATTCGAGCCCGGCAGTGCGCTCAGCTAACTGCCGAACGACCACCGCCACCGCGGGCGAGACCGGGGCGGACTCGGGAAGATTAACGCCCAGCTCACGGACCGAAAAATGAGTCACTCGTTCCACTTTTAGCCCGAGCGCTAACGCTCGATCCTTCAGCATCGTCGCCAGTAGCTCTGCGGGAGCGCCCGCTCCGAAAATGCGCACCCCCTTCAGGCTATCGCGGACGTGCTCGGGCAACTGTCCGAGACTAACGCGAAGCTCGCGGAGGACTAGCTCCGCAGGAACCCCGGCGGTTTCTACGACCGCACCGTCGGTCGAAGAGCGAGATTCCAACGAGCGCAACGCGACGACCCCACCCCCACTGGTCAACAGCAGGCCTACCTTACGATCACCCACCCAAAATGCCACGGTGCCAACCGGAGTTTCACTCGCCGGAACTTGCAAAGCGGTGATCCCAAAAGTGAACGAAACCGGTAGGAGACGGGCGGCCCGCAGGATTGATTCCAGACGACTGAGATAATCGTGTTGGATCGCCAACTGGGTCACCCCCGTCGGCCCACCCGCTACTCGAAACGACGACGTCGCTATCGCCAATGTCTCAAAACTATAGGGAAAGCCGTTTTCCGCCTCGAGTTGAAGCAAGCTCTGGGAATCTTCTACCGAAAGCTCCGGCAGCATGGTTTGGAGCGTGAGGGCTAAATCGGCGGAAAGCGCCACCGTGCAGTGGCGCTCCCGAATACCCGCAGCATCCAACGTGTTCCTCAGTTCCCGCCCAATCACCTCCGCCTCAGCCGTCCGGAGATCAGCGACGAGCGTCGCATTACAGCGGGCGCCGAGTTCAACCGAGCCATTCGTACGATGCGCAACAACGGCCTCTAGACGCTGCCCATCAAAGGCGAGTCCGAGCAGCGTGGTCGGGCGTTTTCGTTTGAACCAGTCCATCATCATCGGGAATTCATTGCCAATTGTTGCTGTTGTAGCCGCACTTGTTTTCCAAGAGCCCACCCCAGGTCCGTCAGATTTTGGCGGAAGCTGATCCGGGCCGTTGTCTCCGAGAGATCGAACACGAACCGAGTTCGCTGATAGCCGCGACCATGATGACCCACGGCGGCGATATCAGCGGAAAATTGGTAGCTGCGGCCCGTTAAATAGCGTCCCGCTTGGGCAACGCCTTGATTACCCAGCAATGCAGCGGCCCAAGCCACGGTATAAAGTTGGTTGGGATTCGATTGTCGATATGCCACGAGCGTCGGCGCCAGAGCCGTACCGATGCCCGGGATGCAAGCGAGAACGGCTTGGCTGGCCGTATTCACATTAATTAAACCCGCGGGAGCCGTATTGGGAGCCGCGGAATACACCGAGGACTCAACTAAGGAAAATTCGTCGATGGTCATACCGCTGCGTTCAAAAAATTCCAGCGGGCTATTAAATGTCGCCCCGGGTCCACCGGCGCCACCTGGACCGCCTGGCCCTCGTACCGCGTTGATCACTTGAGTCGCGCGGGAAGCACTCAGGGCCGCTTCCAAAACCGGTTGCAGTTGGGTCGCAAAGCCCGCGACTCGCAGGTTGACCCGCTGCGATCCGTTCGTGGTGGTTAGCGGTTCTTTTGTAAAAACAGTCAGATATTCTAGTATTCCCGGTTCCAATCGCCCATTGCGATCATCGATCGGCATTGAGGCGGTCCCGTCATTTTCGTTCACGTCCAGAGCGCCGTTCTCATTCAGGTCTTCACCATAGAGTATTTCCACGTCGGCTCCGTTAACCAATCGTAATTCGTCTAAGCTCTCAAACGGAGCATTCTTGCAACGGTATGGAGGATTGCGCCGTCCATAGGTATCATCCTCGGCCCCAGAATCCGTGAGGTCGCTATCGGTATCCCGCCAATCAATAATCGCGGCCGCTAATTCCACCGTCATGCGAGGCAAATTGGTCAACATCGTAAGAGTCGCGGTATTAATGTTGAGCTTGGACGCCTCATCCACGAGCGAAAAATAGGGAACATCGGTGGTGACCTCACTGCGTTGGTTGTCCCGACCGATCATCCAAAAGGTTGCGTCACCCACCGGAACCGCTTCGCGTTGGTAGGTTTTGATATCTGGTAAAACGCCAGGTTGCACGAGATTCGTCAACAAATAGAGACTATACCGTGCGGCCCCTTCAACTGCCTGTACGGATTCAAATCCTGCGGTAATATTATCCGCCGTTCGAAGATCTAAAGAAGACGCATGGCCGAAATAAAGCGCCAAGCTGACCAGCCCAAACGCGACCCAGAGGGTAATAATCAGAGCCGACGCTTTTTGAGCGACACGACGATGAATCGAGCGGAGCGGATCAAGTCTCACTGGCCACCTCCCGTGGAGGTCGTGGCCGTATTGGTACTCGCAGTGACCAGGATCGGCACGACCAACTGCAGAGGTGCGAGCGCAAACGTGTTCGGGCGGGGGCGACCCGTTTCAGTGGGTTCCGGGGCGACCACGATTTCGACCTTAATCGCCTTAGGCAACGGTGTGACGTCATTGGTGGAGTTCCAGGAAGTCCTCCAACTGGAGCCATCATAAAATGAAAAATCAATTCGCTCAACCCCACTCATCAGTCGCTGCTCTTCAGCCTCTACTTGTAAAACGGGCAACAAATTTCGCTTGAGCACTCGCACCAAATCGCGTCCGGCATATTCTGTCCGGTTCGTAGGATCTCGAAGCACATAAGCCACGGATTGAATATCACCCCAGGGTAACGTCGAGCGCCGAGTCCCTGAAGTCGTGAAAATCTCCAAGCCGACGTCCTGCTGATTGAGCCCTTGAATGGAGGCCGTGCTATTGAGAATGCCGGCAAAAGTGCCGCCCGGCGGTATGATTCCACTCAGATCGCGCCGCAGGGTCGCGAAGGTTTGCTGGACCGGTAAACCGCGTTGAGCCGTGTCCGTCGTTTTTTTCCAGAGGCGCATCGCGCCGAAAAATACGCCGTTCACCGCCGCCAAAACGACCGCGAAGATCGTCATGGCGAGCAGCAACTCGATAAGAGTGAACGCCGATGATCGAACGATGTTCTGGCGCAATCGGGTAGTCATTGATTCCCGTCGAGCAATGTGCTCAAGCGGACGTGATAGTCGCGACCTTGGACCGCATAGGTGACTTGGAGAGTCAGCTGCCGCAGTGAATCCTTCTGCCAAGATTCTGATTGCAACTGCCAGCGGAACTCACTGAGACCTTCGGCCGCCGTGCCGCTCGCCGCCGAATTTTTCCATTGGCCGGTCACGATCAGCTCGTTGAGTACGCGATCAGCGACCCGAGCAGCCACCAATTTCCGGGCGGCCACCTGGCCTGCGCGACTCGCCAATTGGATGGCCTGCACCGCAACCGGGATGACGATGGCGAGAAACGCCAAGGCGGCGAGCGCCTCGACCAACGTAAAGCCGACGAGCCGTCGTTTAGCGACGGACACCGGCCAGGGTGTTGGTTTGTATCTCATAGCTTACCCGATTTTGATCTTGTGTAATCCAAATCACGTTCGGCTTGCGACCGACCTGCCCATCGCCCTTTCGCTCACGGAGCCAAAGTCCAACGGGACTCTCTTCACTGACAAAACCATCCGGTTCAAAACGGATCGCCACCGCATTGACGCCCAAACCCAATCCAGACGGCATCGTTGTCGGACGTTTTGACGTATTAATCCGGTACTGCTCAAGTTCCAGTTCCAGTTCCGGTTCCAACTGATATTGAATCGCTTTCTCGTCTCGGGCCGAGTAGCTAAACTCCTCCGTAAGCCCATAAGTTCGCCGGTCCGGATCCAGCCAGAGCAACATCGGCACCCCTTCGGAAACGGCCCGGCTGTGCCCATAGCGGGCAAGCGCCAGAAATCTCCGAGCTTCAGAATCCAAGGTGCGTCCACGAAAAAAATTCCCCAGCGACGACGCCAGGAGCCCAATGATCACGACCATCAACGCCATTACCAAGATCAGTTCGATCAGAGTAAAAGCCTTGGCGGAAGCAGGATCATCGTCGGTTTTGTGCCCAGTTAGTAATGTCATCATCACCGCCCACTCGCCCGTCCGGGCCCATCGACATCACGTCGTAGGAAGTGGGATTATACTTACCGGGGCATTCATAGCTGTAGTCGTTCCCCCAGGGATCTTTGGGAACTTCCTTGAGATACGGTCCGCTCCATTTCTTAGCATCCCGGGGTTGGACGACCAGGTCTGACAAGCCGTTTTTCCCCCTGGGATAGTAGCCGTTGTCGACCTCGAAGGCATCCAGCACGGTGCCAAACGCGGCAATTTGCGATTGGGCCGCGGTTTTACGCGCCTGCTCGGTTCGGCCGGCAAATTTCGGGACAACGATGGCTGCGAGGACTCCGAGAATAACGAGCACCAAGAGGAGTTCGATCAAGGTAAAGCCGGTTGAGCGCGGGGCTCGAAGCCGTCGATTCGTTGTTAAAAAGTTCACTTTCATAGTTCGCAATGTTAGCGGGATTACTTGATATGATCTTGCAATGAGAAAATCGGGATGACCATGCCGATAAAAATGACGCCAATAAAACCTGCGATCAAGAACAGCATCAGCGGTTCCGCTAGGGCCACGGCGGTTTTGAGCTGCCGATCCAAATCGTTCTCCGTAACATTGGCGACTCGAACCAATTCCTGGTCCAAGCGGCCGCTCTCTTCGGCCACCGAAATCATTTCCAAGGTCGAGCCTGAGAACAAAGCACGACAGTCGCCGAGGCTAGGGCCCAATTGTTTGCCTTCTTTCACGCGTTCAATGGAATGAGAGACCGCGTCCACCAGGATTTGGTTTCCCATAGAACGACGAGCGACATTCAAACAATTGATCAGAGGAACGCCCGCGCCCAAAAGCGTACCCAACATTCGACAGAAGCGCGCCATGGCGAACTGCGCTACCAAATTGCCGATGACCGGCGCCCGCAACATCGCACCTTCCCAGGCGCGTCGCCCCGCCTCGGACAAAAACCAAGTACGCAGCATATAGCCACCAATACCTAACCCAAAAGCCGCCAACAGCCCGTAGCTTCGCAAAAACTCACTCGTTCCCACAATAATACGCGTGATCAAGGGCAGTTGAGCGTGAAAATCGGCGAAAATGAGCTGAAATCGTGGAATGAAAAAAACGAGTAGAAAGATCAATACCCCCAAGGCCATGATCAGCAAAATGACCGGGTACAGCAGTGCCGTCATCACCTTCGATCTCATTTCTTTTTCTCGGGCCTGAAAATCCGCGATTTGGGCGAGCACAACATCCAAAAATCCTCCGGCTTCCCCGGCTTCTACCATGGCGACATATACCCGGGGAAATGTCTCGGGCGACCGGGCCATCGCATCGGTGAGCGAAAGTCCATCGACCACCAATGTATGGAGCCGTTTCCACTTTTCCGCCGCCACAGGAGTCGCCGCTTCCTTTACCAAAATGACCAAAGCCCGGCTCAACGGTACTCCGGCCGCGAGAAGGCTGGAGAGGAGACGGGTGAAATTCTCTAGGATCCGCGGGGTGATTTTACCCGATCCACCAGACGAAATTTTGAGGGTGGTAGCGCCGGCCGCCTTGGGTTTATTTTTGAGTGCGGAATCCTTCGAATATTCCTTCGCTTTTGCTGGCGATTTGGCGGGTATTTTGGCGACGTTCTTCTGGGATCCGTTCGATCCATTCGCCCCATTTGTTCCGTTTCGTTCGGCCAACCGAATCGGGCGGAGCTGTAGACCCTCCACCAGGCGTAGGGCTTCCTGTCGACCGCTGGCTTCGAGTTCGCCCTCGACCGTTCGACCGTCCGTGTGCAGGCCCTTGTAGGTAAAGGTTGGCATAATCCCTCAAGCGCGACCCACGGCCAATTCCGCCGCCGTCGCCCCTTCATTGCCTGCCCGTTCGTCCACGGTGGTGCGAGAAACCTCTTTCGCCGTCGTGACACTGAGCACCTCCTCAACCGTCGTAATGCCCAAACTAACGAGTCGCCAACCGTCTTCGGCGAGGGTCCGCATTCCTTCACGTCGAGCGGTATCTCGCACCTCATCGGTCGACGCTTTCCGAAGGATCAATTGTCGAATGTCATTGCTCGAATCCATCCATTCATAGATGCCGTGCCGACCATAAAAACCCGTATTGCGACAGTCGCGACAACCGACCGAACGGAATATCACCTGAGCGGGCGCCATGCCGAGCTTCACTTTGAAGGCCTGCGCGGTCGGTGAATCATCCACCTGTTTGCAATGCCGACAGAGCACTCGAACCAAGCGCTGAGCCAATACGGCTTCCAAAGACGAGGCGACCAAATAGGGCTCCACGCCCATATCGACCAACCGGGTGCAGGCGCCCGCGGCATCATTGGTATGGAGGGTGGAAAAGACCAAATGACCGGTCAGCGACGCCTGAACTGCGATCTGAGCGGTTTCTTGATCACGGATTTCCCCAATCAAAATCACATCCGGATCGTGTCGAAGAATCGAGCGAAGGCCTCGGGCAAAGGTCAATCCTGCTTTCTCCGAAACCTGGATCTGGTTGACACCTCGTAGCTGATACTCAATCGGATCCTCGATCGTAATGATCTTTCGTTCCGTATCATTAATCGTGTTGAGTGCGGTGAAAAGCGTGGAAGTCTTGCCGCTCCCCGTTGGACCCGTCACCAAAATAATACCGTGGGGAAGTTCTAAGACGTGATTAAAACAATGAACTTCGCGATCCGCCATTCCGAGATCGCGCATTCCTCGCAGGGTAGAATTTTGCCGTAACAACCGCATGACGACGGCCTCCCCATGCAACATCGGAATGATGGACACCCGAATATCCACCTCCGCATCATCAATACGGACCTTAATTCGACCGTCCTGCGGCAGACGCTTCTCGGCAATGTTAATATGACTGAGAATCTTTACCCGCGAGACAATGGCGGGTTGAAAACGTTTGATTTGAGCCGGGACTGGCACTTCCTGTAAGACGCCGTCAATCCGGTATCGGATCCGGAGTTCATCTTCAAACGGCTCCAAGTGGATGTCCGAGGCCCGAAGTCCGATGGCGTCTTTGAGGAACTGATTAACAAACCGAATAATCGAAGCATCTTCGGCCGCCGAATCCAGATCCCCATCTTCGTCGGCATCGTCGTCAACGACCTGCAAGCCGCCTTCTTCGGCCAGCGTATCAATCGTATCAGCGCCGACCCCGAGGCGCTTTTTCATCTCCCGAAGAATCGCTTCACGTGGGGCGAGAACCGGTTGCAAGCGCAACCCGGTCATCGTCTTGAGGGCATCGAGTCCTTGGGTGGCAAAGAGGCGGCTGGTAGCGACTTCCACCGAGCCATTGACCCGACGCAATGGAAGCAGTTCCTCCTTCAGCAGAATCCGCGCCGGAAAGAGGGCTAAAACCTGCTTATCCGGATCAACGTCTTCCAGCGCGGAAAATGGGACTTGATATTCGTTGGCCAGCCAACGCAGTACCTCAATCTCCGTGTGAGCGCCGTGGGTGGCCAATTTCGGATAGGCACGGGCATCGGTGACTGACAATTGCCGGTCGGCCACCATACGTTCGATCAACGGATCGAGGGAACTGACATTCGACATGAAGAGAGGTCCGTTGCACCGAAGCGGCTCCACGATCTTGAACGCAAATCCGAATTACTTCAATAAACCGGCGAGAACCGCCGCGGCTTCCTGCTTCAAGCTGAGCACTTGGCGCAGTTCATCCTGGGCTTTGGTGACTTTCGCTTCCTTTTCCTTTTGGGACTCGCGGTACTTGGCCAGCTTTGCCTTGATATCATCCGACGACGCATTGTTTTCAATCGCCGATTGCAACGCCGCCGCCTCGGCACTGGGTTCACCACCAAAGCCGCCACGACCACCGCCCGCAGCCCCGGCCCCGGCCGGAGCACCGCCGCGGCCGCCAAAGCCTCCCGGGAATCCGCCGCGACCGCCCATTTCCCGGCGAGCGGTGGAGACTTTTTCAATTCGTTCCGAAATGATTTTCCATTCCGCGTCATCCTTAATCCCAAATTGCTCGCGATAACGATCCATCATCCGCTGGCGCATCTGTTCGGGATCGAAGTTGCCGCCACCGGGACCCCCTGGCCCCCGATTGCGCCGACCTTCCGTAGCATTGTTGGTGCTTTCTTGAGCCCAAAGTGTGGCGGTGCCCACGGCGAGCATCGTGGCGAAGCCCGCGACCGAAACGAAACGAGAGAATTTATTCATAGAGCCAATCGTGCTGGCACGAGTGGTGACGGGAGGTGGGTAGGGCCGGTTACAAATTTTTGGGCCTGGGTGGTTTCACACGTCGGCTTTTTCACACAAAGGCACCAAGGAACGACGATTCTTAAAATGATTTTATCTCCAGCAACTCCGCGGCCAACACTGTTTCTATCCTCGTTCGATCACCGCTGAATTTACCCCCTGCACCCTCTTGCCACGGAAAAATCCCCCCTCGGTCCGTTGGCTCGTTGGGGCCTTCGTGTCTTCAGGTGAAACCCCTTCGTGTGAAATTCCTAGTGCCATTGGGTGCCACGTTTCGGGGTGTCAGTGCTCGTCCGTACTGCGATCAAGGTCACCTCCCGAAGAGGACGCACCGTACGCAAAAACCTTCGAATGATCCGAAATCCTTTTTCCCCTAATTTGAATCGCAACGCCTGCGCGGCCGCCACCCGATCATACCCATACGGGCGCAAGCCCACGGATTCAATTTGTAATCCTGCCAAGGCGACCAAGTTACCCAAGGTCTGTGGGTTCCACGCAAACAAGTGGTGATTAGGTTCCGCCGGATCATACCGACGTTGAGCCCGCTCATTTTCGTACGGAACGGCCATCAACAGCCGAGCACCGGGACGGAGCAAGCGGTGCAATTCATCGACGGCATTAAGAGGGTCCGGAACATGTTCCAACGAGTGATGGGAAATCACCACATCAAACGACGCATCGAGCAAAGTCCGCGAAGTCCCGACGAACTCCGCGCCCGTCGCTTCGACGGCGTCTTGCAGCGCCGGTTCGACGTCCATGCCCACGCGTCGGCCGGCGTGTAAGGCCGCGAGATTCCACCCCGCGCCACAGCCCCATTCGAGCACCGCATCGGTCGGTGTAATATGGGGTTGAAACAGTTCAGCCCGAGCGCGATGAACCCACGGCCGGGCGGCATCGGGTACACCCCGCTTACCGGAGTGGTACGCCTGCCCGGCGGCGCCCAAATAAAAGGCGGCAGCGCGCTGAGAGGGATGCATGAGGGGAGAATAGCACGGACCGGACCGAAAAAGCGAGGGAGAGAATTGGAATCAGCGTCTGGATCCGACCCTCAATCTGTAGAGTTCCCGGAAGGTTGCTTTAGAAAAGAGTTTGGATCGCCGTTCCAATCACGTTGAGCGGGCCGGCATCCTCCAAACCTTCCGTCGCCTTTTCCACCTTTTGCAAAGTCAGTTTCACATTGCGTAACAATGAATCGTCGTTCACCACTTTTCCCACCGTCCCCTGGCCACGATTTATTTTTTCCAGGATCTCCCTCATATTACTCATCGCCATCGTCAACTCCTTCGCCAACGCATCATCCTTCAACAACTTTCCAATGGAACCTTCGCCTCGATCAATGCCACCTATGATTTTGCGAGCGTCGCCGATTAATCCTTGGGTGTCCGCCATCATCCCGTCGGCTTTACCAAACAAGGTTCTCGCCTCCGCGGCCAACCCGTTAATATTCGTCACCGTATTGATCGCGGTCAGGTAAAGGGTATCGTCACTCAGGAGTTTACCCACAGTTCCTTTCCCCTCGACCAAGTTCGTACTCAAGGTGGCCAAATTCCCCATGAGCGCATTGATGCGGGGTTGATTGTCCTTAATGACTTCCGCGATCGGCCCCAACAATTGGCCGAACTGATCTCCACTGAAGCTTTTGGTCAGGTTTTGAACGCCATCGGCTACCCCGTTGAGTTTTTCAAAAATCTGAGCCAGATCAGCCTGTTCTTTGGCTTGGAGCAAACCGCCGACCGTTAGTCGTGGGGCCTTCTCCGACCCGAAATCCACGGCGACGAAATTCTGTCCCATCAAACCGGTGAATCGGACCTGCGCCGTGCTGTCGGTGCGCAGGTCCGTGGTGCGATCCACTTTCATCACGACTTCGACTGCCTGCCCGGCCAAATGGATGTCCGTAACCCGACCCACGTTCACCCCCGCGAGTTTGACGGGGTCGCCCACTTTGAGATCGCCTGCGGTCTTGAACCGGGCCCGCACCTCATCGCCCCGGCTAAACCAGCGAACCCCGCCCGCGACCTCGAACAGCACGAACGCCGTGACTGCAACCAAGGCAAAAAACAGACCCAAACGAGTTTCGAGCGAATTTTTCATAAACAACAATTGAACCGAGCCCAACCAATCTAGGACAATAGACCTCAAACTTGGCCGGAAGGCGACAGGAATTGTTCTGCGTGAGGCGGAGGGAATGAACCGGGGATGAACCCGGATGGGAAAAAACCGAAAGAGAATGCGAAGAACGCAAAAGAAGAGGGATTTCAGCTTCTCTGCGTTCTTTTGCGGCTCGACCGGGGGGCTCATTGCCACATACAGTCTCCTGATGTCGATTCGTGCGATTGTTGGACTGGCCGTCGTTCTTGGTTTTCGCCTGGTAGCAGGTCCCCTCGAAGAGTGGGCCAAGATGAAACCGATGGTGCCGCGGGGATATCTTTGTCTGCGTACCACGAACGCACTCAACATCGATGGGCAGCTCGATGAAGCCGCCTGGCAACGCGCTCCCTGGACGGAAGAGTTTGTGGACATTCGTGGTCCTTCCCAACCGAAGCCATGGTTCCCCACGCGTGCCAAAATGTTGTGGGACGATCAATATTTTTACATCGCCGCGCAACTGACGGAACCACATGTCTGGGCCACGATCACCCAAAGAGATGCGGTGATTTTTCAGGACAACGATTTTGAGGTGTTCATTGATCCAGATGGGGATGCCCATCATTACTACGAATTTGAGATGAACGCCCTCAACACGGTCTGGGACTTGCGCCTCGTAAAGCCCTATAAAGACGGCGGGCCTGCGTTGAACGAATGGGATATCGCCGGATTGAAAAACGCGGTTCACGTCGAGGGTACGTTAAATGATTCCCGAGATCTGGATCGACATTGGACGGTAGAAATTGCCATGCCCTGGAAAGCCCTCGCGGAATACTCCACGGTAGCAGCCCCGCCCAAGGACGGGGATCGCTGGCGGGTCGATTTTTCAAGGGTGGAATGGAAAACAGAAGTTGTGAATGGGCGATATCAAAAGGTCCCCCAAAGACCCGAAGAAAATTGGGTCTGGTCACCGACGGGTATCGTCGATATGCACCGTCCTGAGAAGTGGGGCGTGGTTGAGTTCAGCACCTCAACGCAAGGCGGGCGATCCATAAAGCCGGGTCCGACCGAGGTAGCACGGGATCAATTGCAGGAAATTTACTATCGCCAACGCGGCTTTCTAGAATCCCAACATCGCTACGCCAAAGATCGAAAAGAACTTGCCCTCGAAGCGGTATCCTTTGAGGGATGCTCGATCCACGAAACTCCAGAGGGCTATGAGGCAACGGTTCCGATACGACGATCCAAAATCGGGTCTACGCGAAAAGGGACCCTCGCACACATCCGCGAAGACGCACGATTTTGGATAACGCCCTAATTCCTATTCGCGTCCAATCGGCCGCAACTTAGAATGAGGTGGTTCCCACATGTCGCCAGCTGAACGCACGTTACGGACCTATCGCTGGGAACGTTGGCGTTGCATTTGTGCCGGCATTCTAGAGACCGCCGGCAATACGTTTCTCCTGCTCCTTGCGGTCCAGAACTTTCACGCGGGCGCGATCGCAAAAGCTCTCGTGGCCGCCGGAGGTAGCTTCGGGTTATTGATCTCCCCGATCGTCGTCCACGTCGTCCAACGCCAGGGTTGGACACCCACCGCAGCCATTGCCCGTTTGCTCACCTTCGGCGCCTTAGCCAGCCTCTTAGCGGCGCTGGTGCCGGTCACCTGGGTCGGATCTTACGCATTGGCCTGTGTGTTGGCGATGACCACCACCTCCGCCGTCATTCCCCTTCTCACCCAGGTTTATCAGGACAACTATCCGGTAGAACAACGCGGCCGACTTTATTCGCGGGCCTTCTTGCTGCGCATTTTGGCCGCCGTAACCTTTGGTTTTCTTGGCGGACACTGGTTGGAACCCGGACCGCGATTTTCTCTGTATTTTCCTGCGGTGAGTCACTGGCTGCTACTTCATCCAGAAAGATTCCGTGGGTTGCCCTTCGTTTTCTCGGTGGCGTTTATGTTAGCGGCCACGGCCGTAAAAAGGTCCCCTCCACGGCCCTCCGACGGGATGCGGGGGCTCATCCACTATCCGCCTGGCGATTCGTGCAAAGTGATCGCCTGTTTCGCCAAGCTTTAATTGCCTGGATGCTGATGGGGTTTGCTAACCTCGCCATGCTGCCGATGCGGGTTGAGTATCGGGTGCAGCTCACGCCCCTCGTGGTTTGGCGGTGAGGAGATTTGAGAGGCGAAATATTGTCGGAGAAAGTTCGGGACTCTGCTGTCTTTTCCCGGCATT
>JAYVTS010000275.1:0-24510 GCA_043788645.1 Verrucomicrobiota bacterium
AATGCCGGGAAAAGACAGCAGAGTCCCGAACTTTCTCCGACAATATTTCGCCTCTCAAATCTCCTCACCGCCAAACCACGAGGGGCGTGAGCTGCACCCCTCCCCACCAACGCCCCTGAAAAAGGGTGGACGTTGATGTTCGTGGCGTTGGCCGAGGCGCCCAGGCTGGTGTTGTTCTGGTTAACGTTCGTCCGAGTAAGGTTCTCGTTGAATCGACAATACGCTTGGGGATTGTCACCCAAGACCGTGGCGGGATAGTCCGCCCGAACGGGAGCGAACGCGAGCAACACCAGGGCCGCCGGAGCTGATTTCCGCCGGCACGGGCTGGCGGAAGAAGGCAGGGGGATCGTTTTCATTTTTTATGATTCCAGAGACAGGTTTGAGTCGACACCAAGTGCGGCTCGGAAAATCGCATTCCCGAACCTGTTCCAAAAGGGTATGGGTGACCATTCGTTCAGCGCAAGAAAGATCCCCCATCCAAAATCGAGGAAACGAATTCGTTACCAGATCGACACCTTTTTCTGCGTTTGACGACCAAATTTGTTCCCGACCCGTTGGGATTTTTTTGAATTAAAACCGAAATATCCGCCCTTGCTGGGGCGCTTGCAGGACGAGGAAGGCGGCCTAAGGTGGGAGGCTGTCTTTTACCGTGCTCTCTCACGGTAACGGACGACGAATTTTTATGAGTGCCGAACCACAGAACATCTGGCGACCGCGCAAATGGCCATTGTACCTCGGGGCCGTCCTGGCGTTTTTGGTCTTGCTTTACTTTGTCCTCACCAGTAGTCCGTTCCTCCGCCGTTTCGTGCTGCCCAGCGTCGAAACCGCTCTGGGCAGTCAACTCAACGTGGGCCAACTCAGCCTGAGCCCGTTCAGTCAACTCGAACTTCGCGATGTAACCGTCACACCGCATGGGGCCGAGCCGCTCGCCAAAATCGGACTCCTTCGCGTGCGGTATCAGCTCACGGCCTTACTCGGCGGCCAGATTCAGGCCAACGAAGTGACCCTCGAAAACCCAGTCATTTCCGTGATTGAAAAAGCCGATGGCTCTCGCAACCTGCCCAAACTTCCGGCTAGCAATCCAAAAGCTGCCTCCGAACTCCGGCTCGACTTGCACCTGGTCCAAGTGCGCAATGGTACATTGACCTATCAGAAACAACTCCCCAACGGAACCGCCGAACGGACCGCGATCACCGGACTGAATCTCACGCTCGATCAACTGGTCACCGGGCAGTTGGGTAAACTCTCGCTTTCCGCCGACGTCCAAAACGACGCATCCACCACCCATCGCATCGGTGGAAAACTGACGGGCGATTTTGAAATTACGCCCGGTCAGTTCGGGCTCCCAATTTTGCTGAAAGGCGGACTGAAAATTGACGCCGCCGCCGCCACGGGAATCTACCAAAATCTCCAAGGATTGGGGCTCGTATTCGACACCGACATTACCGAAAAAGAGATTCGTGACCTCCGGCTCACCTTTCGCCGCAACGACCAAGAACTCGGCCGCTGCCGATTTTTCGGGCCCTACGATGTTGCTAAATCAGAAGCCCACCTTAATTTTGAACTAGCCGGATTAGATCGCCGCGTACTGGCCCTCTTGGGGGCGACCGCGGGGGTTGAACTCGGCGATACGAGCGTTGCCGCTCAAGGTCGGATCGACGTGACCCAAGATGGCAAAGTGGTGGGATCGAACGGCGAATTAACGGTCCGCCAATTCAGCCTGGGAAATCCGCCTCCCCCGGTCACCGATGTACGCGCTCGGTATCAGGGCTCCGTGGATTTAGCGCATACGACGGCGCGGCTCGAATTGTTTGAAGTTGCGGCCAAAGATAGCCGCGGCGAGTGGCTAACTGGAACCCTGGATCAACCGATGAATGTGGCGTGGGGCTCGGCACCCGAGGGAATTCGGGAAGCTCATCTAGCGCTCAAGCTCCATCGTTTTAGCTTGGCGGAATGGCACGGTTTCTTGGGCTCCAATGCTCCCACGGGAAATCTTCACGCCGACCTCAATCTGACAGCCGAACGCGACGGCCGATTGCTCAGATTTAAACTCAACGGTGTGGCCGAACAGCTTCACGCCACGGTCGGGACCAGCCAACTCACCGACGGTTTGGTAGAGTTTTCCAATTCCGGAATGGTGACAAATCTACAGCAGGTAGTCATGGAACAGTTTGCTTTCAATCTCAAACAGAATGGAACCACTCTTTTCAAGGCCACCGGTCTTGCTGACTATCATCTGACAAACCACCTCGGCGCAGCTCAGGTAAGTGGAGAGGGCGAAATAGTCCCGCTCCTGGCACTCGCTCCGATTCCCGGAATTAGCCTTCAGGCGGGCAAGATGAAACTCAACGCTCAGGCTAACTACAAGACCACCGGGGCGACCGCCAACCTAACGCTGGGTCTCAGCCAGTTCTCCGGTAAAATCCGCGAAAACGTGCTCCAAGACTACCAGACAACCATTCAAATCAACGGCTCCAAGGTGGGTGATTTGATTGAAATTCAACGCTTCAATCTGGCGGCTCAAACCGGCACTTATCCTGGCGGTACGGTCGATGCCTCAGGCCGTTGGGACCTGGTCAAACGCACCGGTACATTCGACTACAAATTCGTCAGTCTAACCGAATCCGCGCTGCGTCCCTGGCTCGAACCAAGTTTGAAACCCAACCGATTACAATCGGTAACCCTCGACTCCAGTGGTCAAGCGAAAGTCGATCTCAAGGGATCTACCAAGCTCAATTCGGAACTAAAAATCAGTAACTTTCGCACCCAGAATCCGACCGGTGATTCAGCCCCAGCGCTGACTCTCGGGTTCAAACTGGAAGCCAGTGGCCAACAAACAGTTCTCGACCTCCAACGCCTCACGATTCTTCTCGGGGCGACTGAGCGGGCCAAGAATGAACTCGTTCTCTCCGGCCGCGCCGATCTCAGCACCAATAACCCAGCTGCCACCACCCTTTCAATACGCTCCGAGGGCCTCGATCTAACCCCGCTCTATCGCTTGTTCGCGGCCAATTCAACCTCCAATGCCCCACCCGGCCGGGCCGCCCAACCTCGCCCCGAAGTCGAACCAGAAAGCGTCACCTTTCCAATCCAACAATTCATCGCGGACTTGGATATTGGCAAAATTGAACTCGGCTCGCTCGTCGTCACCCATTGGAAAGGTCGCGCTGAACTGAACCATTCAGTCGTGACCGTCAAGCCTTGCGAACTCTCACTAAACGGAGCGCCGGTGACCTTGTCCTTGAACGCCAATCTGGGCGTCCCGGGTTGGCAATATGATTTCGAATTGACGGCACCGAGCCTGGTTCTGGCGCCGTTGGTTGACACCTTGCGCCCTCAATACGAAGGCAAAGTGACCGGAAATTTATCCGCACACGCCAACTTCAAAGGGGCGGGCTTGACGGGCGCTGGATTCCAAAAAAATCTCACGGGTTTGCTCGATCTCCACTCCACCAACCTCAACCTCAATCTCGCTAGCTTGCAGGACGCCAAAAAGAAACAAGCGGCACGCCTGGTTTCAAAACCGAAGGACGGGGTACTCTCCCTGATCGGAAATGCGTTCCGAAGCGTCTCGGGTATCGGCAGCGGTCCGTCCTGGTACGATCAGATTAGCGACTCACCGATCGACACCGTCATCGTCCGCATCGACGCTGGCGGAGGCCGTCTCACTCTAAAAGAAGGCCTCATTCAAAGTCCCGTCTTCCGAGCACAACCCACCGGCAGTCTTGCCTTTGCCCCGGCACTGACGAATTCGACCCTTCATTTTCCGGTTGAACTCGCTCTCCGCGGATCCGTTGCGCACCGATTTGGTCTCGCCCAAGACACCAATCAATACGCGGCGCTCCCCTCCCTCCTGGCCGTCGTCGGCACGCTCGGAACTCCGGACGTCAAGGTCGACAAGTTTGCGGTCGGACAATTGCTCCTGAAATCACAAGTGGGCGGCACCGTGGGGAATCTCCTCAACTCCGTAACGGACGGAAAATCTGGGGCCGTCAAGGACAAGATAGGGGGCTTATTCAACGCCCTCACAGGCACCGCTGCCGACGCTACGACTGGCTCCGGAAAAACGGCTGACTCCAAGACAACCACCGTCCCAAGCGCCAGCACGCCACCTCCTCAAGTCAAACAAGTACAAATCTTAACCGACCGAAATACACCGAAACCCTCCGCCACCGTTGCCCCCCAGGCCCCCGCCCCCGCCCCCGCCGGTCCTGCAATAAAACCTGTGGGAACGCCTACCACCAGTCCCGCGGTGAAGCCGGCCACGCCCGCAGCGACAACCGTCGTGTCGCCGAAGCCGACCCTCGCCCCGGCTCCAGCGAGCTTACCCACCAATGCGCTCAGCCGAACCCAAACGAATTTGCTGACCAAATCATCCACGAACACGCTGAAGAAGGTTCTCGGAAAAACGAATACGGTTTCTTCCACTAACGGGCCCACGCCTCCACCTGCTGCAAAATAGATCCCCACCGATGAAACTCGTCCTCGATTATCTCGCAGCGCATCAAGCGCGCTTTGTATCTGATCTTTGCACCTACGCTCGTTTCCCGAGCGTGAGTGCGCAGCCCCAACATTCACCAGATCTTAAAGCCGCCGCGGGATGGTTCGCTGACCGTGCCCGATCGCTGGGCCTGAACACGACCGTCTATCCGACCGAGGGAAATCCGATTATCGTCGCCAAAACTCCCGCTGTCCCGGGTGCGCCCACCTATTTGGTCTACGGGCACTACGACGTTCAACCGCCTGAGCCCTTTGAACTCTGGAAGTCGCCTCCGTTTGAGCCGCGCGTCGTGGGCCGCCAAGTTTTCGGTCGTGGCGTCAGCGATAATAAGGGCCAGCTCCTCGCCCATCTCAATGCCGTCGAAGCCTATCTCAAAACCGACACTCCCCTTCCCTGCAATCTCACCTTTCTCATCGAAGGCGAGGAAGAAATTGGGTCGGCCCAACTTTACGAATTCCTCGCTCCGCACCGCACCGAGCTTGGCTGCGACGCGGTGGTGATATCAGATAACGGTATTCCCAGCCTGAAACATCCCGCCCTCACCTATGCGCTCCGCGGGGTGGCCGCCATCGAAATCCGGATCGACGGTCCCAGTCGCGACCTGCATTCAGGCCTGTTCGGCGGTACCGTCGAAAACCCAGCGATGGCTCTCTGCCAATTGCTCGGCCAGCTCCGGGATAAGAAAGGGCGGATCACGATCCCCGGGTTTTACGATGCCGTCACCCGCTTAACCTCCTACGAACGGAAGCAAATGAATCAGCTCCCCTTTAGCCCGACGCAGTATCGCAAATTGACCGGTAGTCCCGCACTCTTCGGAGAAGCCGGATTTACCGCCGAAGAACAACGAACCGCCCGCCCCACCTTAGAGATCAATGGACTCACCAGCGGGTATCAAGGTGAAGGCAGCAAAACCATCGTCCCGGGATGGGCGCGAGCAAAGATCACGATTCGACTTGTCCCCAATCAGAAGCCAAAAACGGTCATAGCCGCCGTGGCGAAACACCTGAAAAAACTTTGCCCGCCGACGGTAAAAATGACGCTCACTCTCGGCCACGGTGGCGAACCGTATTGGGTCTCTCCGTCTGGGCCCCTGGCTCAAGCGGCGTTGCGTGCGATGACTGCCGGTTTTGGCCATCCCGCTCTCATCATGCGCGAAGGCGGCAGCATTCCCATTGTCAGCGCATTCAAGAAAGACCTCAAAGCAGACACCCTGCTATTGGGGATGGCCTTACCCGACGACAACGCCCATTCCCCCAACGAGAAATTCGATCTCGACGCCTACGCTGGCGGAATGCGCATGGCCGCCCACCTCTGGCAAGAACTTCCCCGAGCCAAATAATATCCTCAAGCACCTCGAAGAAAACCGACAATCAGGTAATTCGGACGATGCCAGATTGGAACGCGGTAGCTTGTCCAGACTGGGTGATGAACGGGACAACGTTTACCATCTGTCGAGCAGAAAAAATAAAGAAAACTCCTCCGTCCCTTCGTGCCATTGTCTGAAACCACCCCCCTTCGTGTGAAAACGTCCACCCCTCCGGTCCGCCTCCCGGTGATTCTGCTTACCGGTTTTTTGGGTGCGGGCAAAACCACTTTGCTCCTGCGTTGGCTCCAAGATTCCCCCATGACCGGGCTTCGAATGGGCGTGGTCATGAACGAATTCGGTGCTGAATCGGTTGATTCACAACTCATCCAACGCCCGGGCCTACCCCTACGCCAAGTTGCGGGGGGATGTATTTGTTGCGCCTCAGACAACGAACTCGACCGCGCCTGCACCCAACTATCCAAATCCGGAGACTGCGATTACCTCGTCATCGAATCCAGCGGACTCGCCGACCCCGACAATATTATCGACCTCCTCACCGATCAGGATCTTCTTCCGCTCGTACGGCTCCAGGCCGTCGTCACGGTGGTCGATGCGCACTGGTACGTACAATCCGCTGCCGACCCCGGCGAGCGGGTTTTAGCAAGAAAACAGATTCAGTTCGCCCAGGTGCTCTGCCTTTCCAAATGTGATCGATTGAGCGCCGAAAACATCGCTTTCGTGGTCGCGGAAATGACGCGACTCAATCCGGACGCTCAAACAGTCAAGCTTCCCTATGATCTGCCCGCCCTGGGCGAAATACTCCAGCGCCCTCCCGCCGACATCGAAATACCCACGGACCCCATCCCTGCCACCGACGCGACACTCGCATCGCCTCATCTTCACACCGCGTATCAAAGCCTTACGTTTCGATTTCCAGTGCCTGTGGAACGATCAAAATTTGAAGCGTTTCTCGCGAGCCTCAATGGACGCGAAGTGGTTCGTGCCAAGGGGTTCGTTCGTTTTGTCCACTCCCCGGAGAAACTGTATGTTTTTCAATCCGTTTGGGGCCATCATCTCATTGAAGAATTTCCCGCCCAACCCCACCCCGGACCGGTTGCCGTCTTGATTGGCCCGCGCTTGGAGGTCGCCAAATATCAAATTGCCCTACGCCAACTGTGCTTCCGCAATTCGGGCGTCCAACGGGTCGCCTCGGTTTAGTTCTTCACCCCTGGGCGAGTCGCAAAGGAGCAAGATGTCTGTTCACCTGGCTCATCCGCGTGCTTAACGTGCCGGGATGCGGTCGCTTCCGCTTTTTTTCTGCACCCTCGCCGTCGGCTCGGTCTTGACCGCGGCCGAATACGCCGCCCCAGGGTTCCGACCACGCCCACATGGCAGTCACGCCCTCATCAACGCCCGCGTATTTCCGAAACCGGATACCGTCTTCTCCAACGCCACGGTCCTCATCCGCGAGGGCCTGATCGTTTCCGTCGGCCCCAATCTCCCCATACCCAATGACGCCCGAGTTTGGGACCTGCGCGGTCTCACGGTTTATCCCGGTCTCATAGAGCCCTACCTTCCGCTCGGTGGCAGCAATCTGCCCGTCAATACGAGAGGATCAGAGACCGACACCCTTCACTTCGAGACCTCCCTCCGCTCGGGAGCGGGCGCACCTAAATTTTTGGGCGTCGTCGGCCAGGAGTCAAATCCCGGGGCACTGGGCGCAGGCCATGGATTGGCCGTCGTTACGCCCGAATTTCGGATGGCTGCCTCCTATGCACCCGATCCCAAAGAACTCGAAAGCCTGCGCGAACTCGGATTTACGACTGCTCATTTAGTTCCCACTCATGGGATTTTCCGCGGCCAAAGTGCCGTGGTAACACTTGGTGATACAGGTCCAAACGAAGCCCTATTGCGAACCGATGCAGCCCAGGTACTGGCGCTCACCCCGTCCGGTCGCGAAGGAGTCTACCCAGCGTCGCTCATGGGCGTGTTAGCCGTCGTCCGTCAAGCGTTACTCGATACCCGGTATCAACGCGACCTTCGGGCCTGGGCGAACAATCATCCCACACCCACCGCCCGCCCCGCGTACAATACGGCTTTGAACGCATTAGAATCGGTTTTTGTGGGACAACCGGTGTTCGTCGAATCCGGCAGTGCCCTCATGGTCGGCCGGGCTGCCCAGTTATTGGCCGAGTATAACCTAACGAATCAAGTCTTCGTATCCTGTGGCCAGGAGTGGCGACGCCCCGATTTAATACGCAACCTAGCCGCGTTCATCGTACCCTTGGCCTTCCCCTCCGCCCCGAAACTACCCGAACCCTCCGCGTGGGAAGGAGTGTCCCTCGATCAGCTCCGTGCGTGGGATTGGGCTCCGGAAAATCCAGCACTCTTGCGGCAACGCGGCGCCACCGTCGCCCTCACCACGTATGCTCTCGCCGAACGAAAAGATTTCCGCAAAAACCTCCGCACCGCATTGGATCGCGGTTTGACTGAATCCGATGCCCTCGCGGCCTTGACGATCATTCCCGCCCGCTTCTGTGGCGTCGCCGATCAAGTTGGGAGCGTTGAACCTGGTAAAATCGCCAACCTCACCATTGTCGAAGGAAGTTACTTCGATCCCCAAGCAAAAATCCGCGAAGTATGGATCGATGGTCGCGAGTATGATCTGGCCGCCAAAACCGAGAAAAACCCCGATCCAGAAGAAAAAAAAGACAAGGAAAAAGACGATAAGAAGGCTAAAGAACGGAGCGACCTTGCTCGTCAACGAATCGCCCGTTCACCCCTGATCGGTCATGGCCCCCTAACGAATCCACCCGCTGTCTACATCCGTCACGCCACGATTTGGACTTGCGGCCCGGACGGCCTTTTAACCAATGCCAACGTGCTCGCAGTCGGTGGCCGCATTGTCTCCGTGACCCGCGGCACCCAAATTCCCGAACCCGCCTTGCCGACGGGCACCGTGATCCTCGAAGCCGCGGGGCGACACCTCACTCCCGGTCTTCTGGATGCCCACAGTCACTCGATGATTCTTGGCGCGGTGAACGAAGCAACACTCCCGAGCACTGCCATGTGCCGAATCCAAGATGTCGTCAATTCCGAGACCGACAATATCCACCAACAATTGGCCGGGGGACTGACGGTGGCTAACCTTCTCCACGGTTCGGCCAATCCCATTGGCGGCCAAAATTGCGTTATTAAACTGCGGGACGGCGCGGCCCCGGAAAATCTGGTCTTCACCAACGCACCGGCCGGAATCAAATTCGCCCTGGGTGAAAACGTCAAACAATCCAACTGGGGAGACCGATTTAATACCCGCTTTCCTCAAACTCGAATGGGTGTCCCGACCTTCTACGCCAACCGATTTGAAGCGGCGCGTCAGTACGCCGCAGCCCGCGCCGCCGCCGCCAACAACGGCAACAGCCAACCCGTCCCCCCGGACCTCGAGCTAGACGCGCTCGCAGAAATCCTGGCCGGTACCCGGCTTATTCATTGCCATAGTTATCGCCAAGATGAGATCTTAGCCTTTCTTCGGACGATGGAATCGTTCGGAATTCGAGTGGCCACACTACAACATATCTTGGAAGGCTACAAAGTGGCCGACGAAATTGCCCGGCATGGTGCGGGCGCGAGTGCCTTTGCCGACTGGTGGGCGTATAAGTTCGAGGTCCTGGACGCCATCCCCTATGCCGGCAGCCTCATGCGCGAGCGCGGGGTCTTAGTCAGCTTTAATTCGGATTCCAGTGACCATGCCCGCCGACTCTACTTAGAGGCTGCCAAGGCCGTTAAATACGGCGGGACCCCGGAAACGGAAGCCCTCAAGTTCGTGACTCTAAATCCGGCCAAACAACTGCGCATTGATGCATGGGTCGGTTCTTTGGAGGTCGGGAAAGACGCCGATTTCGCACTCTGGTCCAGTTCACCACTGGATTCCGCCAGTCTTTGTCTCGAAACCTGGATCGAAGGGCGCAAATACTTTGATCGGACATTTGAAACGAGCCGGACGCAGGCTTTGGCCGAGGAACGAATTGCGCTCATCGACAAAGCAAAAAAAATGACCGGCGAAAGTAGCGACAACGCCAGCGGGTCCAAGGCCCGAGAGCAATTCTTCCAAACTGCCCTCGAACACGCCCGACACCTGGGAGTGAGCCTCTGCCAAGATTGTCAACTTCCCCGTTAGTCGCGCCTGGCGACGTCACAAGGTCCATGAACAACGAGTTGCGGCAGTCGCTCTCGTATTTTTGATTTCATCCGAGGGCAATTTCATCCGAGGGCAGGACTTCTGAGGCTACTTACTCGGTCGAATCTCGACCCCTGCCTGCGCGCGGGCGATCGCAAAATCAACCAGCTCCTGTGAATGGAAAAAACCCTCGTAAAAACTATGCCCCTGCCCGGAAAGAACGATGAGCCGTACGAGTGCCCCGGCTTGTTCAGCCTGGTAACGTTTAACGAATTCACCCGAGTTTTCTCGCAACGGAACCACGACATCTTGATCGCCCTGAAGGAGCGCCACCGGAATGCCCGCTCGGGCCAGTCGACCCACCTGCGCGATGGGATTTAGCTGATCGTTCCGTTCGGTGAGTTCAGCCGGGGTGAGATGGTAGGCGGGCGCGGCATTGGTGAGGCCGGGATAGGTGCGGAAATCGAACACGGGATAGATACCGATCATCCCCGCCACACGTTCCGGATGAGCGATTGCCCAACTGCTAACCCACAACCCACCGCGACTCCGCCCTAACAAACAAGGGCGACTGGAAAATCCTCGACCCTCGATCAGTTCGCGATAGAGCGCGTCGAACACGGGATGGCTCGCGGGGCTGCCATACGCTTCACCCACGTCCACCCCGGCAACCGCGATGCCTGAAGCCAGAAACTGTTCATGCATCCAGCGCTCCGCTCCGTCCGGATACCCCGGCAGGGTGGGCGCATAAAAGATCCAGGGTTGCGGCGTTACCCTTTTCGCTTCGGGTGGGAGGAAAAGGAAAGCAGTCCGACCAGCAACCGTAAAATTCTCGCCGGGAAGCACCAATCGAGGCGACGGTCCGGACGGACTCGGTGCCACCATCAGTTGTTGTTCGAGCCAAGGGGCAATCTTTTCCTCCCAGCGAACGGCATGTTCGCGCAAACCGCGGCCACTGAAGTGAACCCCTTTTCCGCCGCCCTCCCGGAGGTCACCCACCAGTGCGTCACTGTCAGGGCCCTCCATCGCAACGCCCGAATTCCAAAGCGATTGCTGCGCCGCCCGAATCTCAGCGGAGCTCGGATCATCCGGCGTATGATAGCTCGCCTGAGCTACAAACCAGGGAATCTCCCAGCCAATCTCACGTCGAGCCGCCCGGATGAGTTGCGCAAGAAATTGCCCATAAAGCTCGCCGGATAGAGTGCGAGTGGCGTCGGTTTGGTTCGCATCCGATTCACCCTGTTGCCACAACACCGCCCGGAAATTTCGGGGGCCGGGTTCCTTTGGTTTTATTCGAGCCATCAAGTGCTCGAACAGCATCCCGTTACTTTCCCATTCACCGGAATCCAGTCGCGTCACATTTCCAACCAGGGTAGGTGGATTCGGAAAACGGGTTCCACGCGGGAGCCATTCGCGGACACTGGTGGCGCCGACACCCGCTGCGATTATACCGACCGGGACGTTAAAACGAACGGCCAGGAAATCGCCCAAGGGCGGAACGAAACTGCCACCGTCCCCACTCGCTCCCGGTTGGGGGTCATGGGCCAGTTTCCATTCGGTGCCCGTAAAATTCGAGACAAGGCCCGTTTTCGTGATTTGCCGTTCTTCGCCGTGATTGGCGGCGTTCGATTGACCGGCGACGACCAAGACTTCGCCTACCCCGACATGCTCCACCACGCCCACGGCCGTCACGGCTTCCTGATGTTTGAGACGCACTTCCAAGCGATACCACCCACCTGCAGAGGCCTTGAGCCCTGCTCGAAAGTGGCTTCGGTCGATGGTGACCCCGGGAAGGGGCAACCAAGGGTCCGAGGTTCCGTGACCGACTAAACGGGCTTCTAGGATATCCGTTGCCGCAACCCCTTCAGGCCACGTACCCAGGATGGTGAGGGTTCCTTCGGCCCGAGTTGCCCGCTGAACCACCTGATAATCGAGCGGCAAATCGAGGCTCAGGGATTGCGGTTCGGCCGCGTGACCGGCATTTATGAGCCGTTGGCTGAAGAGAACAAAACAACAAAGCCACCTCGGAACAATCCGTTTCAATTGATAGGCCATAAGTCAATCGTTTGATTTGGGGTCTAATGCAACCCGAAGTCCGTCACCGATAAATGCCAACGCCAGCATGAGTGACGCCAATAAACCGGAAGGAAACCCCACGAGCCACCAGCGTATCCGCAATGGGTTTAACTGAGCCGCCCCATCCGCGATCAGCGTCCCCAGGCTCGCCTGGGGCGGACGAATCCCCCGCCCAAGAAAGCTGAGAAAAGACTCATATAGAACCACCGCCGGAATCGTCAGCGTGAGGTAAACGATGACGATTCCCACAATATTCGGTAGGATCTGCCGGAACAAGATCCGCGTCGGCCCTGCGCCCAAGGCTTGACTCGCCAGAACAAAGGGACGGGTACGGAGACTCAACACTTGGCCGCGAACAATTCGCGCCATATTGAGCCACGACACGGCGCCAATCAGCAGGAATAACGCCATCAAATGCAATCCAGCAACGAACTCAGGAGCTTTTGCGTTCAGGTACTTTGTGGAAAACGCTTCTAGGACAACGAGCCCCAGCATGACAAACAAGATATTGGGAAGCGAGTAGAGCACATCCACGATCCGCATCATTACGTCGTCGACGCGCCCGCCCAAATAGGCGGCCGTCATGCCCCAACAAACCCCGATTACCAAAGCAACGCTCGCCCCAATCGCACCGACGATGAGTGAAATGCGGGTGCCGACCAGCAGCCGCGTAAAAAGATCTCGCCCATGGACGTCCGTTCCACACCAGTAATTGAGGCTCGGCGCCGCGTACTGGGCATCGCCATTCGCATTCGGATCGTGGCCTGAATAAAACGGACCAAAGATCGCTAGCGCAAGGATAGCGGCTAGAAACCACAGGGCCCCAACCGCACGACGATCCGCACGGAATCGTCTCCAAGCCCGCTGATTGGGGCTCAGAATCACCGAACCGACGGTTGCGTCAGGAGTGGGTCGCACGGAATTCACGGGACGATGGAGCGATCAAAGTTTTGGGATAGCGGTGAAAAATGAAAATCGAGGTGTCCTTCATCTCCGGCTTTAGTTTCGCACCCGCGGGTCCAGCCAAGCATACGCTAAATCGACCACGAGATTGAGCCCCAGCAAGAGCAGTGCGTACACCAACGTGATTCCGACAATCATGGTGTAGTCTTTATTGTTGAATGCATTAATGAAAAACGTGCCGGTGCCGGGAATTTGAAACACGGTTTCTACCACAAAAGAACCGGTCAATAAATCCGCCAACATCGGGCCACAATAGGACAGCACCGGCAACGCGCCGAGACGAAACGCGTGCCGGGTCAAGATTCCAAATTCACTCACCCCTTTAGCTCGAACCGCTCGAATGAATTCGCTGTGCAACGCTTCACCAATACCTTCGCGCGCTAATCGAGCGATCCGTGCGGAGAAAAACAACCCCAACGCCGTGACGGGCAGCACCGCATTCATGGCCCCGCCCCAGAACGCCGCCGGAAACCAATTCAGTTTCAAGGCAAAGACCAATACGAGTAGCGGGCCAATGATAAACGGGGGAATACAGACGCCGATAAGCACGAGCAACGCGGCCCCCCAATCGCCCCACGAACCTGAACGGATCGCCGCCCAAGCGCCCATCGGCAAGCCAACTCCCAAGGCCACCCCAAAAGCCAACCACCCCAAAGTAAAAGACACCGGAAACGTTTGGGCCAGAATGTCATTCACCGAATGGTTCCGATATTTGAGCGAAGGCCCGAGATCCCCGCGAACGACGTCGGCCAGCCATAAGAGGTATTGTTTCGGAAGCGGTTGATCGAGGTGATATTTGGCGGCAGTCGTAGCTTTTGCCGCCTCGCTTCCGGCCCTTTCCTTATCGAACGGACTGCCGGGCAGGATGCGCATCAGAAAAAAACACAGCGATGCCACCAACAGAGCAACAAAAGGAATTTGAACCAGGCGACGGAACAGGAAATTCATGGGTTCAACCGCCCACCGAAGAGCAGTGGCGGCGGCAAAAATCCATTCGGTGCCCCCGCCAGAATTCGGGATCCGGTCAATTTCCGGATCGAGTACAGAGGATGTTCATCCGTGGGGTTCGAAAAAATTCCACTCCATTTTTGGGAATCGAAGGCAAAGACTCCGACGTAATGATAGAGGCACAAAATGGGCACTTCATCGGCCACAACGAGCGTTTCGGCCCGCCGTAAGAGTTCAAAACGTTGGGTTTGATTTAAGGTCGCGTTAGCCTTCGCAAGGAGGCGATCATACTCAGGGTTTGACCAGCCAGTTCTGTTATTGCCGTTATTGCTGGTGAAAAGATCCAGAAAGGTATTTGGATATTCGTAGTCCCCAATCCAAGAACCCCGGATTAAATCATAGTTGAGGGAACTCATATCTCGCAGATAAGGCCCCCATTCCAGCGGCCTAAGTTGGAGCGTGACTCCCAATTCCTGAGCCAGCGTCGCTTTCATTTCGATCGCAATTTGCTCATGCATCCGAGTGCCCACGTTGTACATGTATTCAATCACCGGGAAGCCGCGGCCCTCGGGAAAGCCCGCTTCCGCCAACAAGCGTTTTGCCCGTGCGACATCCCGGTGTAGTCCCGGTGGCGGTTGATACCCCCCGGTCCCCGGTGGGGTGAGCGTATCGGTCGGGGCCTCCCCGGCTCCCGTAATCCGCCCCGTGATCCGGGCCTTATCGATCACCAAACAAAATGCCTGCCTGATTCGTGGGTCGGAAAAGGGCTTTTTAGTACAATTAAATCGAAGAAAATAGGTGCCCAAATACGGATAACGGTGGAAGTCTGCCCGCTGAAGAAGCTGCGGCAGCAGTTCCGTAGGCATCGCGGTTTTGTCGATAATCACATCCACCCCGCCCGTCAGGTAGACATTGAGCGCCGTGGCTGGATTATCTCCGGAACGGAAATCGATGGTCTCCATGGCCACCTGAGCGGCGTCCCAGTAGCGCGGGTTTTTTTTGAGGCGCACCCGGTCATTCACTCGCCAATCGACCAACTGATAGGCGGCTGAACAGGGGACGGGGACATGTCGCATCCAATTTTCGCCGTACCGCTCAACGTGCGAACGGGAGATGACGCAAAAAATCCGACTCGCTGCGAGGTCGAGAAAATACGGTGTCGGTTCGTTCAGTTCCACTCGGAGCGTGAGGGGATCTAAGGCCTGAATACCGAGTTGGGTAACATCCGCCAAGCCATTCGTATTGATGGCCTCGCCGTTCTTGACATAAAAGAGCTGGCCGGCGTAATCGGCGCCGGTTCGCGGATCAATCGCTCGACGCCAAGACCAGACGAAGTCCTCCGCCGTTAACGGTTCGCCGGTCGACCAAAGGAGATTGGTCCGGAGATGAAACGTATACGTTCGACCGTCTCGCGAGAGCTCCCAATGGGACGCCAAGCCCGGCATGGCTTTGGAGTTCGTAGGATTAAATCGAGTGAGCCCCTCAAAGAACGCTGCCGCAATCCGCCCATCTGGCTGACCCGTGAGGATGTGCGGATCAATCGTCTCAGGCTCATTCCCGTTGAAGATGACCAAGTCCGCCCGCGGCTCGGGTCGGCACCCGGCCAGCAGCGCGATCAAAAAGCTGGTCAACAAAGGCCAAAAGGCTCGGTTGGCGGGGTGAACGTCGGCGCCGCCCCGAGGGCGCTCCCTTTCATCGTGGTTCGGAGAGCCGAGTTCCTTGAGTTCCAGATCGCCTCCGAAGGCACGGGGCCTTGCGGAGCCGGTTCCTACGCGGGAACCCTCACTGCGATGAAACGGAGACGCGCCTCTTCGTCTTCGTACGCCCGAAAACATGGATCGCATCTGCCACATCGAACGCGACGGTGCCGGGCGACTGCGGGACGGTCAAACTCCACGGGTCCCTCTTCCTTTGGTCGCGACGTTTTGTTTTGGCCTAGAAAGCTCATATTCCACGCAACTTGACGTGCCGTTGTTAAAGAAAACCGGTTCAAACTTGAATAGCTGATTCGCTTATTCAAACTTCGGATCATGAACCGCAACGCGCCGGGAACCATCCATGCCACCACGGTGGGCAGCGAGACCGTGCGGGCGTTTATCCCGTCGCCGCTACCGCCGGTGCCTGCACTCGATCTTTCAGGGCCACGGCAGCGGCTGTTGGAACGGGCAACTCTTGCGGTTGGACGTCTGGACAGTGTCAGCACGCTGTTGTCCGATCCACAGCTTTTTCTCTACGCCTACGTTTGACGGGAAGCAGTGCTTTCGTCCCAAATCGAGGGCACTCAATCGTCTCTATCCGACCTCCTTCTTTTCGAGTTGGAGGAGGTTCCGGGCGCGCCGATTGACGATGTGGTCGAAGTCTCCAACTACATCGCGGCGATGGAACACGGCATGAACCGCCTCCGCGAAGGCTTTCCCTTGTGCAATCGCCTCCTGCGGGAAATGCACGCTAAACTGATGTCCCGCGGGAGGGGTAGCGAGAAGATACCCGGTGAGTTTCGTGGTAGCCAGAACTGGATCGGGGGCACGCGGCCCGGCACCGCCTACTTTGTTCCGTCGCCACCCCATGAAGTGGAAGCTTGTATGGCCGCTCTGGAAGCATTCCTCCACGAAGAGATTACGGGCCTCCCCCTGCTCGTAAAGGCCGCCCTGGCCCACGTACAATTCGAGACCATCCACCCCTTTCTCGACGGCAATGGCCGCCTCGGCCGTCTGCTCATCGCGCTCCTACTCCATCAAGGCGGCCTCCTCGCTCAACCACTGCTCTACCTGAGTCTCTATCTCAAACAACACCGACCCGTCTATTACGAACTCCTCGATCGCGTCCGAAGCGATGCAGTATCTCGTCACTGCCGGGATTGCACGCGAACTCCCCGGCCAGCGTCGCAACCGGGTTTTTGTCTATGACGCGTACCTAAAAATCCTGAACGAAGGCGGCGAGCCGATCTGAAGTCAGCCGTCATAGGAAATTTTATACTGCCCAGCGGGGTCGGATAAAATTGAACCAAACGGCACGACTGAACTTGGTTACCGGACTTACGTCTGACATGGTCTTGAGAAGTCCTATGAAACGCCTACTCGCTTGTCTTTTCACTTGCTTAGCCGTCGCCACGACGACTCCCGCGATCACCGCTGCCGAAATGAAAGATGCCTTTCCGCTCTGGCCCGAAGGCGCCCCCGGCGCGCTCGGCTCAAGTACCAATGATGTTCCCACGCTCACCCCTTTCCTCCCTGACGTCGGCACCGCTACGGGCGCCGCCATCGTCATTTGTCCCGGTGGCGGTTATGGTCATTTGGCACCTCATGAAGGAATCGACTACGCTCTCTTTCTCGCCCAGAAAGGCGTGGCGGGCTTCGTACTGAAGTATCGCCTTGGAAATAACGGCTACCGGCATCCAGCCATGCTCAATGATGTCAATCGAGCCATCCGAGTGGTCCGCCAGCGGGCGGGCGATTTTAGAGTGGATGCAAAACGCGTCGGGGTTATGGGCAGCAGTGCCGGCGGACACCTCGCCTCCACCGCCGTCACCCATTGGGATGAGGGCAAGATCGAAGCGACCGATCCAATCGAGCGCCAAAGCAGCCGACCGGATTTGGGAATCTTGTGCTATCCAGTCATTAGTCTCGGGGAATTTACCCACTCGGGATCTAAGAAAAATCTCTTGGGCGATCAACCGGACCCGGCCCTGGTCTGGCTCCTGTCGAATGAGCTTCAAGTCACTCCGCGCACGCCCCCCTGCTTTTTATGGCACACGGCTGCCGATACGGCGGTGCCCGTCGAAAATTCGCTGCTCTTCGCAGCCGCATTGCAACGAGCCAAAGTTCCGTTCGACCTCCATGTCTTCGAGTCCGGCGCCCACGGCATTGGCTTGACCACCAAACCACCCGAGTTTGCTCACGTCCATCCTTGGGCCAATGATCTTGTTTTCTGGCTCAAACAAAAGGGTTGGATAAAATAGGCTCGTTTCCCTGAATCCAACGCGTTGTGGAGATTCTTGAGCACTCGACCCACCTCGATCCAATCGACTCAGCGAGTTCGCGCGAAGCACGCCCAAGATAGACCGGTGAAAAAAGCCAAGCCCATACTATGGACGTTGCTCCGTCGACAATTGGCGACGGATGAAGTCAGCCTAGATCCAGCCACACTCGCCGCTCACGCGGGTGACAAATGGTTTGCCAGCCATACCCCGGACGCCGTGGCCCAGCCGAGGGATGTTTCGTCGGTCTCAAAAATTCTGGCCTTTGCTCAGCGTCACCGAATTCCCGTCACCGCCCGCGGCGCCGGGCATGGCTATGTCGGTGGCTGCGTTCCGGCCCACGGGGGGATTGCGTTGTCACTGATGCGGCTCAATCGCATCGTCGAAATCTCGACCACAGATTTTGTCGGAGTCGTCCAACCCGCCGTCATTACGGGAACGTTCCAGTCCGCGGTAGAAAGAAAAGGGCTTTTCTATCCCCCCGATCCTGCGAGTCGCGCCGAGTGTTCGATCGGTGGGAATATTGCGACCAACGCCGGGGGCCCGCGTTGTTTGAAATATGGAGTGACTCGGGACTACGTCTTGGGTCTTCAAGTCGTCTTAGCCGGAGGCACCGTGGTTCGCTTAGGCGGTCGCACCCACAAAAATAAAACCGGCTTCGATCTTCATCGCCTTTTTGTCGGCAGTGAAGGCCTGTTGGGCATTGTGACGGAAGCCACCGTGAAATTACTGCCCAAGCCTCGGTTTCGTGCGTGTCTCGGCGTTGGCTTCGGTGAAATGAAAACGGCGGTTCGAGCCATCCGGGCAATTTTTGCCGGTGGCTTTCTACCGAGTGCCTTAGAGTTAGCGGATGCCTTTACGCTCGCCGCGGCCCGCAAAAGGACCGGCTCCGAACGGCTCACCGGATGTCACGCCCATATTATTGTCGAACTCGACGGACATGAGCGAAGTGTTCGCAGCGAAATCGCCGAATTGATCCGCGTACTCGCGCCGTTCCAAACCCGCTTTATCGATCGGGGCTGGGGCGAGACTGGATGCGAGGAACTTTGGGCGCTTCGCCGACAATTCAGCTATGCCTTGCGGGATACGGGTCTGACCAAGCTGAACGAAGATGTCGTTGTGCCCCGCGGAAAACTGGAACAACTCTTTACTTTTGCGACTCAGCTCCAACGTCGGCACCGCATCCAAGTGGCCTGTTTCGGGCACGCGGGCGATGGCAATATCCATGTGAATCTCCTGGTAGATAAAACCGATCCTGCCCAGCAGCTCCGGAGCGAGCGTGCGCTTCATGAGCTATTCGAGTTTGTCGTGGGTTTGGGGGGAAGTATTACGGGCGAACACGGTATTGGATTGGCCAAGAAACCCTGGTGGCATACAGCGGTTTCCCCCGAAGCAGACTCCCTACATCGGACCATTAAATCAACGCTAGACCCGTTTGGTATTTTGAATCCCGGGAAGTTTCTGGACTAGCCCGGATTGTTCACCGCTTTGTCGGCCTGCCGGGAACTAGCGGTTGGGTAGAGGGAGTCGCCCGTCGAGTTCATGGCACGGCGTTAGCAAGATGAGACTCATTGGCGTTGTTCCAGCACTTCATCGCAATCGAATTGGTTTCAAAAAACTTTTGAGTCTGGAGCGATTCCTGACGGCCGCGCCAGCATGATCGGTCGGCGATTGCTGTTGTAACGGGCCGATGGTACCGCGGCTTTTAATCTGGACTACGCAAGGAGCAGCAGCCCGGTCAGCATGGCAATGATCGCGATCGCCACCAATAACTCGATCATCGTGAATGCCCGAGATCCCGTGGACTTCCCCCGAGCGGGAGTGGTCGGGGTCGCGTTCCCAACGGAAGCCGACATCGTTTGAGCCCCGAGCTTCGCTAAATGATGGCGGAGGAGATAAATGGCAATTCCCGCCAGGATGAGGTTGCGAATAAAAGCGAATCCGGGTGATTCAATAAACGCCACCAGAGACGGTAGACTCTCTTTGAGTCCCAGAAGTTTGAGATCAAAACATCCGCACGAGATTTTGAGGCCGCGAGCCCAGGCTTGACCGGTCGCTAGGACGAAAATACCGAGCAAACCGGAGGCGGAAACCAGCACCGACTCCGGCCAGATCCCCAGTAGTAGAAGGCCCCCGCAAAATAATTCAAACCAAGGCAACACCATCGCGGCGAGTTGCACCAAACCGCGGGGTAACGGCAAAGAATAGGCGTAAAGCGAACCTAGAAACTCCGTCGGATTCGCAAGTTTGGAAACCGCCGCCCATAGAAAAAGGACGGCTAGAATCCACCGAGCTACCGTTCTTAGATTCAGCGTGAACGTGACCTCGCTTTTCATGATTTAGGTGAACCGGGTTGCGCTTGTTGCCATTCCTGATAGCCGCCTGGCATAAACTGGACCTTTCGAAATTGATACCAAGTCGCGAGTTTGATGGCGACCCGCATGGACATCGAGCACCGCAGATCGGTGCAGTAAACCACCACATGGGCATCCGCCGGGTGCTGACGCTGAAAGTCGCGAAAGGCCTCCTCGGCGCTGACTTCTGGAAGTGAGATGGCTCCCGGAATATGACCCGCATCATAAGACGCCCGGGATCGAGCATCGACCAGGATCACCTTCGATTGGTCAATGAGCGGTTGAACCTCGGACCAAGCGACACGCGTTGGAGTGGGATCATACCCTAACTCGAGGCGCTGGTACTCCGCATAGCCACCACTCATCAGCCGGATGTTGTGATAGCCATATTCCCGAGACAATGTATCTGCGAGTTTTGCCGACGCATCGCAGGCGGAATTTCCACAATAAATAACGAGCGGGGTGGCGGGAGGTTGTCGGACCGCGAAGGCGCGAAATTCGCCAACGGTGCTGCTTTCCGGGAGCGACAGCGCACCCGGAATATGTCCCGCATCAAACGTGGGCGCGCCTCGGGCATCAACGACCGCGACGGCGCCGGATGTCAAGAGAGGCTTCACGTCAACCCAGGCGATGCCAGGGAACTTAGACTCCAGATCCGCCTGGCCACCGTGTGCCCCCGACTCTCCGGTCGTTAGAAGCGGGGTCGGTACGATCAAAGGCATCGGAAACGGCGTGGGGGCCGTCACTGCCGCCACGGTCGCAGCGGGTGCCGAGCCTCCGGCAGGCTTCGGCGGGGCCTCTCCAGCAATCCAGCGAATGCCAATTGGATTCGCGGAATTGAACGCAAGCCCAAGTACCAAACTCAAGGCGAGCAGAGCCGAGATTTGAGTCCAAAGCGTGCGCTTCAAGGTGCCAAGTACGTCAAGCCAACTGAGGCTACGGTGCGGTTCCATAAGCGGTGGGAAGAGTAGCGAGAATCACGAGCAACGAAAGTCCGGAGGGTCCGTTCTCATTCCAATTGACGTTCAAGACGAAACTCCGGCGCAAAGGAGGCTCGTCTCGAACGTCAATTCGAATCCTACAAAAAATCGTCCGGCAGCACTCAGGGCACTGCCGGACGTCGAATTTGCTCTAGAAACAAACTTTTAGAGACTCAAAAACAAGTGCCGTTATCACAATGAGTCCCAGGCGGACACTTGGGGACGCAAACCGGACCTCCCGTGAGAGGATCGATTTCACACCGGAGGCAGGGATCGGGACACCGGGGCACACAGCCACCGACGGCAGGATCGAAGACTGCGCAGGGATCGTTCGTAGGCACACATTCACCCGTCTTGGGATCACACTTGAAGCACGGATCTGGGCACTTGGGATGGCAGGTACCGTTCGTAGAATCGAACACCAGGCAAGGATCGTCCGTATTCGGAATGCAAGTCGCGATGAGCGTGCCGTCGGGACGACTTACCACCCGGCATTTGAAACACGGCTCCGGACAAATCGGCACACATCCAAACGTGCCATCCGCGTTCTTGTTGCACTTGTTGCATGGGTCGGGACAGAGGGGCTCGCATTTAGCGACACCCGCCGTCACCACACATTTGGTGCAGGGATCCCCGCACAGTGGCACACAATCTCCCGTCGCCGGGTTGCAGACCGTGCAGGCATCCGTGCATTTGGGAACGCATTTACCTGTCAGCGGATCGTACCGCGTGCAGAGGTCATTGGTCGGTTCGCAACTGATTCCGACCACGTTACCTTCGGTATCCAATTTTTTGATACATTGGGTACAGGGATCCGGGCAGCGCGATACGCAGGATACCTTCCCCGCGCTATCAACGACGCACTTCGTGCAGGGGTCCGGACAGGCCGGAACGCAGTGCGCGCCACCTGGGGTCGTCACCACGCACTGGGTGCAGGGGTCTGGGCAGAGCGGGAGGCATTGCACACCGCCCGCAGCAGTTTTGACACATTGGGTGCAGGGGTCCGGGCAAACGGGCAGGCATTGCACCCCTCCGCTCGTCGTGACGGTACATTTCGTACACGCATCCGGGCAGACCGGGACGCATTGCACGCCCGCACCAGCGGTGACCACGCACTTAGTACACGGATCGGGGCAACGCGGCTCACAGGTTCCCGTGGACGGATTATACCGACTGCACGGATCGTCGGTCGGTCGGCAGCGAGCACCGATGACTTGACCCTCGTCGTTGTGAATCAGTACACACTTGGTGCATGGTTCGGGGCAGCGAGGAACGCACTTCACCGTGCCATCAGCCAACGGGATGCATCGGGTACACGGGTCGGGACACACGGGGCGGCATTGGCCAATTCCGTTAATCACCTCGCATTTTGTGCAGGGATCGGTGCAACGCGCAACGCACGTAGCCACACCATTCACGACTCGGCACACGGTGCAGGGATCCGTGCATTTGGGCACACAAGCGACTTTGGTCGTTCCACCGACCGGCTTGCACTCAGTGCAGGGATCGGGGCAACGCGCAACGCAAGCGACTTCGCCATTGTCCAAACGGCGGCATCGGGTACACGGGTCCGGGCATTTCGGCACGCAAACCGATTTGCCGTCGGCGTTCAGCACGCAGGGTGCGCAGGGATCGGGGCAGACGGGTCGGCACCGCACCTCTTCATCAGTGGTCACGCACCGAGTACACGGATCGGGGCAACGCGGCAGGCACTGAACTTTGCCATCAATGATTTTACAAACCGTGCACGGATCGGGGCAGCGGGGCACACAAGCCACCGAACTTGCGCCGACAGTTCCTGGGATTTGCTTACACTCAGTGCAGGGGTCAGGACAGCGCGGCACACAGGCCACTTCTCCGTTGGGTCGCACACGGCAAGGACTGCATACATCGGGACATTTGGGCTGACAAACCGGTTTACCATCCGCGTTCAAGACACACGGAGCGCAGGGATCGGGACAGACTGACCGACAGCGGACGCCCTCATCGGTGGTCACGCACCGAATGCACGGATCGGGGCACCGGGGGAGGCAATTGACTTTGCCGTCGACGACCTTGCAAACGGTGCAAGGATCGGGGCAACGCGGCAGACAACGAACCCTGCCCTGCTCGCCCGAAACACATCGGGTGCAAGGATCCGGGCAACGTGGAACACACTTTCCCGTGGCCGGATCGCAGGTCGTGCATGGGTCGGGGCACCTGGCGACACAGCGTGGAGTCCCAAGTGGGGTTATCACGCATTGAATGCAGGGATCGGGGCAGCGAGGGACGCACCCTTGGCCCGGTCGAAAAACAAGGCACGGATCTTCGCAGATCGGCGCCTGCGCCAACGTGGCTGGCACGGCCCACATAAAGAGGGCGCACAAGAGCCACAGGGCTGGCTGCAACAGTTTCGGAGTTTTCATAGGGCAACACTTTACTAATTTTCCGCTTCCAATCCGCCGCTCGGCGATATGCGGAGCGCTTTCAGGCAGAACCCTGGCACATCATCCATGCGTCTGTATACTCACCTAAAGACGTAGATCGGGGATCAACTCCAGTCTGCATACTTCGATGATCGTGTCAATCACCGTTTTATAGGCTCCTTTTTCAATCCTTTGGCCAATTACGGACTATGAGTTCCGACCTCCAAAGCAAACGTCCCGGGCGAGGAACCCATTGGTGGGTGCTGGTGTCGGTCGCGATCGTAGCCGCGATCCTCGTCGCCCGACGAAGCCGCTCGTCTCAGGATGGGACCGCGGGATTGCCGCCACCGCTTACGGCCGACCAGCAGGAATCGAGCGGAAACCAAAATGAACTCGGAACCAGTTCAGGTCCAATTAGTTCCACAACCATTCCCGCACCTCCGTCCCTTCGATCAACGGAGCCGCAGATGACCGAGGCCTCGCACTCTGTTCGAGCGTGGATCTCCCTCGCCAGGTTGGCTACGGGACCGGTGAACGCGGATCTGGCCGAACGTTGGGAAGTTTCGCGAATTCGCCTATTGCGCTCCGGCCCCGCGGCTACGGGGGCGATCCGTGAATATCTGGGAACCGGGGCAGAGATCCACTTTTCGGCGGAGGGCACCCGCCTTGCCGGTGTAGGCTCCATGCGAGCGGTTCTGTTGAACCTGCTTCGCGAAATCGGTGGACCCGAAGCCGAGACGGTCCTCACCGACGCGTTGGGTACGGCGCAATCGCCATCAGAGTTCCGGCTCATCGCGAACAGTCTCGAAGCCCTTGGCCCCGGA
>JAYVTS010000276.1:0-2331 GCA_043788645.1 Verrucomicrobiota bacterium
CTCAGCCGCCCCAGAAGATGACCACCGAACGGTTCTTGGAATGGGTTGCCAAACAAAAGGCCCAAGCCCGCGAGGTGATCAGTTGCTACGAAGCGGGGCCGACCGGTTTCTGGCGGCATCGCCAACTCACCGCGCTTGGCATTGGTAACGATGTCGTCTGCCCGACGTGCCTGGATGAGCGGCACGCCGGGGTCAACAACGACCGCACCGACGCCCTCGAATTGGCGACTCGATTGGACCGATTCATTGCGGGCAACGACCAAGCGCTGGCGGTCGTGCGGGTCCCCTCGGAGGCTGAGGAGCAGAAACGGGCGCGCAAACGGCAACGCCAGCAACTGCGCGAGCAGCGACTCAGCTTCGCCGCCCACGGGCGAAGCCTGATGCTCCTGCACGGGCAAACGGAGGTCGCGGACTGGAAGCGTTTTAAGAACCGGCGCCAGGTGGGCCGTTATGCCGGACTGACGGGTGACCGCTCTCATAGCAGGAATTTGGTTCTGGACGCACTGCGGAAAGGTCGATATCCGCTGCAACGGCGCGGGACGCTACCGGAGAGTCTTCCACCAACACACTTTTGAATCGTTCGGCCCACAACGTCCCAAACCGCCCGGTTTGTCGGTTGTACCATCGATTGAATCGTTGTTTGAATTCCTTCATAAACGCCGACACATCGCCTCGGCGTGAATGTGCCGAATCTCGAAGGTCCAGATCGGTCGCCTACGCTCTTCTAACGGCCTCAAAATGCCCTAATTTTCCAAGGAATCAAGCTAACTTGTCACTACTCATTCACTACTCGAAACAACACCATTGGTGTCCGTTTTGGTGTCCGTACTCGCGTTTGATTCAGGCGGTCCACGGGCCCCCGGCAGGCCACGTCTTCAACACTGACCGACGTGTCCGACATTCGGCCAGTACAGGTCCGAGGAAGGCGTTGAGAAACGGCACAACCACACTCAGCTCCACTTGGTCCTTTGCCCCCACGGTCTTTCGGATGAAACCATTCCATTGCGCTACCTTCATTGGGTTCTTTGCGAATGTTTCAGTCAACGCCGTGGGCGTAGCTTCGGGGATTAACGTTTCCCGGCGACGGAAAGTTGCTTGTACCGCCTGACCCAGCGTGGAGCCGTCGAAGTTCATGCCGCGACCGAGGTGCCACAGATCAAAGAAATCCTTCATGCGACTGTTGGCCAACCCCAAGTGAACCATCGCTTGCAGCTTCTCGGCGACGACCGTTTCCGGCGGGTAAGCCTTCACTCGCGGCTTGGGAAAATCCAACAAGGTGGGGAAGTCCACCTCTTTGGGGGAAGGATGAATGGAGTCGCCGAATCCCACATCCACTCCGACCGCAATCCGGGCCTTCTCCAACTGCGCCGTCAGGTGGACACGAACACCGCCATACTCCTGCAAAGCTCGGATCGTTTCCGCCCGGACGCCGGTCCCGAATATCAAACCGTCATCGGGAACCGGCGTACGAACGATTTCGGTAAACACGGTTTCCAGTTGTGCGACCGAATTATCACCGATCCCGAGCAGGTCCATGTCGCGAGTTTGCCGGTGGGGGAAGCCCTCCCACAACGTGAATAGAGTGGCTCCCTTCAGGATGAAGTTTTGCGCATGTAGGGACACCGAGATCCGGTACAGCAATCGCTCGACGGCATAACTCACCAGCACCTGCTGAAAATCGACCCCTCGATTGGCGGCTATCTTGGACAAGCGCTGACGAACCGATGCGGCCATTGTTTTTCCGGTTCCGCTCATGGTGACAAGGTTTCCAGGTACGGCAGCATGACTTTGGTTACGCGACCCAGTTCGGCGTATCGCCAGAGATCATCCATGGTGAATCGTTTCTGGCGCCAACCCTCCTGCAAGGCTTCGAGAGCTACGTCGCGACCGATCTTGTTTCGGTATTTGAAACAGTCAGCCACCGTGCGGGCGACGCTCGTCACTGACACCGGCACCCCTTCCACAAGATGGGATTCGATCCCCGCGGTCAGGCCCTTGCCGGAGTATCGAACAAAGTGAATCTGAACTCCGTCGCCGGCCCGTGGCCGCCAGGCTGTTCGCGAAATTGCGAGCCAAACTTCAGCAGGATTCTGGACGGTTAGTTCATGGAACCGCAGTGCCGACAACAAACAGACAATACCCTGGGGTACCCGTTTGATGGCTTCCGCATAAGAGTGATGTTCCGTGGCCGGATGGTTCTTTCGTTGGTAGACTCCGCGAGCCACCTGTTCCACATCACCCGATTTGACCAGTTCGTAAAGCGCCCACGCCGGGACACCTGCCGAGACCAAATCCCGCGGGCGGATCAATCCAGACCCTCGGACAATTTTC
>JAYVTS010000277.1:0-13415 GCA_043788645.1 Verrucomicrobiota bacterium
ACTCGGTTCTATGGGCTGCTTCCAACGAATCGGAATGTCTTCTGGCGCGAAAGCCAAACATCGGCAAGAATCCTCTGAAGCTTCCATGAAGATTTCCAAAAGTGTGTCGAAGACCCTTGCTCTATCGACGGTGACGCTTGCCATCGCCGTCGCAGTTGGGACCCGGGCCCAATCGGGGCAAGAAGGCCCACCGATGAGGGGTCCGTTTTGGTCGGGGACCGTGATGCGCTCCAAAGGCGAATCGGCCGCCAACAAAGGCCTGGCCATCACGCTCGGGACCTCTCATAGCGACTACGCGGTCTACGATCTTGATACGATGCGCCTGGCGGTTGCGTGGTCCGGCGAGTTCCTTGAGTTTGGGAATACCCTCACCAAAATCGAATGGCCTCCCCCGCCGACCGTAAAAGGCGACGTAGCATTTTTCACTGGCAATGGCCCCGGATGGGCTGATACGAAGGGCAACTTCACTGACCCTCGGGCGAATCAGCAAGGCCCGCTCCCCAAGAATTGGGCGCATTACGAGGGACTTTATGTGAATGGCGAGAAGGTCATACTCAAATACACCCTCGGCGGCACCGAAGTTTTGGAGAGCCCCGGCGTGGAAATTGTGGATGGCCATTCCGCCTTTAGCCGCACCTTGCAGTTCGAGCACTCGGTCGGGCCGACCAAGTTGGTTCTGGAAAGCGGATGGGACCCGAAAAGTGGCCTTAGGACGAATCTCAAATCTGACGCTCCGATCATCGTAGGAACGGAAATGGGTCATTCCTTGACCCTTCGTGTGACGGGCCTGCCCCATGGGGCGGAACTAACCACCACTCCCGGAGGGTTGTTGGTACTGAACCTGCCCGCGTTAAAAGCGCATTCGCCCTTCCAGATTGTTATGGCCGGAGGGGCACAACTTCCCGCGCTTACCAAGTTACCCGTGCCAAAATTAGCCGATCTTCGGGTTCTGACCAAAGGCGGTCCGGCGCATTGGGGTGGACCGCTGTCGACGCAAGGGAAAATCAGTACCGACGAAGGGCCTTATGTGGTCGATATCCTCACCGAACCGTTTCCCAATCCGTACCGTGTCAGTACGTTTTTCGGTGGGTTCGATTTTCTACCCGATGGTCGGGCAGCGATTTGCACGTTTCATGGCGATGTCTGGATCGTGTCGGGTCTGGCAGATCCCGAGCTGAAACTAAAATGGAAGCGCTATGCCTCGGGTTTGTTTCAACCGCTCGGTTTGAAAGTCGTAAAAGGGGAGATTTACGTCGCGGGCCGTGACCAACTGACTCGCCTCAGAGATCTGAATGGCGATGGCGAAGCCGATTCCTATGAAAACTTCAACAACGATACGGTGGTGACGCCAAACTACCACGAATTCGTCCTCGATTTGCATACCGATTCAAAAGGTAACTTCTTTTATGCCAAGGGAGCGCCTTGGGAACCGGCCGTGTCTTCCCCGCATCAGGGCACGATTTTGAAAGTCTCGCCGAACGGAAAAAAATTGGAAATCTATGCCACGGGATTGCGAGCTCCGAATGGCATGACTGTGGGACCGGGTGACACCATATTAGTCGGTGATAATCAGGGACATTGGATGCCGTCCTCGAAACTGAATTTGGTCAAGCCCGGATCTTTTATGGGGATGGTTCCGTCCGCGCAACGCGAACTGAAGCTGCGATATACGAATGGTACGGAGATCGTTGTCAACCCGAGCGATCCGGCCGCGCGAAAGAAATTCCAACTGAAGGGATGGGAAGCGGCGATGCCCATCCCGGTTAGTTACGATGAACCGATTTGTTGGTTGCCCATGCGTTGGGATAATTCCAGCGGCGGCCAGGTGTATGTGACGAGCGACAAATGGGGTCCCTGGAAAGGGGCACCCCTGTTTATGAGTTATGGTAAATGCCTACTTTACGGTGTTTTGTGGGATAAAATCGAAGGCACGGTTCAAGCCTCGATGGTTCCATTTGGTCTCAAGTTTCCCAGTGGCATCATGCGCGGTCGATTTAATCCGGCGGACGGGCAGTTGTACGTGTGTGGACTGAAGGGTTGGCAGAATAGTGCGACTCGGGACGGTGGTTTTTACCGAGTGCGCTACACGCAAAAACCGGTTCATATGGCGACGCGGGCGCACGCCGCTGAGAATGGCCTTCAGTTGACCTTTGCGACGGAGCTAGAGGCGAAAGCGGCGGTCGATACCGGCAACTACGCCGTGGAACTTTGGAACTACCGGTATAGTGGTGCGTATGGTTCACCCGAAGTTTCGGTTAAAACACCAGGGAAAATAGCCCATGACCGTTTGGACGTACGATCTGTCCGCTTCGGCGCGGATAAGCGGTCCGTATTCCTGGAGATCGACGGCCTCGTTCCGGCGGATCAATTTAGTGTTCGCTATACGCTGTTGGCTTCGGATGGGACAGAAATGAAGTCGGAGGTGATTGGCACTATTCACAAACTGGGCGCCGCCGTAAACTAGACCGCATCGTTCCTATCCGGGCTAGAGGAAGCAATGAATTGTCGCGTCGAGCTTTTCACCGCGATGGCGCGTTTGTTCCAATTCTTCCTTGCCGATCCAGCTCGGACCTGGCACGCCTTGGGTCGATGAAATCTCCCGTTCCGTGCCGATTCCTCGCCTTGGCCCTCTCATTGCTCCCGCCGGCGGTCTCCGCTCAGGGCAATCAGCCCGAGCCGGTCATCAAAGACACGCCCGTGGCTGGCCCCGTCCATTTGTTTGAAGGCTCCGGTGGAAACATCGGTGTCTCCGTTGGGCCCGATGGAATCCTGCTGGTTGACGATCAATTCGCGAATATGGCGACCAAGATCGAGACCGCGCTTTCCGCCCTCAGCACCAATCGAATCGCCTTCCTTCTCAATACCCATTGGCACGGAGATCACACCGGTGGTAACGCCCATTTCGGTACGAAGGCCGTGATCGTTGCTCATACGAATGTCCGCAAACGTCTTCTCGATGCTCAGGGCACCGCGGCCAGTGCGTTACCCGTGGTGACCCACGAACATGGGATTTCAGTCCACTTCAATGGTGAGGAAGTTCGGGTTGTAGCGCTCGGACCCGGACACACGGACGGCGATGCCGCGGTCTTTTTTACCAAATCCAATGTGCTCCACCTTGGCGATCAGTTCTTCAAAGACCGATTCCCGTTCATCGACCTCGGCAGCGGCGGCGACTTGCGCGGTTATGTCAAAAATGTGGCGGAAGTCCTCACCTGGGTACCCGCGAATGCCCAAGTGATCCCAGGGCACGGTGGGCTTGGCAACGTGGACGATCTGCGTCGCTTTCACACCATGTTGGTGGAGACGACTTCCCTGGTGGCAGACGGTATTAAAGCCGGAAAATCGCTCGCTGATATTCGGACCGCTGGTTTACCCGAGAAGTATAAGTCCTGGGGTTCCGGCTTTATTAACGAAGCACGCTGGGTGGAGATTTGTTTCAACAGCCTCGCTAAGAAATAGTACGAGCTAGTGGGTTCACACCGGTTCGGCAATGAGATCGTAGTCCGTGTGCCCGACAATTTTCACCCGGGCGAACTGGCCGATGGGGAGTTTGCCGCGCAGATAGACTCGGCCATCAATATCGGGCGCATCCGCTTCACCCCGGGCCACGAGGTAGGTACCTCGGGAACCGAGCGCGGATGCGCCCGAATCGATGCCTCGAATGAGCCCGTGCTCCCACGAACTGACGTTGGCTTTTTGCACTTCTTTGGCCGAAGCCTCGCCTTCGACGAGTACTTTCAGGGTTTGACCGCAAAACCTTTCACTCACGGCCCGCGCCACGTCGTGCTGTGCCGCCATAGCGATCTCCCGACGTTTTTGACGCGTCGCCGACGTGAGTTGTTTTTCCATTCGGCCGGCAATCGTTCCGTCTTCCCGAGAGTAAGCAAAGACCCCCAATCGCTCGAACTTAGTCTCAGCGATAAACTGGGTGAGTGTATCGAAGTGAGCTTTGGTTTCGCCGGGAAACCCCACGATAAAGGTGGTTCGAAGCGCGATCCCGGGGATACCCGTGCGGATTTTACCAATCAAGTCACGGATGTATTGCCCGCTCGTTTCGCGCCGCATGCGAGCCAACATTTCGTCGTGAATATGCTGTAAAGGCATGTCCACATACCGCGCCACTTTCGGGCATTCGGCAATGGTCTGGATCAATTCATCCGTCCAATGCGCGGGATGCGTGTAGAGAAGTCGAATCCAAAAATCACCCTTTAACGCATTCAACTCTTGCAAGAGCGTGCCGAGTGTTGTCGCGTCCGCCGCGAGTGCCCGCGTGGCGGCCTTGAACCGGTCGGGCGAGGCAATGGCTCGTGAATGATTCGGGCGCAGATCCAAACCGTAGTAGGTCGAGTCCTGCGAAATAAGGTTCAGCTCTTTGACGCCGTCCGCGATGAGCGCACGCGCTTCAGCTACGATATCGGATTGGGTTCGACTTCTATGAGTACCGCGCATCCGTGGAATAATACAAAAACTGCACGTATGATTGCATCCCTCCGCAATTTTGACATACGCGAAATGTTTCGGCGTGAGGCGGAAACGCGGAGTCTCAAACGCCGGAATATAGTTCGGCCGAACCGTAACCTGCACCGTGGGCGTTGGGTTAACCGGGTCCGCCTTGAGTGCGATCACTTTTTTGGTTTGGCCAAACTGGGATGTGCCGCGCAAGGACTGGTCGCCCTCGTCGTGGTCATGATGATGGGAGCCCGCCGCGAGACCGAGTTCGGCCAGTCGCGCTTTCACCGCCCCGGTTTTGCCTTTGGCTGGTTTTATCTCAGTGACGAATTTCAAACGGGCGGCCCGTTTGGCTATGGCTTCATCCACCAAGCGTCCCACCTGTTCGACCTGATCGATGCCCATAAAGACATCCACTTCGGGCATCAACTTCGGTAACTCTTCGCGAAAACGCTGCGGCATGCAGCCAGAAACGATCAACGCCTGTCCGGGTCGAACTCGACCCCGCAGTTCGGAATGTTCGAGAATGGTGTCTACCGACTCTTCTTGGGCGGCATCAATGAACGAGCAGGTATTGATAATGACCGCATCGGCCTCGGTGGCATCGTTCACAATTTGGACACCGTCGCGGAGGAGCGAGCCGAGCATGATCTCGGCGTCGACCAAATTCTTGGCGCATCCGAGCGAGACGATCCCAACCCGGCGCGGCGGGGTCGGGCGAACAGGAGAAACCTTTTCCACAGGCTGCACAGATAGCGGTTCTCGACTTCCAAGCCAACCGACGTTTGACAAACGAGACCATCGAATCGTGAAACCACTCGTTGTACCCAAACAGCGGTTCTGAATTTCTAACGTCAATAAAATATACCAGATACACTGTTTGATGATGTTAGAGTTGAATCGTAGATAGTTATCCAGGAATATTATAATACAAATGACTAGATTTTAACAAATTAATATACCTGCATTGTTATCAACGAGTCAAACAAGTTTTGGCGGAACAAATTCAACTGCGGTTTTGAATCACGCGGACCGTCTCGTTCACGCTCTACGGGGACCCGGCGATTGTGAATTAGTGACAGTGGGCTTGCGCTGGACGGTAGGTTGGCCTGCTTTTCACACCTCACCAACCGTCAGTGGTTTCGGAGTTTTTCCCTCAATGTCTGTGAGTTCTATTGCCTTCATCCTCGAAAATAGCGTAGACTCGAGTAAGCCATGATCAGTCTATTTCTTCCGCGGCTCATTTCCCCGCGTCGTCGCTTCTTGGTTCAAATGAGTATCGGCGCAGCGGCATTCTCCGCGCCGGGTGCGTTGGCCGCCCTCGTCCAGACCCCGCGTCAGACCGAGGGACCGTTCTATCCTGACCATTTGCCACTGGATACCGACAATGATCTCATCGTTCTTAACGACAGCCTGACACCCGCTTCCGGTGAAATTGCCTATGTGAGCGGTCGGGTTTTGGATCGACGCGGAACGCCGATTCGCGACGCAGTGGTCGAAATCTGGCAATGCGATCAAAACGGCGTCTACCTGCATTCTGGTTCAGACAATGCAGGCCGCCGCGACCAGAATTTTCAAGGTTTTGGTCGTTTTCTTACCGGAAGCTCGGGCGAATACCTGTTTCGCACCATTAAGCCGGTTCCCTATCCGGGGCGTGCGCCTCATATCCATTTCAAGGTGAAGCGGCATAGCCACGAACTTTTAGTGACCCAATGCTATGTCAAAGACCATCCGGGGAATCTGAAAGACGGTATTTGGAAAGAGATCAAGGACGCAAAAGAGCGCGCCGCGGTGAATGTCGCGTTTCGGCCCATGCAAGGCTCGAGAATTGGAGAATTGACCGCGAAATTTGATCTAGTGCTCGGCGCCACTCCGATTTTGTAATTTAGCTCATCGCTCGGGCAATGCTGTTCCACCAAAGGTCGTGCAAATCAGCGATCCGAGCCGTCAGGGTCGTCGCCGCGGTTTTGATTTTCAACTCGTCACCGCCCACATGTCCCAATAGAAATGCCGTGACCCCGAGTGCCTTGGCCTGAGCGATGAGCTTTCCGGCATTGATCGCCGCTGTACTAATAACAATCCGGCTCTGTACTTCGCCGAAGAGAAGGGCATCTTGGCGCCCAGGGGTGAACGCGGTGAGGTCGATCGTTGCGCCCAGAAAACGATGGGAGTCTTTCGCTAATTGTTGACTAAAACAGCATTCGGCCAAGCACACCGCCAGGCCGCCCTCACTGCAATCATGGGCGGACTTTACGTGGCCACCATAGATCAGGGCTCGCATTGCCTCGTGGAGTGTGACCGCTTGATCGAGATTGACTCTGGGCGGAGAGCCGTTTTTTTGGCCGTGAACGACCTGTAAATAAATGCTGCCACCGAGTCCTCCGAGCGGATCAGCGGTATCCACCGGTTGGCCCAATAACAGAATGGCATCGCCCTCGCCCTTAAACCATTGGGTGGTGATATGCGAAGGGTCGGCAATAATTCCAACGACCGCTACGGTCGGTGTGGGGTCAATCGCGCCCAGTGCCCCGCGTTGGTTATAGAGCGACACGTTCCCGCCGGTAACCGGGGCATTAAAAGCACGACAGGCTTCGGCCAAACCCCGCACGGATTCCTTTAACTGCCAGAAGATCTCTGGGTTATGAGGATTTCCGTAGTTGAGGTTATCCGTGACCCCAACCGGAGTTGCGCCCGTGCAGGCCAAATTGCGGCAGGCTTCCGCGACGGCGGCCTTCCCTCCTTCAAATGGATCCAGGTACACATAGGTGCCGTTGCAATCGACGGTGAAGGCCACGTATTTTTCGATCTTTGGCGTCGGTGCCATGTCTCCCCGCAACACCGGAACCGAATCATCCTTGATCCGAATCACGGCCGCATCGCTTCCCGGACAAACCACCGAGCCATCGCGCACCATGTGATCATACTGGCGATAGACCCAGTTTTTTGAAGCAATCGAGTGATTGGCCAGCAACTTTCGGAGATCGAACACGGGATCTTTCGTGTCGGAGAGACCGTCCAGTCGAAATGCACGCACCGCTCCGAGGTAGTCGGGCTCCTTGGATTCTCTAAAATAAATCGGTGCTTCATCCGCGAGCTTTTTGGCCGGGACATCGACGACGATTTGGCCGCCGTGCCGGACGACCATCCGCCCAGTATCCGTGACGACGCCAATTTCCGCCCAAGGAAGATCCCACTTATCAAATACCCGTTTTACCTCTTCCTCGCGGCCTTTGGTCACCACGATGAGCATGCGTTCTTGAGATTCTGAGAGCATGATTTCGTAGCTGGACATGTGGGGAGCCCGCTGCGGGACTTTATCGAGTTCGATCTCAATTCCCGTCCCCGCGCGGGCCGCCGTCTCGCAGGTCGAGCAAGTCAGGCCTGCGGCACCCATATCTTGCATCCCGGCGACGGCACCGGTGGCGAGCAATTCGAGGCAGGCTTCGCACACCAGTTTTTCCATAAAAGGATCGCCCACTTGGACGGCACCCCTTTGTTTTTCGGCGGATTCCTCCGTGAGATCTTGCGAGGCGAACGCCGCGCCGGCGAGACCGTCGCGGCCGGTAGCCGGTCCGACGTAAAACACCGGATTGCCCACGCCCTTGGCCGCACCGCGGGTGATTTGATCGTGGCGCAAGACACCCAAGGCGAAGGCGTTTACGAGCGGATTGCCTTCGTAAGATTTGTCGAAATAGACTTCGCCCGCGATCGTCGGGATTCCGAAGCAATTGCCGTAATGAGCAATTCCACTCACGACCCCGGAGAAAAGACGACGCACTTCGGGGTTTGAAAGTTCGCCAAACCGAAGCGAATTCAGGGCCGCAACGGGTCGGGCACCCATGGTAAAAATATCGCGAAGGATCCCGCCCACACCGGTGGCCGCGCCTTGAAAGGGCTCAACTGCGCTGGGATGATTGTGCGACTCAATTTTGAAGGCGATCGCGATTCCATCGCCAATATCAATGATTCCAGCGTTTTCTTCCCCGGCCCCCACGAGGATTTTGGCTCCGCGGGTCGGAAAGGTTTTGAGGAGAGGCCGTGTGTTTTTGTAGGAACAATGCTCGGACCACATCACCGAAAAAATACCCAGCTCGGTGTAGCTAGGCGGACGGTCCAAGATCGCCAGGATCTTGGCATACTCGTCCGGGGTCAGATTGTGTTTCTGGACCAATTCCGGGGTAATCGCAGGTTCGTGCATCGAGAGAGGTAGGGACCGTAAGGGCTCGGTCCCAGGCGACAAGGCTCAGCTTGATATTGCGGTTTAGATGCCAATTGACCCCGAACCCCACGAAAACACCCCCGTGCCCGACACCACAGGATCCGCGAACAGCGGAAAGGCACTCTTATCCACCTCCAGCGCGCCAGCCCGAGCCACCAATTCCCAGGCGCCCCAACCCGCCTCCCCTACGCCAAATGGGGATCGCGGGGTCAGGACGCCAAAGGAATTATCTTCTCTCGTGAGGAGGTAAGAACCCACCACCTGCCAGCCCGTGTTCCGAAAGGTACCGTGGACCGATTTGCCACTATCCCGGCGCACCTGCTGTTCGGAGATCACGTATTCACCCAAAAGTCCGAAAGGTCCCCAATAGTAATAGCCTTGCGGCGTGATTCGCCAATGATCGCCGTCGGCCATGACATTCGGAGAACCTGCTCCTAGACCGGTCCCGGTGCGATCGGCGAAAAACCGTTGCTGCCCGGGAGTGGTATAAGACCGCACGGCTCCCGATTGTCCTCCGAAGTTGCCAGCAACCCCCAGCCCAAGGCCACGCAGTCCCTCGACGGAACTGGTCTTGAGCGGATTGGCGAAGAGTCAGCCCGCAAATTCCTTGCCATTGTCGGCAATCTCCTGATCGCTGCTGCCGCCGTCGGCCGACCCATTGAGTAACGCCAGCTGATACGTGAACTGGCAGGCTCGGCCGCTGCGAATCAGCACTCAGCCTTCGTTCAAATATTGAAATCCAACCCGCCGAACGCGTGTGCCAGCCGGCTTTTGTGGTCCAACAAGTCGGCAAAGGTGGCTTGATCGAGGATTTTCGCCGACGCATCGCGGACCTGCTACAGGATCGCCCGAATGGTGCAGGCCATTTCGTCGAGAAATTCATCTCACTCCGGAGTTGCCACGAGACCGATGACGGGGAGATTTGAGAAATGTTCTGCATCCGCTCACGCTGGCGCTGGTCGAACCGGTCGGCCTTTGTCGGCTCATGGGTACTGGCGTGTGCCGCCATCATGAAGTTGGCCGCCGCGGATTCCGGATCGACTGTCCAAAAAAGAAAACATTGGGCTTTTGAACCACCCGTGAAAACATCCCCGCCTCGGCCACAGAATGCCGATGTCGGCGCGCATCCGGTGGATCGCTTTCTGGCCGTCCGCCGTACGGCCCAACAGCTGTCGGCAGCGGTTGAGGCAGATCGCAACACCCTGATTCGTCGCGTGACGTTGGATCTCACCGGTCTGCCGCCAACTCTGGCGGAGGTAGCGGCATTTACCGCCGATACTGCTCCTGATGCTTATGGGCGGCTGATCACGCGGCTGTTGAATTCGCCCCATTATGGGGAACAGATGGCTCGTTTCTGGCTCGACTTAGCCCGTTATGCCGATACCCATGGAATGCACCTTGATAACGAACGCCAAATGTGGGCGTATCGGGACTGGGTGGTGCGCTCCTTCAATCGGAATCTCAGTTTCGACCAATTCACCATCGAACAGCTCGCAGGCGATCTCCTGCCTCATGCCACGACCGATCAACTGACCGCGACGGGCTTCAATCGCTGCAACGTCACCTCCGGAGAAGGGGGATCGATCGACGCGGAATACCTCTTTCGCTACGCCGTAGATCGTACGTCTACAACCGTCCAAACCTGGCTGGGCCTCACCGCGGGATGTGCGGTCTGCCATGATCACAAGTTTGATCCCATATCGGCCAAGGAATTTTATTCGTTATTGGCGTTTTTTGGCAGCGCCGCTGATCCGGCGATGGACGGAAACATTCTCCGCACGGCACCGACGGTGCAATTGGGAACCCCGGAGATGAGGCGTCGATTGGCGGAATTCGATGCTCAAATCAAGTCGGCTGAGGCGGAACTCTCGACGACCTACGCGGGGCTGTCCTATACCGATCCCGCCACACTGACGCCACCGCCGCCGACTCGTGAAGACGTCCTCGTCTGGCTTGATGATGAGCCCATTGATGGGTTCAAAGCTAACTCAGATCCACGCTGGATTACGGCGGAGGCCGGGCCAGTCTTTGCGGGCAAACGTGCTCTGCATCGTCAGGGGAGCGGTGTGATTCAGGATGTATTCGAGGGCGCTGAAGCCCGGTTAACTCTTCCCAATCGAGCTGTCCTCATGGCTGAAGTCTTTCTCGATCTAGCAAATCCGCCCAAGACGGTGATGCTCCAATTGAATCGGGACGGCTGGGAGCATCGGGCTCTGTGGGGTGATCCGGATACCATTCCATGGGGCGAAAAAGGTCAACCAAGTCGAGCCCTCATCGGCCCGCTGCCACAGCCGGGGAAATGGGTTCATTTGGAAGTATCCGCGGAAAAAATCGGCTTGCGGCCCGGTGATCGAATCAAAGGATTCGCCCTTACCCAAACAGGGGGCAGCGTCACCTGGGATCGCCTGGAGGTGGCTGGACTGGTCGATCCAGCCAACGATCCGCAGGATTCCTTTGGGGCATGGCTTCTCTTGAACGAGGGCAAAGAGCGGGAGGAAGTGCCGACGGCGCTTCGGAAGATTTTTAAAGAAACCAAGGCGACGAATCGGACGCCCACGCAGGTCCGTGAATTGCGGGAACACTATTTGGTGCAAGTCCACGCGGGTTCGCGAAAACTATTTGATCCATTGATTCGAGATTTGGCGGGCTTTCGCAAGCAACGCGACGAGTTTAATGAGACCATTCCCCAAACTCTCGTGTGGCGGGACGTGGATCCGCCGCGTGAGACATTTGTCATGCTGCGTGGGCAGTATGATCGCCCCGGCGAAAAGGTTAGTCGCGGCGTACCCGCAATCCTTCCGCTCTTGCACCGGGAAGGAACGAACGCCACGCGGCTGGATTTTGCCCGGTGGCTGGTTTCTCCAGAGCAACCTCTGACCGCACGGGTGACGGTGAACCGAATTTGGCAACAGTTTTTCGGCCTGGGCTTGGTCAAGACGTCCGATGATTTTGGCACCCAAGGCCAGCCACCCAGTCATCCCGAATTGCTCGATTGGTTGGCGGTCACGTTCCAAGAATCCGGCTGGAACATGAAGGAGTTGGTCCGCCTCATGGTCACTTCAGCGGCCTATCGGCAAGCGTCGATTGTGTCGCCGCTTCTGCTCCAACGGGATCCAGAAAATCGTTTCCTCGCACGAGGCCCTCGGTTTCGTTTGGACGCGGAGCAACTGCGGGATCAAGCCTTGTTTGTAGCGGGGTTATTAGATCTCACCCTGGGCGGCAAAGGTGTAAAACCGTATCAACCCCCAAATCTGTGGGAACCGATTGGTTTTGTGGGTTCGAATACTCGCGATTACAAACAAGATGTGGGCGCGGCGCTTTATCGTCGGAGCTTATATACATTTATCAAGCGAACCGCCCCGCCTCCGTTTATGGCCGCGTTTGACGCTCCGAATCGCGAACAATCCTGCACCCGCCGGGAACGCAGCAATACGCCACTGCAAGCGTTGCAACTCCTCAATGACGTCCAGTATTTCGAAGCCGCTCGGCAGCTCGCCGAACGGATGCTGGAAGCAGGTGGAGCAGCGGCCCCTGAACGGCTACGATTTGGTTTCAAGACCGTTCTCGCTCGCGACCCGGATGCGGCTGAACTTCAGGCATTGGAATCGGCGTTGGCGGAACATTTGTCCCGGTATGAACGGGATCCTGCGGGGGCGGTCCGTTTGATTTCTTTCGGCGACTCAACCTCATCCGCGACGCATCCTCCCGCCGAACTCGCCGCGTACACGCTCGCGGCCAATCTGCTCTTAAACCTCGACGAAGCATTGACCCGCAACTGAATTCAAGCCTCCATCATCATGGATCCCCTGCACGAATACCAGGTTCAACAAACCCGCCGCCAATTCTTTGGCCAAGCGGGCCTGCGAGTCGGCACGATCGCTTTGGGTGGGCTGCTGGCCGCTTCGGGAGCCCGTACGCGTGCTGAGACGCTAGCTTCCGCCAGTGCCTCACCCGCGGAGCCGCGCATTCACCCGCCTTTGCCCGGACTGCCGCATTTCGCACCCCGCGCAAAAAGCCTGATCTACCTGCACATGAACGGAGCGCCCTCTCAGATGGATCTTTGGGACTATAAGCCCGGTCTCAAGGACCAATTTGACAAGGATTTACCAGACTCCATCCGTCGAGCACAACGCTTAAGCACGATGACGAGCGGGCAGCAACGGTTTCCGGTCGCACCCTCAATTTTTGCCTTCGCTCAGCACGGGCAATCCGCTCGTTGGATCAGTGAACTCCTGCCGCATACCGCCGGGGTAGTCGATGAATTGGCCCTGATTCGGAGCGTCCACACCAACGCCATCAATCATGATCCGGCGTGTACGTTTGTCATGACCGGGGCGGAGATTCCGGGCAAGGCCAGTATTGGTTCTTGGCTGGCGTATGGGCTCGGGAGTGAAAGCAATAACCTACCCGCGTTCGTCGTCTTCACCCCTACTTTCCCTGCAACCGGCAATGGGCAGGCGTTGTATCATCGAATGTGGGGCAGTGGTTTCCTGCCGGGCCGATGCAGTGGCGTGGCCTTTCGCGGCGCGGGAGATCCCGTGCTGTACCTACCGAATCCGCCAGGAGTGGAACCCGGTGATCGTCGGACGATGTTGAACACCCTGAATCGGCTGAACCAACATCGTTACGAGCAATGGGGTGATCCGGAGATTCAGACCCGAATTGCGCAATACGAAATGGCTTTCCGCATGCAAACGAGCGTGCCGGAATTAACCGATCTTTCCGGAGAATCGGCCTCGACCCTGGC
>JAYVTS010000278.1:0-10890 GCA_043788645.1 Verrucomicrobiota bacterium
AGGGAACGAAGAGAACGAAGCTCGGACGCAGAGAGGAAGCTCCTATCACGATGCTTGGGTTCGCTCACTGTTTCGTGAATGGGGCGAAATGCGTTCCCGATCGGTTGTCTCCGCTGCGATGCTTCGTTTCCTTTGTTTCCTTATGTAGAGATCTGCATTGTTACGGCTTAGTCAATGCCGGATTGCCGATCGTCCAGAAGTTGTTACGCAGTTCCATTCATCCAAGTCACCCCATCGATGCCGCCCAGGCGGGCGGCAAATATGTCAAGGTAATTTATTGAGGTAGGATCGCTTTCGCCCAGCGGCCGACGCGGTGGCTCTTGAGAATGGCTTCACATAATTTCACTTCGTGATGGCCATCAGCGGCACTTGCAAAAAGGGCAGGCGTTTTTCGGCCGCTGGCAATATGCTGATAAACCGCTCGATACTGCATCTTGTGGCTATCCGAAAACCCTTCGGCATGGCCCCCCGGATAATCGGTGTAACCCGCTACATCGTCACTAAACCCAGCCGTTGCCCGTTGCAGCACTTGATTCGGCTCATCGCGTCGTCCTACCAGGATTTCGTTGGAGTGCTCAAGATCCCAACGTACACTGCCCTTGGTCCCGTAAACTCCCAAAGCGAGGCTGCATTTCCACCCAGCCGCCACTTGAGAAATCGACGCATTCGCATGCACTCCATGGGCGTAACCATGGGCGGATTTCCCGTACTTCAACAAGACACTTCCAAAGTCCTCCGTATCGACCGCATACGGCGCCATCGTTGCCGGATCAATCTTGGCAAACGTCTGCACCTCGCCGCGAGGACGTCTTCGAGTCTTATGAAACGTTTCAATATGCGCAAAGACGGATTCCACTTGAGCTCCTAGAATAAACGAGACGGCATCGATCCAATGCGTCCCAATATCACCGACCGCCCGCAACGCCCCGCCTTCGGAAGCCAACAATCGCCAGTTATAGTCGGTTTCTTTGAGGAGCCAGTCTTGGAAAAAATGGCCGTGAACATGAATAATATGACCGAGCTCCCCGCGCTCCACCATCGCCCGCATCTGGAGCACGGCGGGAAAAAAACGGCACATATAGTTCACGGCAAACACCGGGCCGTGAGTCCCCGCTTTCTGCACGGCAGCGACCACTTTGGCGGTCTCGCGGGTGGTCATCCCGAGGGGCTTCTCGCACACGACGTGTTTACCCGCTTTGAGTGCCGCCAAACATTGTTCGACATGCATTTTATTCGGCGAGGTAATATGCACCACATCGACATTCGGTGATCGGTACATGGCCGCGTAATCGTGATTCCCGTACACTTCAGGAATCCCCCATTTATCCGCCGTGGCCTGCGCATTTTTGGTCGAGCCGCAAAGGGCGGTCACTTGGACGCCTAGGCGTTTAAGGGCCTCAATGTGGACGGGACCGATAAAACCCGTGCCAATGATGCCAGCGCGGAGGGTATGAAGAGGGAGCATAAAGGAAACGACAGCAGATGAACTCCATCACGGCGCTTGGAACGATCAACTTTACGCCCCCGCCCAAGATTTAGTGAGTCTCCGGGCGATCATACTCCCCGAGGGCTCGAATCCAGATATTACGGTAACGCACCGGATTCCCGTGATCCTGGAGCCGAATCGGGCCAAGTCCATTATACGGAGTATTGGGCAGAACATTACGATGTCCCGTGGGTCCGGTGAACTGCTGCTTGTGGTGCAGCACGACGCCGTTATGAATCACGGTGACGGAGGCTTGTTTACTCAGATTTCCTGCGAGATCCCATCTGGCAGCCTCAAAGATAATATCATAGGAGTTAAATTCACCGGGCGGTTTAATCGCGTTTGCGAGCGGCGGCCACATCCCGTAGAGCCCACCCGCTTGACCGTCCGCATAGGTTTTGTTATTGAAGACATCCAGGACCTGCACCTCATGGCGGCCGTGAAGGAAGATGCCGGAATTGCCGCGGTCTTGGCTATCGCCTTTGGGGGAACTCGGAGACGCCCATTCGATGTGGAGCTGGCAATCGCCAAATTCCGCCTTCGTCTGGATGTCGCCCGCGCCTTTGACGACTTCAAAGTATCCGTTTTCGACCTTCCAATTCGCGGCCCCATCTTTGCCTTTCCAAGCACTGAGATCTTTCCCATCGAACAGCACGGTGGCGTCCGCGGGAGCCGTTGCGCCGTGGCTCAAAGTGGTTCCGGGAGTGACTACGGGCGGGTTGGGCCGAGTTTTGTCGTGAACCTTCCATTTCTGGCCAGGAATCTGCGGCGTGTCGTCGTAGCCTACGCCCGAAGACAGGGCAGTGAGGACACTGAAGGTGGCGGCTAGGCCGGCGAGTGTATGTGTTTTCATCGTGTCGGTCACTAGGGTGCGAACCAAGGCGGCATTGGCAATGGAAACCTGCTCGCTCAAGTCATTTCGTTGCCGCAGGAGAAGAAACGGTTTTGGTGGTGCCGAGTTCGCTCCGCACGGCGTCCCGAATGGTTTCCACCTCAAATTGAGTCAAGCCCGCACGCTCTGGGTTCACTCCAAATGCCCGAAGCCATTGGTCTTCGACGGGCACGAGTGCGAGCTCCTGACGCAATCGAAGTTCCAAATCCATCATATGCCCCGCCCCGTAAAAGACGGCGATCCGATGGACCGAATGCGATTCCTTCAGCGCCGCTCGCAGATCACGAACCACCACCGCGTTGCGTTCCTCAATCAACACTCGCAGCAACTCTTTCGTATCGAAACCGAGTTCGGTCGTGTCGGGCATCTGCCCATCGAAGCCACCGAGTGTTTCGATCAACATCAGTTTCGCCGTCGCTTGGAGCCGTGGGCTCAGCGTCAACAGACTCACGCCTAATTTTGCAATACTCCCCCAGGCACCTTCCCCATCAAAGACCGCCATCAGTTGTTTAAATCCACCCGTTTCCTGGTCCGGGGGGAGGCTCCGTATTAACTCGGCGACCGACAAATCGCTATTTTCCCAATGAGGCTGATCGTAGTTAATCGTGGTCAGTTGAAAGCGTAATCCCAGAGCTTTCGCCAGCGCGGGTTGAAGCGAAAAACCTTCGGATTGAGTGGAGCGGAATTGTTTGTTCGTGGCGCCAATTCCCTCAAAAAGGACCAAATCCTGACGATCTAGAAACGCTTGCAACCGGCCGTAATAGTTGGAGGTCCCGAGGTGTGTGACCCCCACCAACCAGACTTCACTCGCTCCGATTCCACGGGCAGCTGGCACAAATCGACGCAGGGCAACTTCCAAAGCGATGGTACCGTCCGTCCTCTCCACCCGTCGGGTATAAGGTTCGGGCCGAAGAGCGGGCATTCCCGCTAAGCCCAACCTGGGCGGAGTGTCACGGTGGCTAGCACAACCCAACCAAACACCCACCAGGATTAACCACAGGTAACGCAAACGCATAGATTGGGCTGCGACAGAGTTGTGGGGATCGCCATGATTCAGCGGATGAACTTTGGAGGAGGCAAAGCGTCGGGTCACGGTTCACGGACCCAGCAGACCATTGATGAGGCCGAGGTAAGTGCGAAAGAAAGAAAAGATGTAATAAGCAATCCAAACAGCCACCACGGCGTAGCCCAGAGTCGGGATCACGACGGCAAAGACCCGAAGCTTTTTGAAACCTTCTTCTTCGTAGTGGTCAGCCAGCCATTTCAGCTGCTCATCCAGTTTCCCCGTCATCTCACCGATGGAGTAGCTGCTCACAAAGGTTTCTGGGAAAAGGGTGGCTTCCCCCACCAGCTCCGCTGGCGTCCGGCCGGAATCCAGCTCCGAAGGCCAAGCGCCAAGGGTGCGAACTATGAGTGGGGAACCACTGGCCCGCGCCGCCAACGGCCACGCTTCGGTGACGAGCACCCCGGCGGAGACGAGCGCCTCGAGGGCGCCCGCGAGGCGGCCGAGAGCGAGCGCCGTTTGGGCGGGACCGAGCCAAGGAATCTTGAGGCTGACTCGTTCGATCAACGCTCGCCAAGGTTCGCAATGGGTTCCCTTTGAACTCCAAACCAAAACCGCCACGACTCCATAAAGTACCCCCAGCACACCCACCGTCTGAGAAAGGTAGCCCAGCAGAGTGCCCCCGTTCACTAGACCAGGGAGTGGGACTAAAAATATCGCCAAATGAAGCACCAACAACGGGTACGCCGCCTGACTTAACATGAGCCGCACGTTGTCGGCCCGTTCTCGATGATGCCGGGCGAGGGTATCGAAGATTTCATCCAGGCGCCCAGAACGTTCGCCTGCTTCGATCAAGGCGTAGTCAAACTCGGGCGCCCACTTGGGCAGTGATCGAAATGCTTGAACCCAGGTGGCGCCCAGGTCGAGTTCAGTGCGGAGTTGTTTCGCGATGGCTCGGAGCGGCGGGGCCGGCGGGGAGATGACCATTTGCCCCAAGATTCGCTCAATGGGAATGGCGGCGCGAAGCAGGGCAGCAAGTTGGGAATAAAAAACCGACCGCAAGCGAAGGCTGGCGGTCGGTTGGAAGAAGGTCATGGCGGCGGAGTTTCCGGGCCACCCGGGTCGGCGCTATTTCAAAGCGCCATCGAGCTGCTGTTTCAACGCACTCTTGGGTTTCAAGCCCAAGGATTGGCTGATCACGTTCCCATTCTTGAACAGCAACAGAGTTGGGATCGAGGCAATCCCAAACTGCACCGCCAAATCCTGATGTTCGTCGATGTTCACCTTGGCGATTTTAGCGCGACCTTCGTATTCGGTCGCTAACTCGTCGAGGACGGGGGCCAGCATTTTGCAGGGGCCACACCATTCAGCCCAAAAATCCACCAGCACGGGCTGGGTCGATTTCAGGACGGTTTCGTTGAAATTCTGGACGGTCGCGGTGATAATATTGGCAGCAGCCATGGGGAGAGAATGGATCACACCACCGGCAGGTAAAGGAAGAGAATGGCCACAGTGGCCAAACTGCACGCCACGGTGGCAAAGGCGAGGCCAACATCCAAACCGCTCACCTTGGCACGGACGGGCGGAGCTGACGACCGCGGGGCCGGGCCGCTGGGTTTCCCACCGACCGCGGGGGCCGAGACGGGGGCGGGGGCGGCCGACTTAGCAGCGTGCCCTGCCATTCCCATGGACGGAGCGGGCCCAGGGGTCGGCGATGCGGTGGCTGTGACGCCACCTTGGCCCGTCGCCGCACGGGGTGCGGTGGGCGCCGCCGAAGACGGGGGCGCTCCCGCGGCTGGCAGGCGAATCGACGGACCACCCGCCGGTTTGGGCGGGAGCGAGATGCGCACGGTTTGCTTCTTTTGTGCGGCATCCGCGGGCTTCGGCGGCTCGGGCGTGGCGCCTGGAGCGCCTGGAGGAGGAGTGGTCTCAGACATAAATTCTCGTGGAGTGATACCGTAAAGACAGTCCGTGAGAGCGTCAATGTGATTGCGAAGTCTCTTCGCGAAATTCAGTGAGCTGGCGCCCGCGTCATCCGTCTAGACAAAAAGACCGGCCGCGCGTCACGCGGCCGGTGTTGAAAAGTTCGGTTAGAAATCAGAATTCGACCGCCGTTGAGTCGGCGGAACGAACGAGTTCCGAAGCTCGGAAGGAGTTAGTAACGGTCGCCACCACCACCACCACTACCACCACCACCGCGGTCGCCGCGCCATCCGCCACCACCACCGCCGCCGCCGCCGCGTTCACCACCACCGCCACCACCGCGGTAGCCACCGCCACCGCCACCGCCACCGCCGCGATCACCACCCGGCCGGGGCCGGAATTCACGCTGCGGACGCTCTTCACGCGGCCGGGCCACATTGACGGTCAAGGCACGGCCGCCAAGGTCCTTGCCTTGAAACAGATCGACGGCTTTGTTCGCCTCGTCGGCCGTTGCGAATTCGACGAAAGCGAACCCACGCGATTTGCCGGTGAACTTGTCGAGCATTAAGTTGACGTTCACTACCACCCCTGCGGCAGAGAAGTGCTCCTGAATCTCCCGCTCCATCGTGGTGAAGGATAGATTGCCCACGAAGAGCCTCGTTTCGGTACTCATACTGCTTTAGCTAAAACCGCTCGAACACCGCCTGGGATCCACCAACTTGGAGGATCAGATTGAGGGACCCGACACTTAATCGAACGAGACCTCTGCAAACCGTCGACGTGACACCAGCACCGCATCCAAAACGGACTAGCCAATGGAGCCACAATCGGCCAAATACGTCAACCGGAGATTTTTCGGGAAAAATCAGTCTTTCAATGACCGGTTTTCTGGTCCTTTTAAATTTTAGTTCCACACCCTTGCCGACCGTGGACATCTTCATCGGCCCAATCAATCTACCGTCGTGAATGCAGCCAAGGTCACTATCGCACAGCTTCAGGCTCGCAAGGGTCGGCAGCCGATCCCGGCTCTAACCGCCTACGACTATCCCATGACGCGGTTGCTCGATGAGGCGGGCATTCCTCTCTTGTTGGTTGGCGATTCGCTCGGAATGGTTGTGCTGGGCCATCCCGATACCACCCAGGTGACGATGGACGACATGCTCCATCACACGCGGGCCGCAGCCCGGGCTCGACCCCAGGCCCTCCTCGGTGCCGACCTGCCCTATCGCGCTTACGAAAATCCTTTCCAAACGGTCACCAATGCGCAGCGTCTACTGGCGGCGGGGGCCGAGTATGTAAAAGCGGAAGGGGGCGCCGAGATTTTGCCTCAGGTTCGCGCACTCAAAAATGAGGGCATCCCCTTTATGGCTCATCTCGGCATGTTACCCCAACACATCGTGGAGGAAGGCGGTAAATATCGCATCAAAGGCCGCGATACCGAGGGTCGTCAAAAACTACTCGACGATGTCCTGGCTCTCGAAGCAGCCGGTGCCTTTGCGTGCGTTCTGGAGTTGGTTGTTCCCGCGGTGGCGGCTGAAATGACGCGGCTTGCTCGAACTCTGGTCACGATTGGCATCGGTTCTGGACCTGAATGCGACGGGCAGATTTTGGTGACCCCGGATCTGATTGGCGCGTTCCCTTGGTTTACGCCGCGGTTTGTGACGCCTCGCGTTCAGACGGGCGGCTTGATCCGAACGGCCGTTACGGAGTGGCAGGCCACTCTATCGAGAGTTAGCCAGGCTTGATCGCATTCCAGATGAGCCTCATTCGCTTCCCCCCCTAGTATTGTGCTTTCTTCGGCCGGTGTTGAACTTGGTCGCGCTTATTACGTCGCCCGATCCCTCCGTGCGCAATACGGCTTTGGAGTCGGTTTGTGCCCGAGCTACCACGGGAGAGTTATTGGCGGCGACGGCGGAGTTGGACGCTTTCCGGCGGAACGCGGATAATTTGTATGAACGCGTCCGGGCGTTGCTATTTCTTGCCGCTATTCACCGGTTTCACCTGCCCGCAACCCGGCCTCAACCTCCCCCCTCGATCACCCGCAGCCGGGCCGCGCTGAAGCCCGGGGTCGCCGCGGGCGCCCGGGGTCTGATTCCATTTAACGCCTTTGAACTATTGCTCGATCGCCGATTTGAGGAGGCCATCGATTCGCTGCTCGCTCAACAAGTTCGGGAAGGTCCTAGCGAAGGGATCTCATCGGCCCTCGCGGCGGCCTATCATCGGCTTGGTTTTCAAACGCTGGCGGATCAAGTCCGTCGAAGCGTTCGGGCCGTGCGCGGAAATCAATGGATGTTCCGCATGGGACACCCGGCGGATCAGCCCCTTCGGATCCGGCCAGAACTTTGTGAACGTGGACCAGGTGGCACCTACCCCATCTTGCGCGAACAAACGCCGGTAAGGATGGATCTAACCCACTCGGCGTGGTCCGACATTTTTTTTCTCGGGATGGATTTTCCCGAGGGCGCGAAGGTGCTGAATGTCTCGGTCGACCTGGGCGTTTTGGGTCGAGACGCTAGCCCCCGGCCGCCCGTCAGTGCGTGGCTTCGGGTCATTGACGAGCCGGTATTACGTCTCTCATCGGTCGATCTTCGCACCACCGCCGACCTCACAAGCCTGGCCGAAGTATTTGATTTCGCCAGAGACTATCTCGGTTTGCTCAAAGCGGCGGTAATCGCGGCGGGCTTAGTTCCACCCGGAATTGAGGGCTCCGGCCAATCGCTGGCGGCCTTGTTGGCGCAACTCGTTGGCCCGGGTCGCGGGCTCGAATTGGTTTCCAATGTTAACCATATTCCAAAAGGATCGCGCCTCGCGGTTAGCACGAATTTGCTCGGCTCTCTCATCAGTGTCTGCATGCGCGCAACCCGCCAAGCAGCGTCTCTCACCGGTGAACTACTGGAACCCGAACGTCGGCTGGTGCTCGCCCGAGCGTTGTTGGGCGAATGGCTTGGAGGTTCCGGTGGGGGTTGGCAGGATTCGGGCGGTTTGTGGCCCGGTATCAAGCTCATTACCGGTGCGGTCGCTAGCGCCGAGGATCCAGAGTTTGGCCTCTCGCGTGGCCGGTTAATGCCGGTGCATCACGTTTTCACGCGGGACGAAATCCCGGAATCCGCCCGTCAAGCATTAATGGATTCCTTGGTGGTGGTTCACGGTGGGATGGCTCAAAATGTGGGTCCAATCCTCGAAATGGTCACCGAAAAATATCTTCTTCGCTCCGCGGCCGCGTGGCAGGGGCGGCAGGAGGCATTGACCGTTCTGGAGGAAGTCTTGGCCGCCTTAAAGCGAGGCGATATTCGGGCTCTCGCCGCCGCGACCACCCGCAATTTCCAACAACCCATTCAAACTATTATACCGTGGGCGAGCAATCATTATACGGAACAGCTCATCGAGCGGTGTCGCCTGGAATTTGGTGGCGATTTCTGGGGTTTTTGGATGCTCGGCGGCATGGCGGGAGGTGGCATGGGGTTCATCTTCGCACCGCACCGGAAACAGGCTGCCCAAGTGCGGTTAGCCGAAATTCTGCTCGAAACCAAACACTCCCTTCAAGCCGCGTTGCCCTTCGCCATGGACCCAGTGGTCTTCGAGTACGCGATCAATGAACACGGGACCTGTGCGGATTTATTACGGGGTGAAGCAGCTCTGATGCCCGCGGGCTATTATGCCCTCACGGTGCCCAAGCTCGTGCAACAAGATCGCTTGACACTCCCGAAGGCGCGTCGGGCCGAACTTGACCAACTTGGGGCCGCAGCGCGGACCAAACCGGAGCTGCGCGGACTCGTACAGACCCTGTTTGATGCCTTGCTCCCGCGCAGTCACACCGAGTCGGCTCCGGGGGAAAATCTTTACGAAATCTTAGCGGCCAATGGCTTTGATCGGGCTCATCATGAGCAAATCCGAACGGACCTGCGGGAGGGTCGCATCGGTCTCGCCCAAAACCGGTTGCACGCCGACGCAGTGATCGAGGATCTGGACCCAGAAATCATCATCGGATTTCAGGCCTTGAATGAAGATCCCTTCGGGCCAGGGCGAGAATCGAGAAATCGGGGTGTCGCGGCGTTGAGGGCCGGAGAGGTCGCCATCATTTCACTTGCGGCGGGAGCGGGATCTCGTTGGACCGGGGGCGCGGGGACCTGCAAAGCCCTTCATCCATTTGCCAAATTCGCGGGCCGACATCGTACGTTTTTAGAAACCCATCTCGCCAAATCTCGCCGTCGCGGTCGGGAATTCGGAGCGGCCGTTCCGCACGTGTTTTCGACGAGCTATCTTACCCACGATCCGACCGCTGAATTCCTACGGCGCCGGGGAAACTATGGATACGAAGGTCCCCTCTATTTGTCGCCCGGCAGAACGGTGGGATTGCGCCTGATACCTACCGAGCGGGATTTGCGATTTCTATGGGAAGAGATGCCTCAACAACGGCTGGATGAACAACAGCAGAAGGTGCGCGAAAGCCTGCGAACCGCCTTGATCGGTTGGGCTCGTACGACCGGTGAAGGCACCGATTATACGGACAACGTTTCCCTCCAATGTCTGCATCCGGTCGGGCATTTCTACGAGGTTCCAAATTTATTCCGCAACGGAGTGCTCGCCGCGTTGCTCGCTGAACGACCGCAGCTCCGGTACCTCCTGCTCCACAATATCGACACCTTGGGAGCCGATCTCGACCCGCGGCTTCTGGGTCAGCATATTGACACGGGCGCGACGCTGACCTTTGAAATGATCCCACGGCGTTTAGAAGATCGGGGCGGTGGGATTGCACGGGTGAATGGCCGGGTGCGGATTGTGGAAGGTCTCGCTCTTCCTCGGGAGGAGGACGAATTTCGACTTAGCTACTACAACTCGCTGACCACCTGGATCCATCTCGATCAATTGCTCGAAACGTTTGGACTCAATCGGGAAGACATCCTGGCCGCGGGTTCCGTTTCGGATCCGATCGGGCCATCAAACACCCGAGCGAGGGTGGCTCAGTCAAAAATCTCCCAAGCGATTCGGATGCTCGCGGCCAAATTGCCAACTTATATTACGATTAAGGATGTCAAGAAGCGATGGGGCCATGGACAGGAGGATGTGTTTCCCGTGGCCCAATTTGAGAAACTATGGGGCGATCTGACGGCGTTACCCGAAATCGACAGTCAATTTATCGTCGTCCCGCGCTCGCGTGGGCAGCAGCTCAAGGATCCCGCGCAACTGGACGGTTGGTTGCGGGACGGATCCGCGGCTCAGGTGGGCGAACTCTGTGATTGGGATTAATCGCCCGGGCCCTCTACCCCAGGAGCAGAGATCTTTAAGGGGCAGATGATTGGACAAATTGCTGAACTTCAGCGGTGTCTCAGACCGCTCAATTGTGCATTTTCAGGGGGAATCATAGCAAATTTCCAGGCCGATTCGATCCTGAGGAGGTTCCCGATTGTGTCTAATTTACAGACCTCAAAAAAACCGGGGTAAATCGTCCCAAGCAGTGACGGGTTTAAATCCCTGATTTTCAGTCGACCGGGCGCTGGAAGCGGCGGGCACAAATTTCGGGCCTGCCGCGCGGCGGCTCCGCCGCCTTGGGCGTTGGTGCGGGCCAGGGGACCCGCTTACTCTGCG
>JAYVTS010000279.1:0-12815 GCA_043788645.1 Verrucomicrobiota bacterium
GGCCCAAACGGAAGGATGGGGCTCGGCCGATTCGGGGGGTGCCCTTGCCGGGGATAAGCGTCATGCGGGATTTGAGGGTCGATACCGTCGGGTAGGACGCGAGTAAGGGGTCAGCTGAGCAACGGGTTGCGCTCCGTTCCATTTCCTTCGTAGGCTTGGCGTCGTGGCGATCAACGACCACGCTGGGACCATGCTAAAGCTGACTCCCACAGAGATTCGTACCGCGGTACGGGTCGCCTTGACCGAAGATCTTGGCACAGCTGGCGACGTGACAACTCTGGCCTGTATTCCTCCGGAATCCATGTCAGTTGCCCGGATGAATGCACGCGAACCAATAAGGGTCGCCGGATTGGGGTTCGCAGAAACGGCGTTTCGAGAATGCGGTCCGAATCTGGTAATCGAGTTGGCCACTCGTGAGGGTTCGCCCGTGGAGGCGGGGACACCCTTGATGCGAGTATCAGGCAGTACCCGTTCGCTCCTGACGGCCGAAAGGGTCGCTTTGAACTTCATCCAGCGCCTCAGCGGAGTCGCCACGGCCACGGCTCGATTCGTCGAGGCCATCCTAGGTACTCGCTCACAAATCTTGGATACGCGAAAAACCACGCCCGGCTGGCGTCGTTTTGAGAAATACGCCGTGGGTTGCGGCGGGGGGACAAATCATCGCGTGGGCTTGTACGATCTGATTTTGATCAAAGACAACCACCTCGCCGCCCTGGCCGCAGAGAAACCCAACGCAATCTCGGTAGCAGTCGCTCGGGCTCGAAAATTATATCCGCACCTCCGAGTGGAGGTTGAAGCGGACCGTTTGGAACAAGTCCATCAAGCGGTTGAAGCAGGGGCGGACATTGTCCTCCTGGATAATATGTCGCTCGACCAACTCCGCGAAGCGGTCGCTTGGGTGGCCGGCCGTGTCCAAACTGAAGCGAGTGGGGGTGTGAATTTGGACTCGGTTCGCGCCATTGCCGAGACGGGTGTGGACTTAATATCCGTGGGTGCGCTGACGCATTCGGCGCGCACCGTGGACATTGGTTTAGATTTTGACTGAGAGTTCATCTTGAATGCGAATCGGAATCACCTGATCGACTCCAAAAGTCAATTTCAACGATTCATATGATCCTTGCCCTGGAGACTTCGTGTGACGAGACAAGTGCCGCGGTTGTGCAGAATGGAATGGTATTGGCGAATGTGGTTTCCTCCCAAATTAAACTCCATGCCGAGTATGGTGGTGTCGTGCCTGAGTTAGCGGCTCGCGAACATCTCCGGAATCTGTTGCCGGTAGCGCGAGCGGCCTTGCAGGCGGCGGGTGCGGAAATGGGAGATTTGCAGGCCGTGGCCGTGACCCAGGGACCGGGCTTGCCGGCGGCCTTGCGCGCGGGCTTCACGGTGGCTCGGACGGCGGCGTTTGTATTGAGGGTTCCTTGCATCGGCGTCAACCATCACGAAGCACATCTCTATTCTCCGTGGATCGGGGGGCAACCGCCGCGTGCTCAATTTGAACACTTTGAACCCAACGTATCGCTGATCGTTTCCGGCGGTCACACGCTGCTCGTTCATGTGCGCGGTGAGCTTGATCATAGCGTATTGGGATCGACCTTGGACGACGCTGCGGGTGAAGCGTTTGATAAAGTGAGTAAGCTCCTGGGCTTACCGTATCCGGGGGGCCCGGTCTTGGATCAACTTGCGGAACAAGGCAACCCGGAAGCCTATTGGTTTCCCCGTCCACTCATGCACGAAGCCCATGACCACTTCAGTTTCAGCGGGTTGAAGACCAGTGTGAAAGTGTTCCTGGAGAAACATCCGGGGTTTGCGGACGATCCCCAAACCTTGCGCGACGGCTGCGCGAGTGTAAGGGCAGCTATTGTCGAAACGTTAATTACCAAGACTCTCCGCGCTGCGCAACGGGTAGCTGTGGGATGCGTCACAGCGTCGGGCGGCGTGATGTGCAATCTCGCACTCCGCCGTGACCTCGTGGCGGCGTGTGCTCGTCGGGGACTGAGACTTCGTCTCACGGATCCCTCACTCTGCACGGACAACGCAGCCATGATCGGAATTTTAGCCGAACGTAAGCTCCTGCATGGAAATGTCGCGATGGACTGCGATGCGGAGCCCCGCCCTGGCTGGGAATTAGGAGAAACGTGAGGCGTCAAATACGATGAGCGAAGTTTTTCTATGGATTCTCCTTTGCTCTAACTCGCTAGTCATTCGGCAGTCACTGATCGCTCACTTTAAACCGCAACTCTCTAACTCTTCTTCTCATTTGTTCGATCTCGCAATCATCGGATCTAGTTTTGTCGGCTCTCTGGTGGCACTCGTGGCGCGGCGGTTGGGAAAAAGCGTTTTGCTGCTCGAGCGTGGCCGCCATCCTCGGTTTGCAATCGGTGAATCTTCTACGCCGCTCACCAATTTATTACTGGAAGAATTTGCTGATCGCTTTGAGATGCCGTGGCTGCGACCGTTATCTAAGTGGGGCACCTGGCAATCCATGTATCCCCAATTACCCTGTGGATTGAAGCGAGGGTTTAGCTTTTATTTTCATACCCGGAATCAGACTTGGAAACCTCGGTTGGACCGCGCCAATGAATTCCTCGTGGCCGCGAGTCCGACCGATGCCCTCGCCGATACCCATTGGTTTCGTCCCGATTTCGATGCCCAGTTCGTTCACGAGGCGCAAAAGCTTGGAGTTGACTACGTCGACGAGATCGAACTGAGCGCGCCACGAGGCGGACCTGGCGGATGGGAGTTGACCGGACGACGAGCGAGCGTCCTCCAGCATTTCCGTGCCGCCTATCTGATCGATGGCTCGGGACCTCGGGGTTATCTGTCCCAGGCCTGGTCGTTGCCGGAATGCCCGTGGCCAGATTTCCCCAATACTCAGGCACTTTTCAGCCATTTCACCGAGGTTCCTCGTTGGAAAACGGGCCGGTGTGGAACGGCTGAGCGACCGCCTTTTCCGCCGGACGCCGCCGCGTTGCACCATGTTTTTCCTGGTGGCTGGGCGTGGGTGTTGCGGTTCAACCAGGGCGTGACGAGCGCTGGGTGTGCGGTGACCGATGAATTGGCAGCCGATCTGAAATTGGTAAGAGGCGCCCCGGCGTGGGATGAGTTGCTGGATCGGTTTCCGTCGTTGGGTGAGCAGTTTAAGGGTGCCAAGTCTATTCGGACGTTTACCCATGTTCCTCGGCTGTCCTATCGAGCCGAGAAAATGGTAGGACCGGGATGGTGCCTCCTGCCCGGTGCAGCGGGATTTATAGATCCTCTTTTGTCATCGGGGTTTATCCTCAATCTGCTGGGGCTAGAACGGTTGGCCCGACTCTGGGAAGACGGAGTGACCCCCGATGAAATGAACTACGGGACCGCGGTGGAGGGCGACCTCTTGGTGATCGCGGCTTTGGTGGGAGCCTTATACCGAACGATGGACGATCCGGCGTCCTTTCGGGCGTTGACGATGCTCTATTTTGCGGCGGCCAGTTATGGTGAGACGGCTCGGCGTCTGGGGCGACCGGAAAGGGCGCCTGGCTTTTTGCTGCGGCAAAGTCCGGAATTCAGTGAAGGATTTCAGCGATGCCTCGCTTTGGCCGGTCGAGTTTCTGCGGCTCGCCTAGGGAGTGAAGTTGGCAGAGTCATTGCTCCATTTGATATCGCGGGCCTATGTACGCCAGGAAAGCGTAATTGGTATGACTGTGACGCTTCGGATTTATTGGCAAGCCCGGAGAAATTGGGGGTCTCTCAATCGGAGATATTGGCGATGCTCCAACGGGTCGGGTTCCCAGCCGTCGGATAGCCGGGGCAGGCCGCAACGGGAATGCGGACCGCAATCTTGTTCTGTAAAATTCCGCGGCATGGATGGCTAGCCATCAGATATTCCAGAGTTCCGGGGCGATTTCCACACGCCCTCCTTTGGTCACGGCTTCAGCGGCTTTTATGGCTAATACGGCGCTTTGATAGCCGGCTTGCCAGTCGGCTTCCGGTTTAGTTCGGTCGTTGATATGGCTAATAAAACGTTCGAGCGCATATTTGAGGGGCGCGTCGGATTCACTGGCGGCTTCGGCGGGTTTTTTTCCCTGGGCCAAAATCTTGGTCGCATTGGCGACGAGAGCGATGCCCGATTCCCCGAGGAATTCGTCCTTGCGGGCATACACCTCCCAACCGAGCAGCGGCGCGTCGACTTCCTTAAACATCCACGCCCTATTGTCGCGCATGAGGACCGCGGAATCTGATCCGAAAAAAACGTCGTGTTCGCCTTCAAATGAATTGGCCAACGTCCCGGTCCAGGTATGCCGCAAGCCCCCCCCGAACTCTACGACGACGGTCACGGAATCAGCCATTTCACGGTCATCCTGCCACTGAACAATTCCGCCGAAACCGCTGACGGCGATGGGTAACTTGTCGAAATACCAGCGGGCGACGTCGAGCGAGTGAATGGCAATTTCACCAGGGATTCCCAAAGAAGTAGCTCGATAAAGGCGCCAATTCAAAGCTTGTTCCCGTTCGGGATTGGGTGAGGTGCGGCGCCAGCTTAGTTTCTTGTTCCATTGGCCGCGACTCATGACGGTTCGTCCGGTGGCGCCGGCGCGGATAAATCTCGCGACGTGATGGTTCTGCGGGTTTTCTCGGAGTTGCAGGCCGACTTGAAACACCTGTTTGTTCCCTGCGGGAATTGCTTTTGCGGCCGCGGCAATCGCTTGGGCGTCGGCCAGAGTGTGAGCGATGGGAGCTTCGAGGTAGACGTGTTTACCAGCGGTGATCGCCCGCAGGGCGAGCTCGCGATGGAGATGCGTCGGAGTGGCAATGACCACTGCCTGGATGGTGGGATCGGCGAGGAGTTCTTGGGCGTCGTCGTATTGCTTGGCCTTGGGGGCTCCTTCAGCACCCCGTTTGAAGGCCGCCTTATAGGTGTCGCAGAGCGCGGTGATGGGGGCGTTCGGGAGCTTATTGAGTTGCGCGATTATTTCTCGGCCTTGGGTGCCAATGCCGATAATCCCAATGTTTACCGGTGGTCCGGGCGGTTTTTCTTGAAAGTTCGGATCGGCCTTCGGGATTGGCAACACTTTGCCGGTGGCGGCGTCCGCTGCCGCTTGGGCTTCGGCAGCAGCTCGGGCGGTAACCGGGACACCGCCTAGGGCGACAACGAAGGCAGCGACGGAGCTGGCGCGGACGAAATCGCGACGATTCAGATCAGGACGTTCGTTTTGCATGTGAAAAAGTTGCGGCACTCTATCGCAACCAAGCCAGGGTGGAAAGAAACTCGCGTTCTAGTTTCCCGCCATTGTGCTAGAAGATCGAATCGCATCCCAAGCGGCTCCGTAGGCGCCCGCTAGCCCGCCGAGTTGGGCGTGAAGGACGCGGACGGCGTGGCCCCCCGGGCGCCACTCTACTCGGGCGAGTTCGGCGCGCAGGGGAACGAACAGTGGATCGCCTGCGTCGGCCACCCCACCGCCAAGAATTACGGCTTCGGGATCGAGTATATTGACCAAAGACGCAATACCGGCGGCGAGGGCGCGCACGCTTCGCAACCAGATTTTGCTCGCTTCGGGATCGCCGCCGAGATGCGCTGCTACCGCCGCTTTGGTGGTGGGAAATCGCCCCCCGGAACGAATCTGGATATTTTTATTACCCACCTCGTATTCAAGTGAACCAGGGGTATGGACATCATCGAGCGGTCCGAGGAAATCGAGGACCGTATGTCCGAGATGCCCGGCGCGGCCGAGGTGGCCTTTTAGTAGGTGTCCGTCAACCATTGCGGCGCCCCCCACACCGGTTCCGAGGGTGAGCAAAAAGACGTTTTCTAAGCCACGGGCAGCACCTTGCCATACCTCGCCCAGTAAGGCGGCATGGGCATCGTTGATCACCGGAATTGGACGCGCCCCCCCTAACCAATCCGTCCAATTGAGCCCTTCAATCCCGATTAAACGACCAGGGAGGTTGATGATGCAGCGCCCATCCTTGGCGGCGAGACCAGGGGCGGCCAGGCCAATGGCCTGGGCCGATCCGTTGTGCTGGGCTGCAAAATCGGCGACTAGAGTCCGCAGTTTGTGCGCCCATTCGAGATCGCGATCCACAAACGGCACGTTGGCTTCGGCGAGCAATTGGCCTTTCGGCGTGACGGTAACGGCTTTGATACTGGAACCCCCTAGATCGAGACCGAGAACGTAGTTCATAAACGTGTTTGAAAATCGGAATTACGAGTGAATCTGCCCCTCACTAACGGACCATCCACCATCCACGCCAATGACCTGCCCGGTGACAAACCGGCTCGCATCGGATAATAGCCAAACCAGTGCGGCATCTAAGTCCTCGGGTTGACCGAGCCGCCCGCCATCGAGCGGTTGTTTTGCCCGGATGAACTCAAGAATTGCGGGATCTCCTTGGGCCCGGGCGCTCATGGGTGTGGCGACGAGTCCGGGGGCGAGGACGTTGAAGCGAATCGAATGACTCGCGTAGTGGCTCGCGGCAGATCGGGTCAGACCTATGATTGCGGCTTTCGACGCGGCGTAGGCATGGGTTGCAAAGAATTTTGGAGACGGCGAAAAGCCGAGCACGGAGCCGCAATTGACCACAGTTCCGCTCGTGCCCTGGACGAGGAACTGGCGGACCGCGGCACGGTTAGACCGGAACACCGAGGTGAGGTTCAGGCCTAGAGTATAATCCCAACCGTCATCCGTTAGTTCGTGCAAAGGGCCGTCTCCCTGACGCCGACCGCTGCCTCCGGCGACGTGATAGAATCCCTGGAGGCTACCGAACTCGGTGACGGCTAGCTGCACGGCCCGTTCGGCGGTATCGGGATCGGTCGCATCGGCGGAGAGCACGCGGACGGACGCGCCAAACTCGGCGGCGACAGCCGCGGTTTTGGCGGGGTCCCGACCGACGACGACCACCTGCGCGCCCGCCCGAATGCAGGCCCGCGTGGCGGCCAATCCGAGGCCGCTGGTCCCACCCAAAATGATCAGATTTCGCTCAGCGAGTGCTGAAGGAGAGATAATACCTACGCCGTTCACGCCGGGAAGAATCGTGGCTCGAACCCCGTCGGGCGAAACAAAACAGCGGGCGCTGAGAAACGAAACTATTTTGTCAAAGTCTTTAGGTCCGCGGCCCATCGGCGACAGAGCCAGAGGGGAATGACTCCGAAGAGGCCAAACGTTGAATTGGGTGATGATGGAAATGGCGGTCAGCCCACTTAAAACGGTGCCCACGATGAAGACGCCCGTGAAGATTTTCAATCGCTGACGAAGGTTCGCTTCCTTGTTCAATAGTTGATGGAGTTTTATGCGGTGATGATTGAGCCACCCTTTCACCGTTTTAGTCGATTGTCATTCTCCAAAGATTCGCCCCAATGGGTGAGGAAGAATTTTTTCTCGGTCGGTAAAAGGGTCGGCGCCCGGCCGAGCAGAGGTCGCAGAGCGGTGCTCATTTGCAGAACGACCACCAGGAAAAGAATCGTCCAGACGGTAAAAATTCCCGGGCTTCTGGCTTGGAATTGACGGAAGCCAGCGTGGAGAAAGCGCAACCCAAAGCCGGTGGCAACGACCCAAAAGCTGAGGTGCAAAAAACCCATCCAGCCGATGGCATCGGTGCTCTGTGAAAACACCCAGGCGACGGGGCCAAAGCTCACGAGCAATAGTCCGGTCAACGCGAGCAGGCCTGCTAAAAGTCCAACAATTTCACCAAGTCGAGCGTGGGCGCCGCTGAGGCAGGCGAACACGTAGAGACTGGGCAGACAGATCACGCCGCACGCCAGAAGTCCGAGCGTGACTTTGAGGGGTGCCGCCCAGAGCTGTTCGTGCATGCTGAAGCTGCCGAGGAGTACACCGTATATGGCCAAGGTTACCAGGCTTACCGCCCCCAGCCAGAGTGTGAGACGTGCTCCTCCGGGCCGACCTAGTTGGTGCAAAACTCGTGTCGGCGAACGGAGTAATGCTTCTAACGCACCGCTAAAGGTAGTGATGGGTGCGAAGTCGGACGGATCGGGCGGGACCGACGGGCGGTGCCCTATCCCTGCCGAAATGTTCGCGGGTGGGAACTGTGGCACTGGGGGTGGTTGCAAACCCACAGGGGCCAAGGCACTTGGGGTTGAGGTATTGGGATTTGTTTCGTTCATAGGTGCAGGATTTTGGGACGAAATAAATATACTTATTAAAAAGATTGAAGGGCGTTCCAAATGGTTTCGAGAAAGCTGCCTTGCATGGGGTGAGGTCGAAGGAATTCCACGGGCAATGTGGGGGCTCCAAAAAACGGTCGAAAAATCCAAGTCAATTGAGTGCCAAGGATGATATTTCCCATCAGCCATCCCCCGAGTACTTTACGAGCGATGGTCGGTGTTCCCGTCAGAGCGGTCAGCAATTGGAGTAGGCGGAAATTGGCGGAGATTCCAGCGAAGGCGACGACGCTGACGTGGGTTAGTTGGATCAGGTAAAAGGTGCCCACGGAGGGACCGCTTTGGCCCCGACTACTGGGAAGGTTGTCAATCGTGATCGCGGCGGGCAGACTCCAAACTTGGAAAAAAACCAGCGGCGCGAAGGCGCCAAGGATGACCGAGGCGATGGCAAAGGAGCTTAGGATTGCCAGGACGGTCTGCCGAAAGGTGAGTGCCGCTCCGAGCAAAGGGGCCAGGAGTCCGTTCAGCAGGGCGTTGCCCAGCGTGGTCAGCAGAAGGATTAGAGGTAGCTTGATCGCGGTATAACCCGCTTGAAGCGGAGAACGCCAAACGCCGATGGCGGCGCCGTAGCAACCGGCCCCCACCGCTATAATCCCGAGACACCAGAGCGAGTACGACCGACCCGGCGAAGTGAGCCACGCCCCAAGACGTTGCTGATCTCCACGGAGCAATGCGGGTAGACGATCAGTGGCCGACCGAGTCATGTTTTTGCCAAGATTAGATTTGAGCGAGTCTGATTTGAAGCACCGACTAAGAAGAAAAGTTTCGGCGTGTGCGTTCAGTGACGGGGACTGGCCCCGCGGCGGCGCCGACCCAATACGCGCAGAGCAAAAAGAGACCACCAACCAGAGTGAATTCCCAGGTGCTAAGGTGCGCCACCGGATGGACAACTTGGCGAACAATGTCCGTACTGAGTCGGAACGGTTGTACGAGAATATCCCAACTGTTCCAGCGACCGATGCGTCCCAGATAAACCCCAAAGCTGGCGAGGCTCAACGTTACGACCACGAATCCCCATCCGGTCCGTTGCCCGTAGCGTTCTGAGATTTCAGCTTCGAGTAACCGCAATGACGCAAATCCTAGTGTGAGGCCGAGCCAAGCGAAATGAACACAAAGTAATAGGTCAAACCACTGAGACACGGGCGGGCGTGGGTGCCAATGGGTGAGATCGGTCACGAGATAAGGTGCATTGGGAAAAAATAATATCCAGAGCAGGGCATAACTCCACGTCGCGACAGGTCGTGTCTTGCGAGCGGCGCGGATCAAAAGCGTGGCGAAAAGTAAGGGAAGCCAGGCAAGAAACAGGTTCCAGGCGTAGAACCAATACACGCCACGCCAGGTCAAAGCCAAGCGTGCGATCAGCAGGGCGATCCCCAGCGTGGACGCGGCGGCGAAGGCACGATGGTGGAGGAGGAAATCGAGTCCGGATCGAAGCGTCGGAGATCTCATGCGAAAACTTCCTTGGGTTGAAGCCGGGTTAAGGTCGTGTGGATGGATTCTATCAGTTCGTCCGGGGTTGAAGTGCCCGCGGTAAGGCCCACCGTATCTTCGGCCTGGAACCAGTCCGGGCGCAGCTCGGCCGCCGACTGGACTTGGTGAACCCGGGGGCAATACCGGCGACAGGTGGTGGTGAGTTCGCGGGTATTGTTACTCTGCGCACCACCGATGACCACCACCACGTCGCACTTCAAAGCCAAATCTTCGGCGGCCGCTTGCCGATCCTTCGTGGGCCGACAAACCGTATCGATCCATCGTACGGCGGACGCCGGAAAACGGGTGCGTAGAGCGCCGACCAGTTCTCGAACACGGGCAATGGGTTGGGTCGTTTGGCTGACCACTCCGAAACGGGAACGTACTCGTACGGTTTCTAGATCGGTCTCGCTTAAGATCACATCACAACCGGGATAATCTTCGGTGAGTCCGCGGACTTCGACATGTCCTCGTTGGCCAATCACCATCGGATGAAAGCCTTCGCTCACTAAACCCGCCAGGGCTTGGTGAGCACGATGAACCAACGGACAAGTGGCTTCGATCACCTGGAGCCCAAGCGCACGGATTTCGTTGAGACGTTGATCAGAAACGCCGTGGGCGGTGATCATCACTTGGCGGGTGGGAGCGTCCGCAGGATCATGCCGAATCAGAACGCCCCGTCGTCGGAGGTCGGCGAGAACCGTCTCGTTGTGAACGAGTTCGCCGAGGATCGTAATGGGGCTGACCGCGGCGTGGCGCTGAGCCAGAGTAATGGCGTCGCGAACGCCGAAGCACATGCCGAGTTCAACCGCGCGGAGGATTTTCATGGGCGGACTGGGAATAACTCTTGGTATTGGGGAAGGTTCGAGACGTGCGCTCAGCAATCCATAGCCACAGCAGGAAGCTCGCGCTGAAATACGGGAAAATCGTGTAAAGGGTGTCCGTGGCGGAGTGGGATCTAAGGTCGATCACCAAAAATACTTGGATGACAAAAGCCAAGGGTATCAGCGTAAAAAGAACTCCAACAAAGTGGCTTGGCCGATAAATCCAGCCCCAAGGTCGGAACCAATTACGAAAAATAGTTTGTTTCATCGTTGCTTTGCAGTGCAAAGTTATAAGTTAAATGGAAGCCTAAGTTTTGCTAAAGGGTGCCTCGGCCTGCGAGCGAGCCTTAACGGCTGCGAGCGTGGTGTTGTTTGACAATCTGTTCGAGCAAACCGATGTGATCTGAAAACGCTTGACGTCCAGTCGGCGTGAGCTGGCACGTCGTGAGCGAGCGGCTTTCGCGAAATTGCTTGGTGACGGCAACGTACCCCGCGTCTTGGAGAGTACGGATGTGGGAAACGATATTGCCGTCCGTCATTTGCAGGGTGTCGCGCAGTTCGGTGAATGACAACTCGGGGCTGGCCGCAAGGAGAGACATAATGGCGAGGCGTCCTTTCTCGTGGATGACCTTATCGAGGCTAAGGAATGGCTCCGGATTCACGACCGGACAGGGGACAAGGATCGTTCCGTGGCCCGCAAATACAGGCCATAGGCCAAATGGCCAAAGCCGAAAGTGATCATCATGAGCCAATGGGCTTCGGCGATTCGATCATTGAGCCGAGGCAGAAAATCGACGGTGAGAATGAGCATTGCTGCCACGAGAGAAAAACCGATCCCGAACCAACGAATTCCCCGCGGCATGAAAAACCCCGCGGCATTCAAGCCCAGTCCGTAAATGCCCACCCACGCCGTGGCGAGGAGCGTGGCCATGTTGGGGGCTGTGGGATCTGGAGCATGCGCGAGGACGAGGACGATCAATGCGCCGCCGAGCACCAAGGCGGGAACAAGGGCGTGAAAGATACGGCGCGTGGGTGGTGTCCAAAAAGGCTCGGCCGCCTGGAGCGATTGGCGACGAGCGACCAGAAAAGCCGCAATCACGGCCGCGACCGCCGTTCCACCCCAGACACCCGCAAAACCACGGAGTGAATCCAGGGGCAGACCGAGGGCGAGCGCCCCGGCCGCCACTCCCAGGGCGCCAACCGCCAGCGTAATCGGGGCCAGAGCCCGCCGGTATAAGGACGCCCGTTCCATTAACGTGCGAATCGTTTCGAGCTGTGCGGCCGCTTGCGCCGGTTCCATTCCACAAACTTTGCGCGGCAAAGTCGATTCGTCAAGCGGAGATTATTCGACGTGCGTTCGAACGGGTTCCGGCTAGGGTGGACCTGATCAAAGTTCGCTTTTCACTATGAATTTGTCCGCTTGTTTGGCTGTGATTCCGCGGCGCGCAGTGGTCCTGTTCGGCATTTGTTCGGTCCTTTTTTTTCTATTGGCCGCTGACGTCAGATATCACGGGCTAGTCTCCCGAATGGATCAGCCGGTCAGCCAACTGCTGCATGATCGAGGTGCTGCAAAAATGCTCTTTTTACGGTGTGCGACTGAATTAGGTGACGGGGGTGTAGTCGAACGATTCGCTTGGGCGTTGGCCGGGCTGTTGATTCTGATTCGGCGATGGCATTATTTGCCGATGCTCTTTCTGGCGGTTTTGCTTGGGGCACGCCTCAACGCCCGAATGCAAGTGTTCTTCGCCCGCCCGCGGCCTCATTTTGAGGATATCCCGGCCATGACCCACCCCGGATTTCCCAGTGGTCATGTGGCGGGAGCAGTGCTGGTTTATGGATTCCTGATTATCCTGGCGGTGAACGAATTGAGCAACAAATCCCTAAAGATTTTCTCGGCCAGTTTCGCGATTCTTTGCATTCTGTTGGTCGGAGTCACCCGGATCGGGTTGCTCGCCCATTATCCTACCGACGTTCTGGGATCGTTTTGCTGGTGTACCGCTTGGTTGATGGGATGTTATTATGGGAATATTGTGGCTTTTCGCTGGTCGAAGGCGATTGCAGAGCCGTGGGGATTTGCAAAGAGTGTTGTCCATTGAGGTAAGGAAGTAACACGTTTTCGGCAGGTCTCCTGTTCGACTTGTTTTCGCGAGGCCCGCTGAGCCTCCATTTTGTCCGCCGCTCTTGGCCGGGCGGATCGTGTCCCGATCAAAATGGGTTTGAAATGGAATGGCATTTTCTCCGACTCCTCGGAGAGACGTTGATAGCGTTTTACGCCTCGTCAGCAGAATTTGTGGGTAGGCGGGGGTTCGGGTAATTTCCCAAGCGTGTGATAAAGAACGACTTCCATCGCACGGAAGGTCCGAAAACCG
>JAYVTS010000280.1:0-11524 GCA_043788645.1 Verrucomicrobiota bacterium
CGGTTTTCGGACCTTCCGTGCGATGGAAGTCGTTCTTTATCACACGCTTGGGAAATTACCCGAACCCCCGCCTACCCACAAATTCTGCTGACGAGGCATTTTTTCTCGCATGTTTTATTTGGGCGGTCCGCTCAGGCCAGTATGAAGACACCCGCACGCCCCCAATGAGGATCCTGTTCGACGAAACTTCAAGGCTAAAATAATCAAACAATCTGAATGAAAATAGAAACGTTTCGCTACGACAATTCCGTCGTTCGGGCCTTCGCCATTGCGACCATTATTTGGGGATTGGTCGGGTTTAGTGCAGGAATTTTAATCGCCTGCCAATTGTTTTGGCCGGAATTGAACCTAAACCTCCAATATACCACCTTTGGTCGACTCCGTCCGTTACACACCAATGCGGTCATCTTCGCCTTTGTCGGCAACGGCATGTTTATGGGGATTTACTACTCGCTCCAACGCCTCTGCAAAACACGGATGTTTTCAGATTTTCTGAGTTGGCTCAATTTCTGGGGGTGGCAGGCCATTATTGTCAGTGCGGCGATTACCCTGCCTCTGGGTTTTACTTCAAGCAAAGAGTACGCGGAACTTGAATGGCCGATCGACATTGCCATCACCATCATCTGGGTGGCGTTTACCGTGAATCTAGTCGGGACCATCCTTCGCCGAAGGGAAAAACATCTCTACGTCGCGATCTGGTTCTATCTGGCCACAGCGATAACCGTTGCAGTCCTTCACATTGGCAACTCCTTAGCCGTGCCCGCCAGTCTGTTCAAGAGTTACTCCATCTACGCCGGCGTCCAGGATGCTCTCATGCAATGGTGGTATGGTCACAATGCGGTCGCCTTCTTCCTGACGACTCCGTACCTCGGCCTCATGTATTATTTTTTACCTAAAGCAGCGAATCGACCGGTGTTTAGCTATCGTTTGTCGATAATTCATTTTTGGGGCTTGATTTTTATCTATATCTGGGCTGGTCCACATCATCTTTTGTATACCGCCCTGCCAGATTGGGCTCAATCGCTCGGGATGGTTTTTAGCGTGATGCTCGTGGCTCCGAGTTGGGGTGGAATGTTGAATGGACTGCTCACCCTGCGAGGAGCGTGGGAGCGGGTTCGACAGGATCCCATGCTCAAATTCATGGTGGTTGCACTTACCGCGTACGGCATGGCGACCTTGGAGGGACCCATGTTGGCTATCAAATCGGTCAATGCGTTGTCTCACTATACCGACTGGACGATCGCTCACGTCCATACCGGCGCACTAGGGTGGAATGGTTTTATGACGTTCAGCATGCTTTATTGGCTGATTCCCCGTCTCTATACGACCGAGTTGTGGTCAAATAAACTCGCGAATTGGCATTTCTGGATCGCACTTCTCGGTATGATGTTCTATGTAATTCCAATGTATTGGAGTGGGATTGCCCAAGGTCTCATGTGGAAGCAATTCACCAGTGAAGGCTTCATGCAGTATCCCAATTTTCTGGAAACGGTTCTCCAGCTGGTCCCCATGTACCGGCTTCGGGCCTTGGGCGGATCGCTTTACCTCCTGGGTGCATTTCTGATGGCTTACAATCTTTGGAAGACAGCCAGGAGTGGCGTCTTCGCTCCGGAACAGGAAGCGCAAGCGCTCTCGCAGGCGTCCCAGCCGGAGGCCAACTGCGAGGCGGGTCCGTGGGGCCATCGTTTGCTCGAGGGAAAACCAATCTTGTTTTCGGTCCTAACTCTGGTGGCGATCCTCATTGGTGGCCTCGTGGAAATCATTCCGATGTACCTGATCAAGGAAAATGTGCCCACCCTTGCGAGTGTAAAACCGTACTCGGCTCTGGAAACTTTAGGGCGAGATATTTATATTCGTGAAGGATGTGTCGGGTGCCATTCGCAAATGGTGCGGCCATTCCGCAGTGAAACGGAGCGGTACGGTGAGTATTCCAAAGCGGGGGAATTTGTCTATGACCACCCATTTCTATGGGGCTCGAAACGAACCGGGCCTGACTTGCATCGCATTGGTGGTAAATACCCTGACGCCTGGCATTACAATCATATGGATGATCCGAGATTGACCTCTCCGGGATCCATTATGCCGCGGTATTCGTGGTTGCTTTCTCAGAAACTGGATACGAATTCGTTAGGGGCACGACTCGGTGCCTTGCGAAAGACGGGTGTGCCGTATCCAGCGGGTTACGAACACGGTCCGGCGCAAAAAGAGTTGGAACAGCAAGCGGCGAAGATTGTCGTTAACCTGAAGCAAGGCTCGGTGAGCAACGTTTCACCCGACGCGGAGATTGTTGGACTCATTGCCTATCTTCAACGTCTGGGAACGGATATTAAGGCGATACCGCCTTCGCCTCCGCCTCCGCCGTCGGCGTCGCCACCGAAAACTCCGGTGGCCAATTCCATGGAAGCGGTCAAACACCAGGATCTCCTATGATTCAAAACGTACTTCATCATATCGGGGGCATTGGTCTCTTTGGGGTGGTATCGGTGTGCCTTTTTTTTACGGTCTTCAGCATCGCCGTCGCCTATGCCTGTCTGCTGAAACGGCCCTTCCTCAAATCCATGGGCGCGTTGCCTTTGAATGACAGCTATCCAGATTCAAAGAAAGGAGTGCCAGCCCATGAATGATCTGACTCGCGATCCATTACTGCTCGATCATGAAGCCGATGGGATTCGGGAGTTGGACAACAATCTTCCCCGATGGTGGGTCTGGTTGTTCTACCTGAGCATTGCCTTCTCGGTGTTTTACCTGACGTACTATCACGTACTCAAAGCGGGTGATTTGCAAATCGCGGAATATGAAAAAGAGCAGGCTTTCGGCGACAAAATTAAGTCGGAGGCGATTGGAAAGTTTGAGGCCCACCTTACCTCGCTTACGCCTTCTCATGAGGCGGCTGTTTTGGCGCAAGGCTCTCAGATATTTATGACGCTTTGTGCTCCCTGCCATCGTGCGGATGGGGGCGGATTGGTCGGTCCAAATCTCTGCGATGATTACTGGGTTCACGGTTCAAATTACGTAGATAACGTCAAGACCATCATCAACGGAGTGCCGGAAAAAGGCATGCTGACCTGGCGCGGCGTCCTCAAGCCGAGCGAGATTCAGGCTGTGGCAAGCTTCATCTACACCTTGCGTGGGACAACGCCTCCGAATCCTAAACCGCGCGAAGATCAAGCGCCCCCGGTGGAACCTAACATCTACGAGTAGGCGGGGTAGATTCTAGGGCAATCTGCATGAGTATTGAACCGGTTGTGCCGATTAAAAAGCCGCTGTCCGAGCGGCAGGGTCCGGCCGAAGACATCAATTTTAGGGATTTTCGTGATCATTTGGCGACGGCTGATCAGCAGGGCAATCGTCGCTGGGTATATCCGAAAAAACCCAGTGGGCAATGGCACCGTCGGCGAGCGTGGTTCGCGACATTTTTGATCGTACTTCTATTTGCGGGACCTTGGGTGCGAATTCAGGGAAATCCCCTGCTTCTGCTGAATATTGTCGAGCGCCGCTTTTCAATCCTGGGCCATATTTTTTGGCCCCAGGACGCGGCAATTTTTGCGGTGGCCATGTTAGCCGTTTTTACGGGGATTATTATTTTTACCACTGCCTTTGGTCGCCTTTGGTGCGGTTGGGCGTGTCCGCAGACCGTGATCATGGAAATGGTTTTTCGGAAGGTGGAATATTTGATGGAGGGAGATGCTCACGAACAGCGGGCCCTGAACGCGGCCGGGTGGACCGGGGCTAAGCTATGGCGAAAGGGTCTGAAGCAGCTGATTTTTCTCGGCCTTTCGTTTGTGATTGGCAATACGCTGCTGGCTTATCTTATCGGGAGCGAGCAATTGTTGGCGATTCAATTGGATGATCCACGGCAGCATCTCGTTGGCCTTACCTTCATGGTGTTGTTCTCCCTGATTTTCTACGCCATTTTTGCACGTTTTCGGGAACAGGCATGCACCTTTATTTGTCCGTACGGTCGCTTTCAATCGGCCGTCCTGGATGAAAACACCCTCGTGGTGGCGTATGACCCTCGTCGCGGCGAGAAGCGAGGACCGCTGCGCCGAGAACAGTCCGCGGTGCAACGGCAGAATTCTGGCTTGGGCGATTGTGTGGCGTGTCGTCAGTGTGTCTCGGTTTGTCCTACTGGAATTGACATTCGTGATGGGACCCAAATGGAGTGTGTGAATTGCACGGCTTGTATTGACGCGTGTGATTCGATCATGGATAAAGTTGGACGGCCCCGTGGCCTCATCCGATTTGCCTCTTGGAATAATATTGAACGAGGTGAACCGCAGCGATTGACGGCGCGTATGAAACTTTACGCGGGAGTGCTGACCGGGCTGATTGGGCTCTTTTTATATTTGGTGTTCACGCGCGCCGAAGTCGGCACCACCCTCCTGCGAGCGCCTGGGTCCCTTTTTCAAGTGACCGAAGCCGGGGCGATTCAGAATCTGTATATCGTAAAAATAATCAATAAAACCGGACGCGCTCTTCCGATTGAACTGAGGTTGCTAAATCGGCCGGGAAGGGTGCGCCTGATGGGACCCAATCCCTTCGTAATTCCGAAAGAGACGTTAGGGCAAACCTCCGTTCTCATCGAGATCGGTTCGGTGGCTCTGACCGGCAATAGTATTCAACTCAAATTGGGCGTTTATTCCGACGATAGGCTCCTGGAGACGGTGATCACCGGATTTGTCGGACCTCGTCAATGACTACTCAAAACGCTACTCCTCGCCCCACGGCTTACAATCCGTGGCCTTACTTTATTGTTGGTTGGTTCGTTATTTTCAGCGCGGCCCTGATCGCTTGGATCCTTTTTGCCGTCCAGCAGAAGACCGACCTGGTACGAGTGGATTATTATGAGGACGAGGTTCATTTTCAGGGGCGGTTGGATCAATTGAATCGGACCGCAGCGATTCGGAATGAATTGAATCTTTCCTATAACGCAATCCAGCACGAGGTGACCTTACGTTTACCCAGCAAACACTTGAATCCACGGCCGAGGGGGCACGTTGAGTTTTATCGCCCGGCCAATGCTCAATTGGATTTTACCGTACCTCTGGCGGTGGACGGAGTGGGACGGCAGACAATCGGTGCCGGGACCCTCCGTGGCGGACTATGGAAGGTCCGGGTGCAATGGCAGGCTCAGGGGCACGAATTCTATTTTGAACAGGTGATCGTGGTCAATGAGCCCGCCGAAGTGTTGGCCGCGGCCACGTTGAAATTGAGATAAGATGGAACTTTGGACTGCTTTTGTGCTGGGTGTGGCGGGCAGTTTGCACTGCGGGGTTATGTGCGGTCCGTTGGTGCTCGCCCTGAGTACGGTGCAAGCGAGATCGTGGGGAGGTGTTTCTAGCCGAGTCAGCTATCATCTCGGGCGAATATCCGTCTACGCGATGATTGGGCTGGGCTCGGGGACGGTTGGACACTGGATCGCCCCGGGAAGAGGGCAGCGCTGGTTGTCGCTCGGCCTGGGGCTGGTCTTGCTGGCGGGTATCTGGGTGGGTGGAAGGGTATCCGCCACCCGTCCTATTTGGCGGGGCCTACTGCGGGCGCAAGCATTCCTTCGTGGTCGATTGGCCCAGCCATCGCTGTTTTCACAGGTGATGTTTGGGGCGCTCAACGGCCTGTTGCCCTGCGGATTGGTGTATGTGGCGGCGGCGGCGGCCATGGCTACTGGGGGGGCGACGATGGGAGCGGCCTTTATGTTGTGTTTCGGCTTTGGAACCTGGCCAGTGATGTTGGGGATTCATCTCGTCGGGCGACGGCTGCCGTTACCGAAGCGATTCTCCTGGGGAGCGGTATCCCGGGTAGGCATTTGCTTAATGGGATCACTCCTAATTCTTCGTGGGCTCGAGCTGGGAATTCCCTATGTCAGCCCTCGATTCTCACTGGATCACTCGGGAGGACTACGCTGCCACTCATTGGAATAACGTCTGAACTGCGCGGAGGGGTGCATGCCGTCCCCGCTGGGCGCCGGAGTGACATTCAACGTGTCATGATGGCGTCGCCGGTTATGATGCAGGGAATGAACGATGCTCCCCGCACCCTGCCAGCGGCACCGCGCGCAGATCAGTCACAACTTCTTGCCTCGTTGCACGAAATTCAAAATCTCAAGACCGCCCTCGACGCCCACTCGATCGTCGCCATCACCGATCCGCGTGGGCGCATCACCTACGTCAACGACAAGTTTTGCGAGATCTCGAAATACTCACAGGCGGAGCTGCTCGGTCAGGATCATCGCCTCATTAACTCGGGCCATCATTCAAAAGAATTCTTCCGTGACCTTTGGCAAGCCATCGCTCGTGGTCAGGTGTGGAGAGGCGAGATTTGCAATCGCGCCAAGGACGGTTCGTTTTATTGGGTCGCCACGACGATTGTGCCGTTCCTCGACGTGCAGGGGAAGCCGCAGCAATACGTTGCCATTCGTACCGACATCTCCGAGCGCAAGGTGCTGGAACAGGAAATCTTGGCCATTGCCTACCGAGAACAACTGCGGATCGGGCGGGACCTACACGACGGTTTGGGCCAACAGTTGACCGCCTTGGAACTCGGTTGCCACGGCCTCACCTCTCAACTCAAAATCCACGCCCCTGCTCTGACGAAAACGGCTGAGGAACTTGGCCGCCAGTTGTGCAAAGCCGTCGCGCAAACACGCCTACTTTCCCACGGCCTATCCCCCGTTCCACCCGGTCCCGAAGGGCTGATGCACGCGCTCGGGGAACTCGCCGAAGGGACGCGGGTGATGGCGGGCGTGGACTGTCACTTCGCCTGTCCCCGCCCCGTTCTATTCGACGACACCATCGCCGCTTCGCATCTCTACCGCATCGCGCAGGAAGCGGTGGCGAACGCACTCAAGCACGGCAAGGCTAAGAGAATTAATTTGACACTCAACGACCAAGCCGAGCGCGTGGAATTGAAAGTGGCCGATAACGGACGGGGCTGCTTGAAGTCCTCCGTCAAAAGCGACGGTATGGGTCTGCGCGTGATGCAGTATCGCGCCGATCTGATCGGGGCTACTCTCACCTTCGATTTCACCCCGCGCAAAGGGGTTCTCGTCACTTGCACACTCCACAAAAAATGATGAAACCAAGAAAGCCGTCCGCCGCCCGGCAGGCCCCGGCTAGACCCGCCCGCGAGACCAAGCCCGCGAGCCAGTCTTGCGAGACCGCGGCGGCGCCGCGCAAAAGACTCCTGCTCCTGGACGACCATCCGATGATGCGGGCCGGACTCGCTGGCCTCATCAACCAGCAGACCGAGTTGGAAGTTTGTTGCGAAGTCGGCACGGTTGCCGAAGCCCTCGCTGAAATCCCCAAGTGTTCCCCCGACCTCATCGTCACCGACCTCACGCTGCCTGGACGCGGGGGACTCGATCTCATCAAGGATGTGAAAGCGTTGTATCCGGCTTTGCCGGTGCTCGTCCTTTCCATGCACGACGAAATGCTTCACGCCGAACGTGCCCTCCGCGCTGGGGCACGCGGCTATTTGATGAAGGAGGCTGGCGCGGAGAGAATGCTAGAAGCCATCCGCCGCGTCGTCAGCGGCCAGGTCTATGTCAGTGACCGGATGTCGGCCAAAATCTTCGATCTCTTCTCCGGCCGTCGTTCACATAACTCACCTATTGAAAAGCTCACCGACCGCGAATTTGAAGTCTTCCAGCTCATCGGGCTGGGAAAGACCACGAGGAATATCGCGCAACAACTCAACCTCAGTTCCAAGACCGTGGATGTGCATCGCGGGCATATTAAAGAAAAGCTCTCACTTCCTGACGCCACCAGCCTTGTCCGGCATGCGGTTCGTTGGGTCGAGACCCAAAATCCGAGCACATCGTAACTTCAGCGCAGGCGCTCCGAACCCGTTTCCGGAGTCAGTGGGGCAATGGCTTGAGGAGGTCCTTGGCCGAAAGCGAGGAATGGACACGGCCAATATCGTACGCGAAGCCGGTCGCGGAAGGATCAGGCAGTGTCTTTTCTCGCAGCCGATAGAAATGTGAGTGACAGAATTCATTCATTCGGTGGATATTCTCTTGCCACAGTTTACCAACATCGACCGTGTCGCATTTGACGGATGGCGCGATCTGAACCGCGTAGATCCAAATCGTACTTGGCACAGGACTGGCTGGTCGTCCCGGATGCCCCGGCTCGGTAGTTGGCCACAAATCCACTCGAATCCGCCCCGCCTCGACATTCAGACGCGACTGCGTTTGGGTTTCGTCATCATTGCTTTTGCCTTGAGTGGGCGGTGGCCGTCTTCGCTGGCTGGTGTTCCTGTTCAATCCCGAGTCCTGGTGCTCAGTATCGATGGGTTGCATGCGTTTGATCTTGCGAACTACACCAAAGCCAGTCCGAACTCTGCCCTCGCAACGCTGGTGGGCCACGGCTTCAATTACACGGCCGCCAGTGCCGTGGCTCCAGCGGATTCGTTCCCAGGCAATCTCGCAGTTTTCACCGGTGGCACACCCGTTTCCACTGGAGTCTATTTTGACCGGAGTTATGATCGCTCTCTGTGGCCCCCCGGCGCCACCTCAGGACCACTGGGTACGCCCGTGATTTTTGACGAATCGGCCGATCTCAATCTCAATGCTCTAGACGGGGGCGGTGGGCTCAATCCCGATGCGTTGCCTCGCGATCCTGCTCGCGGTGGCGCCGTTGTTTATCCCCACAACTATCTTCGCGTCAATACGGTCTTCGAGGTCATCAAGGCCGCTGGGCTCCGGACCGCCTGGTGCGACAAACATTTGACAGACGAAATCTTACTCGGACCTTCTGGAAACGGCATTCAGGATCTTTATCTGCTCGAAATTGCCGCGCGCAATGAGTCAGGCATTGCCTACAATAAGAGCGTCGATGCCACCAAGGCCTATGATGATTTGAAAGTAAAGGCAATCCTTAACGAAATCGGCGGTATGGATCATTCTGGATCTAAAAACGTCGGCGTTCCCGTCATTTTCGGAATGAACTTCCAAGCCGTGAGTGTTGCGCAAAAAATCAAAACCAATAAGGGTATCAACGGAGATAAATTGAAAGGGACGGCCGCAGGCCCCGGAGGGTATCTCGACGGCCAGGGGACTCCGAGCTTTCTGGTCGCCGACGCTCTGTCGCATACCGATGCTTCCATTGGTCAAATTCTCAACGCGCTGACACTGGCAGGATTGATGGAATCCACCTGGGTGGTTCTCACCTCGAAGCACGGACAGTCCCCCGTCGATCCGAGTAAACTAAATCTAGTGAGTCCTCAGATCATTCCAGGTCTCATCGAACCGGTGAGTCACGTACTTCAAATCACAGCTGACGATGCGGCCTTGATATGGATCGAGGACCCATCCTTAACCGCGCAGGTCGTCGATGTGCTATTGGCCAATCAGACCAATGCCTTGATCCAAGACATTTGGTCCGGTGAAAGTCTAAAGCTCCACTTTCCGGACCCCCAGGTCGATCCGCGCGCGCCTAATATCATTGTGTTGAGCCAACCCGGCACGATTTATACCACGGCTAACAAAATCGCTGAGCACGGTGGTTTCACCGATCAGGATTTGAGCGTGCCATTGGTCATCTCGAATCCTCATCTGCCTGCGCAGACTATTCGGACTCCGGTGCAAACCACCCAAATTGCTCCCACGATCCTAGCTCTGCTCGGCCTGGATCCCTTTGCTCTCCAGGCGGTGGTGATTGAAAAGACCCAGGTGTTGCCGGGATTTGAGGCGGCCGAATTGAAACTCATTCCTGGATTGACGACCGCACTTGGCATGACAGGAAGTCCGGCAATCCAACTAAGCCACGGGCAGGCTCAATTTCAGGTGACTGCCCATGCGCAGCCAGTTTTTCTCGTAGAAGCGTCAGACGATCTGGCCCATTGGAAGTCCGTCGGCACCAATACAGTCTCGATGTTCGGCTCCCTCCGTTTTACCGACCCGCAAACCCTCAGCGGCACGAACCGATACTATCGGGCGGGTCCGACACCCTAAGTCGGAGGCCGCCACCAGGGAGCCCAGACGATTGGAGCATTCCCCCCGAGCCGGAAACTCGATCGGCGCATGCAACAAAATTGAGACCCCTGTGGGGTTCTGAACTTTAGGTCTCAGAAATTCAGGGGTGATCAGCGAAGCTCCGCCGCTCCGCAAAAACCCGGCGCCTTCGCGCCGGGCGGCCAGCGAAGGCGCCGGCCGGTCCGAAATCTCCCGGAGTGGGTGCCGCTCCGGCACCCACGCGCAACGTAGGGAGCGCGTTTCTGCGCACCAGGTAACGATCCACAGCGCTATGCCGCCAACGATGCCTGCAAGATAGGGTCCCGAATGGGCTCAAACGTCGGTCAGGAAGGCCGTATCCATGCCTTGAGGCACCCGAGACGCCATTGGTTTCACCCGATGGAAAATTGCGCCCCTGGAAGTGATCAATCCAACCAACCCCGCGACGGTGGCGACGATGCCCCAGGACAGTCCAAGAATCGTGGGAGAATCAACAGTTTGACGATCGCTGCCTGTTGCTGACGCGCCTTGTCCGATCCGCTTCCGCTTGCCCCGGTGTTCTGGACAGCAAGATGTAACGGCGTCGAGCCCGACTTGTTTGGTTGCCGCAGTTCTGCGCCGCCATCCATTAACGCCTTTACGGCTTCAATCGACCGCGTTCGGACCGCCCGGTGCAAGGCGGCCACGCCTGACTTGTCCACCGCATTTGGATCCGCGCCCATTGAAATGAGGTACTTGATCACACCCGCCTGCGGCCGCGGCTCCGACCGATTACCGTCCGATGCGTAATGAAGCGGCTCCGCGCCGCGCCGATTCTTCGCTCGACAATTGGCTCCAGAAGACACCAGGAGTTCTACTATCGGCTGACAAAACGCGGCGGCCGCCATATGAAGGGCCGTGTCTCCGCCATACAGGTAGTGACCTATTTGGGCGAAGAACGACTCCGTCCGCTCTTGCACAGTCGTCCTGACGGGCAATGCCATGGTGGCTAGCTCTGGAGTCGCGCGAAGTCGACGAAACACCTCGTCAACGTCGCCATCGACGACAAGTTGAACGAACTCAAGAAACGCTGAAATTTCCATTCGGATAAGGCACTTCCAAGATCACGTCGTTGCGGCACAACGCCGCAACGCCTACAGCGACGCAGTAGGTGAGAATCACGAGACCAACCAACAGTCTCCGCAACAGGACATTCAACTGGTCTTTGCGGATGGGGATGTCGGCGGCAAGAAACCGACTGCCGACGGCGGTCATCTCGACGCGTCCGCCGGGCGTCGTGATCCAGCCCAGCAACTCGACCGCTTTCACCACCAGCAGGAGTTGCGACAATTCCAAGTCCACATGGCGCGCTAATTCAAAAAATTCCAGGCCTCCCTCATTGATCACTAGACGGGTAGCCATGAAAATTCCTTCGCTGATACTGTGCGTCACCATGAGGATGCTGTTCACGCGCGAAGTTTTGCTCGTGTAGAGATCAATGACTTCGTTGCGCAGCGTCTCACTTGTCAGCACGTCCAGTGCGCTGAACGGTTCGTCCATGCACAGAATCTCCGGCTGCACGGCCAGCGCGCGGGC
>JAYVTS010000281.1:0-9886 GCA_043788645.1 Verrucomicrobiota bacterium
GCACCCGGAGGGCCAGCGAGAGGTAGATCATTTTGAGCGCCATCACCGTTCGTATCAATCCAAACTAGATCGCCGATCGAACCGAGTGGTTGAAAACCAAAATCCACATCATCGCGGTGCTGTGTGTCCGCGAGAGTGACGCTCGTCGCCAGTGAACTTGGAGCCGTCGCACGAAAGTTGAGAAGGTTTGAAACCGTTACCCGATAGGTGCCAGCGGAAAGATCGGTAAAGGAATAGAAACCGTTCGCATCGGTCACCCGAGTGTCAATCGGCGTCGCCGCCGCGTCGCTGTCTAAGGAGAGAACCACCGTCGCCCCGGCAATTCCAACTTCACCACTCTCTTGCAGGCCATTGCCGTTGGTGTCGGACCACACTCGATCACCAATCGAAGCCGTACTCAGTAGGGGACGGGAATAGCCAAAATCAACATCCGTACGAATTTGTCCCGCGGTGAGGCTGACACTTGTTGAATTGGGTGTGGCAAAATTAGATGGTTGGGAACTATCATCCAAATCGTAGGTCTGGCGATAACCGACGGGAGGTATCGCGGTGACCGTATAGGAACCTTCACCTAAAACATTCGTCGCTCCGAAGGTATAATACCCGTTGCCATCGGTCGTGGTGGTCAAATCGGTCGGACCACCGGTGAGAGTTAAAACCACACCACCGATACCCGGTTCGTTGGCGTCCTGAACTCCGTTGCTGTTGAGGTCGTTCCAGACGCGATCACCCAGTTGGCTACCGGCGAAATATCCGAAATTCACATTTTCATTGACTCCGGCCTTCGGCAAGGGAAAGGAGGTTTGATTCGGACTCGTGAAGCCAACCCCTGGCTTAGCATGCAAGGTGTCGTCAGGATCAAATGTGGGTAGATAGAACGTTGGCGGAGTGACCGTGACCGTGAAACGGGTCGCGGGCTCATCATCGCCCACGAGCCCAAAGAAAACGTAGTTTCCCCGGCTATCGGTCGTCGTGGATGCGGAGAGAGTTCCGGTAGAATTGGTGAGCGTGACGGCGATTCCGGAGAGGCCGGTTTCTTGACCGTTTTGCGTGCCATCGATATTGACGTCCGCCCAGACGTTGCCGCTCACTCGGGCTAGGGGCTTGGCGATTCCGAAGTTAATATCGGTCTTCGCCAAGGTGGGGTCTACGTCGGCCGTGAGATTAACCGTTGATCTCACGATGCTTCCATCCGGCGACAGTCCGAACAGAGAATAGGTATTGACGGTAAACCCGTCCGCCGCAGACATTTGGATCGAGTACCACGAACGTTCCGGTACATCGGACGGCGTAAATCCTGAGAACTGATACCGGCCGTTCGCGTCGGTCGTTTGGGGCAGCGTGCCGGGAAGGGGATCGCCGTTGGCTTTGAGAACTGGGCGCGGCTCACTAAATAGATCGGACCCGTACAAAAGGGTAACCAATTGACCCGGGATGCCAGGTTCACCGGGATCGGCGATCCCGTTCATATCGATGTCGTTCCAGATCCGGCCGCTGAGGGTGTAACCGATCGGGGTATAGGTATAAATGACAAAGATATTGATCCCGGCCTCGGTTTTGATGTCTTGGGCGAATTCGGTATTCTCTGCGGCACCGCCGTTGACCTGCCACCGACCGGTGGCACTTGCGTATAAGCTAAGGGTTCCAGCGGGGTTCGGACCCGAGGGGCTCACGCTGCCGCCATCAACAAATTGATTGAGGAGCGAGGCGTTGCTCGAATCGATCACGACCGTTTTTTGATCGGTGCCCGTTTGAAAGAGCTGGGAAATCCCGGAGGGCAGTCCCGGGGTGTCAGCAGCAAAATTAGCGACACCGTCAAAGGCCCCCAAATTCCGGGTGATGAGCACGAGTGGCTGAGTGGTGACGAGGGGCGCCTGAGAGGGGTCCAGGAGCACGACGGTCGCTTGGGATCCAAACACCATCGTTCGCGGAGACGAAGTCAGGTTTTCGATCTTGGGTGTGGTTCGGACGTTACCGATCACGTCCAATCGGACTTGAGTCAGCGTCCCACGGGTGCGGTCGAACTTGGGAACTTTCAGTTCTTGGTTGCTCCAGCTGACCGGTTGGGCGGCTCTCCCGACGATGTTGGTGATCGTCATATCGACGGCCAGGATGGTTGGGGATGCAATGTGGGTGGCAATGGCCATGGCGGCCGCCGCGGCAAGCGGCGAAGTCCATGACCGGCCGATCCCCCCGGAACGGTTGGTTTTGTTTCTCATTAGGTGTGCTTTCACGAGGGGTGGTACCCTCAGGTTTGTTAGTCTTTCGGCAGAACTTGAAGTTCTCTGTAGGAATAAATGTGGGATTCCTGCTTTTATTTGAAACTTTGTTTCATAAGGAAATTCCTTATCTGAGCGTCCTATGCACACGGTTAGCCCGGATATCCCATACCCTTTCGTCGCGAGACGTAGCGAGGGCTCGTCTGGCAAGGCGGCCGAAGCGATTCCTAGCCGGACTGTATGAATACATACTGTCCGGCTAGGAACGCTAGGCCAACGCCGCCCGACGGGCTCGCAGCAAGTTGTAGCAGAAAGGGTATGAAATTTCGGCGCCTGGAGTCTCATCTTGAGAGCGAAGTATCCGGGGCGACGTCCAGCGGGAGGTCCAAATTTACCGCAAACACCTTGCTGTCCCCCTTCCGGCCGCCGACAACCCCGGCCCGCGAAACAGCGGATCGCCACGCGCTCATGAAATCCAAAGGTTTAACCGAAGCTCAGTTCTTGGAATTACTCCAAAAAGTACTGCCTCAGGCAACGTCTGACCCGCATCTCGCCTCATCCATCTTCGAGCACGTCGCTCAGGAGATTCGCCTGATGAATCACCTCAAGTCTTTCGAGAGATTCTGTGCCGAAGGTTCGTTGCCGAACCTCGAACCGGCAACGGTAGCGGAGTTTGAAAGCCAACTAGGCACCCATTTTGGCGCCGCCAATGTGGTCGTTACGCCGGCTGAAAAGGGCGACGCCGTCGCGGTAGAAATTGTCCTCCCGGATAAAAAAATTAGCAATCGCCTGCGGGTTCAACCCGCGGGTGTCGAGGAGGTTGAAGCGGTCAAGACACCGTTTGTGCCATTCCCGGTGGCTTTGCCGGAAGATCCAGATTTGGTTTGGGTTCTGGCGCGGCGTGAAGATCTCGGCCAAGACGAGGCCGCTCGAGCTCTCGCGTTGATTGAGGAAGAGTTTTGGGAAACAAAGTCGGGTCTGAAGGCGCAGCGGGATCGGGTCGATAAGAGTTTTGCGGAGTTTATCGCCCGCGTCCCCGCCGCTGCCCTCGCTGATAGTGGATTGAAACGGCATTATAAGTCGCCCGAACCCCGGAAGACGCTTCACCGACGGGTGCCGAGCGCGAAGGCAGACCGTATCGAGCCGTAATCAGTTCAGGGCCATCGCGGGGTCACCACTCGGTAGAAGCGGGTGGTGCTCAAATCCGCGTTGGTTTCCAGCACTTCAACGGGATGATCCCCAAGTTGAGCTTCGGCGTCGCTCACTCGATCCCAGCGAGTTCCGTCGAGAGCAGTGTGGCTTAGGATCGAATAGGTACGCCCGGCTCGCGCTCGGAAGGACAAGTGAATTCCGTCGGCCGAGCCGTGTGCGTCTAACCGCAGTACACTGGTCGGATTCATCGGATCGGTGCCCGCCAGGTATTCTTGGGCATTGGTTTGACCGTCGTGATCCGAGTCCAGGTGGGCGTCAGCGACCGCGGGATTCAGGCCGTGATCCCGCTCCCAAACGTCGGGGATCCCGTCCCCGTCTCCGTCGAGTCCACCGCCGAGGGCGCTACTGGTAAGGGTCACCGAGTTCGAGGCGATCAGCTGTCCTTGGAAATCATAGGCCAGGAAATGAAGGCGATTTGTTCCAAGAATGAGCGGGATCGTGGTCTGCCAGGTGGTCGTACTGGTCCATATGAATTCAATCGGGTCGAGGCGTTGGTCCAAAACAATCTCTTTGATGTTAATTCCGGCCTGCCCCGTGAAATCCACAGTAGGCGTATTCACAAGAAAATCCTGACCGCCATGGGAGGTGAGGGAGAAGGGAATGATCGCCGGTAATTGAGTGCGCACCGACTTGACCCGGCGATCAACGTACGTGCGGATACCGCCAAAATTCTCCCCAACCAAGCCGCCAAAATGATTGATCCACGGGGTGAGATAGTTGGTATTATACGTCGTGTTGATCAGATCTAATAGATGCCCCTGATAAAGCCTTTGATTGCCCGGCAGACTCATGAGCCGACCCAAGTTGCCAGTGGCGCGATTGAGCGGAGCGTTGACCGCTGCGCCGAAATTAAAATCCATGTCCCAAAGGAAGGGCAGGGCTCGACCGTCTTCGGGGCGGAAATAGATAATGAAATTGTGGGGATTATCGAATGGGTAGGTATCGACCAAACCCCACAGGGATTGGAACGCCACGGCCCGCATCCACATGCTGACGTCCATCAGTCGATGCGCCTCGCTGTCTTGGCTGGCCCCCGTTTTACTCAATCCTTTGGCGAGGGTAATGAGGGGGGAGTAATCATTGAGGCTCCGATTATTGTCCTGAAGAAAGAACCAACGATAGACTTCGGGATCATTCCCTAGATTACCCAAGTCAACACCTTGTACGTTGTCGGGCTGGGGCACCTTCGGGCTTTGCAGATTGCCGTCCAAAGTGGTGGTGGGCGAATAAATCAATTCGAGCTTAAACTCACTGCCCGACGAGCCGTTAACGTATTGGCTATCCAGAAAAACGTTGCCGTATTTGGCCAGGATCAGGAGCCCGGGACCGGTGAGGTCGGTGCGGGGCGGGATAATGCGGACTAAGTCGTCATACATTCCGGGTAGGCCGCCAGCATGTTGAAGCGCGTGTTTAACAAGGATTTCATCCTGGTCAGCGCCGATGCCGGTATAACCACCCGAGCGATCAATGGAGACGCCATCCTGGACTCCCCGAAAGAGGTGTTCGGGTTGAAACTGGAGGGTAAAGCCAACTCGGCCGGGATCTGATCGGCCGCGTTCGCTCCCCTGCAGATGCACCCCGACATCGTAAAATACTTCGGTTTCGTTGTCGATCACCGTCGTCCGCAAGGATTCGTTGCTCATCACGTTGGTGAGGGAGTGAAGCAAATCAGTATCCGCCTTCGTCATGATGATTCGGAGATTGTGCAGCGGACCTGGGCGGGCTCGTTGATCGTTGACGATATAAAGTGCTCGCGACGCGGGGCCAGCGGCGGGGAAAGAGGCGATGAGATTTTTTTTGTCGGCCGCTTCCAGATAGAATTGCACCACGCTGCCTGCCGCCGCGCCCGGAATGGTGCCGGTAAACGCTCCGGGGCTCGCCTCGGTCAAAGCGACACTATTCCACGCGGCTTCATTCATCGACCAAAACAAACGAGCGGATCTCACCCCGTCCGGATCGGTTATTGCGACCGAAACGGTCACCGATTGATTCGGCGATGGGACGGGCGGTGTGTGTTGGAGGTGGGCAAAGGTGGGGCCGATGTTGGTTTCATCGGATGAATTGGCGGCTCCGGGAGTTCCGTTGGGGGAAGGGACCTTCAAGAGGGTGGTCCCGGCCAAGCGATTGAAATAGAGTCGCGTGTTTAATTGGTTGTTTCCCGATAGCCATTTGGCTCGGAAAGAGATTTCATATTCTCGCCCGTTCACTACTCCACGGTTGTTGGCAAACGTGGTTTCAAGGTGGTTATGCATATGTTCCGTTGGCCCAGTAGCGATCAGGTGGAGGACGTGATTTCCAGGGTTGTCTGGATCGGGAATAACTTCGCTAAGCCGATGGGTTCCGAGGAATCGCCACGTTTTGGCCCCGGTTTCAAAGCTGCCATTTTGCAAAAGTTGTACGGGTGTCCCCGCCGGAGTTTCGACGACGTGGAGGTCGTCGATGAAGCATTCCCCGGCATCGAGCAATCCAAGGACGAGTTCCTTCCAAGTGGTGGGTCCGGGCGAACCAACGGCGATCGCCCGATAGGTATAATTGCTCCATCCGGAGTGGCCTGATTCCCGGCTGGCCGCCCACGATTCGGGGGCCGAATGATCACTGAAGGAATTTCGCAATTCGAGGCTGGAACCGCCTCCATTCGCCAAGCTTGGCCAACGTCCGCCCTTGAAATAGTGGACTTCGTCGGCTGGATTGCCGACGGCGTCGACGAGGAGGAGGCGATCACTGTCGTGCGAAAGCTTATTGGTGTAGGGTCCGAGGACCGTCATTTCGGGATATTGTCGCCTCAGGGAGTCAGGGTTTTTGGCTACTACGAGATATCCACCCGGCGGTAGTGTGGTTCCCCCAGGAAAACGGAAATTGATACCCTGCGCGAATCGCCAAGCGCCGAGATCGACTGATTGGCTACCACGATTGAACAATTCGATCCAGGGCCCGAGCGAGTTTGTTTCCTCGCGGGGATGATACATGATTTCATTGATGACGACGTCGTGCTGGAATGTGAAGACGTTTCCGCTTCCAGGGGTGCTTTGGGCGGGGAATACCCAGGAACCGGTTGTATCTGGAAATCGACCTCGCAACGCCGACTTGACGATTACCGCATCGGCGACGGCCGTTCGTCCAGGGACGAAGAGAGTCAAAGTGTCGTTGATTGCAGGGTGAAATCCCAGTTCCGCCGCGGTAAACGCCCGGTAGGCGCCAGCGGGCAGGGTTGTATCAGGGGGAACGACATACTCGCTGTTGGCCGCTCCGGTACGTTGGAGGACATAGCCAGTGAGTGAAACTTCCTGGGTGGCACGGTTCGCCAGTTCCACAAAAAAAGTGGGAACATTCCCGGCCGAAACTTCATTGAAAACGAGGTCTGGGTCGGTGTTCACGGGACTAGGTTCAGCGGAGAGTTCGGAGTTAAACCATGCTCGACCAAGGCCGGCCGCCGATTGGTGAAGTTCGACCGCAAGGACGTTCGTTCCCCCAAGAAGTGCGCTCGAAGAAATTCGGGTGCTCGTGGCTATTCCGGAAAGGGTGGCATTGGTCGTCGCCGCGGTACCGAACAAAATGGGACCGGCCGGAAGATTCAAGCGCAGAACCTCGGTACCGTTGAGATAGAATACCGCGCCATCGTCCAGGAGCGAAAAGAGGGTTAGGCGAGTGGTTGCAGGGTTGCCGGTGAAAATAAAACTTGTCCGGAAGTAAGTGGTCGTACGCACCGGAGTAAGCGTGCTTTCCGGGGACACCGTGGTGCGAGCAGTACCGCTCAGAATTGCCCGAAAACCCGCGGGATTGGGACTGGTAGTATCGTTAGCCCATAAGAACTCGAGCGTATTGGTTCCTGGGTTAAAACCCGTCGCAAGTTTGAAGGCGGGACTAAACGTATTAAATCCGGCAAAGTTTAGATTTTGAGCAGAGCCATTTAGAAAGACATTTTTGAGTCGATTATCGGCGGCCACCGCGAGTGTTAGTGCTGCGCTCCCTGGGTCAAAACCTGTTAGATCGAAAGAGGTGCGATAGCGATAGTCCCCCGCGGCGACGTTTTCGATACCTGGATTGACGGGGCCAAGCCAGGAGGAGGCGTCATCATTCGCCAACCAAGCCGGGTGACCTTCAATCACGAGCGCGGCGTCTGGAGGCGGTGGAACGACGGGTTCGGCGGAAGCAACGACTGTGAAATGGGGATCGCGGGAGCCCGGGGCGATAACCTTTCTATCGGTGCTCACACCGGTGTTGAAGAGTGTCGGAATGGGGCGAATTTCGCCTCCAGGTCCCTGAGCGTTGCCACCGTAGAATGGGACTGTTCCGTGGGTCCAATCGCGGTCGTCGAAGGATGAGTTCGTCCAACGAGTGCCCAGGTCGGTGCCTGAGTTGTCGACTTGCCATCGTTGATGGACGTTGAGGAGGGAGAAGGCAAGGGCCGACGCGGGGGGTGGAAAATTGAGAACGCCAGGTGTACCGCCGAGTTGGGAACTGATCCGCCAGTTATCAGGGGTTCCGCTAGCAAGATTTGGCTGCCGTTTTGCGAGGGAAACTCCGGCTCCGTCGGCGGCCACCGGCCAATCGCCGTCGGTACCGTAGGTGACTTCGTCCATTAAACGTTGACTATTGTTTCTTAGTTCAAGTTTCTCACCCGAGTTTGAAAGTCGACCGGAGAAAGGGCCGATCACCTGGGTGGCTCCCGTGCCGGCGATGAGAGCGGATGGATTGAGTGCGACGATTAAATAGCCGCCGCCTGATACCACGGTGCCTTCGGGGAATTGGAACTCAACTCCGCCGGTAAGAGCCCAATGGGAGATGTCCATGTTCACGGACATCTGGTTGTAGAGTTCCACCCATTCCATTGAGGGCTCGGCCGCCGCCGGATGATACATTATTTCGTTGAATACGACGGTGCTGTCGGCATGGCCTCGGTACTGGAACAAGAGGGTTAACAGCAATCCGAATCGTCCAAGTAGTTGGGATCGGGTCTTGAGATGAAGGGAGTTCACAACGTGGAATTAGACATAAAAATAGACCCAGACTGCAAAGCCGGTGGAGGCGAGACCGGCGATAGCGGCGAGGCTCCACAGCAAACTGTGTTTACGTGCCGCGAGCGAGAAGGTGGAGACGATGACGGCGGCCTGAGCGGCGAGCATCCCAAAAAAGAACCGCTGACTTCGACGGCGGTGCCGTTCGGCGATTTGGTTGCTCTTGTGAACTTGCAGTTCGACGAGGTAGGCGAGCGATTGATTGAGGCGCGCTTCGGCGTCATAACGTTGGGCCGTGTACCGCAGACGGGCAGCGGTATAATCTCGCAACAATGCCCGATTGGTTTGGGCGAGGGATTTCTCGAGTTGTTCCACGGCTTGATTTACGGGTTTGGTCGTTTCATCGAATGAGTGAGCCTGAGTGCGTGCATCGAAGACCGCGTCCGCTAGCGTTTTGATGTCCAATTCGGTGATCGCGGCAGTAATTTCGGCATCTGTCTTCAATCCCTCGACTGCCTTGAGCGCGGTCTGAACGTGAGAATCCAGGGGCCGAGCTTTCGGGGCGGTGGGCATTTCGCCTTTCTGAAGGGCAGCGATGATGCCGGAATTCGTCGACGCGGAGCTAAGTTCTAGGGCTGTTAGGTTGAGTGGATGCACGTCGGCGGTGTTGATGAGGACATCGAGCGTACTGTGTTGAAGCGCGCTGCGGAGACGTTTGGCTTGAAAATAGCTCCATTGATCACCGGCCTTCGACTGTTGTTGGGCCGCTAGCGATCGGGCATATCCGGCTTCCGTCATCTCGCTTGAAGCGAGGCCGGCCAACATCGTGGCGATTACCGTCATGGCGACCGGAGTCGCGGTGAGAACTTTGCCCCAAGTCGTCGAGGGCACATCGGATTTGAGGGTATCGGGAACCTGTGTTTTCATCGAGAAGATCTGCGGCCGGTGAAGGGTATTTCTGAGCGAACCTTACCGAAAGTATCCACAGTCACCAGCGCAAGAATTAATAATCATTTATCCAGGATAAATATCAAAAAAGGACCGAATAAATGTGTTTAAATAGTTCACAAAATGTATCGTAATAAATTTGTTGTTGTTAATAGTACAGTTAAAATAGGTCGACATTTTAATTAAGTAAAACTGTCAAATAAACAAAACATTATAATAATATAAATAGCATGGAAATATATTAATCTTTAGCATGATAAATAAGTTGTTTTAAATTTATCTTTTTGACTGTATGTACAAAATGACATGGCTATATCGCATTAAATGTTATGTCATGATAGTGTAGTTTACAAAGTGGGTTGGTGTTTATACAATATTACTTGATAAATAATGTACATAAAAATTAATCATTTTGACTGCATAAATGTGTTGACGGAGGTGAGATCTTGGGGTAGGATTGGTGTCTAGCTTATGACACGAATTAAGTTGAGTGGGGCGACGGCGGTTTATCACTGCATCTCGCGGGTGGTCGGAGCACAGCTGCTCTTGGAT
>JAYVTS010000282.1:0-6170 GCA_043788645.1 Verrucomicrobiota bacterium
CGTCGCCGAGAGAAGCCTCTATTTTGCGATTTGTTTCAGTGGTAAGAAGAACTTGTAGACGCCTTCCGGATCTGGTTGCGAATGTTTTTTGTTACCCACAAGAAGCAAAGAATTTAGCCAGGATATTTCATCCTGCCACGCGGGTCCAAGCCAGCCCGGAAGAATCACCTTCCGTCACCCGCTGAAGGGGGGCGAAGGTTGCAATTCTGGTACTTCTGACGGCCAACTCTACGTCTTATCAAACAGCAATTGGGGACTCGTTCAACTCATCTTTTGACGGACGGTGACATCGAGAAACGCCGAATCTTGTTTTGAACCGAACCCGAAATCACTCGGCGTGTTGGCGGAATTCGGGCATCCGGGAATCGAGACTGGTCTTGCCGCAGGTTGTCGTGCAAGGTGCCACACAAATCTCGATGAAACTGTCCCTCTCGCCCCTGCGTCGCACAGCCCTACCCGTGGCTCTTGCCGCTATCGCCGCTCGCCTGTTCGGAGCGGCCGACACGACCGCCAGCCCTCATCCTTTGATGCCTCGGACCGGACTCCCCCCGTTTCAATACCAGGACGCGTCAGATCGACTTCCCAACTATCTGCCGGGCGAGAAATGGGGCACCCAAGGGCAGGTGATCACCCAGATGCAGGCTCCCCTTTCACCGGAAGAGTCGGCCCGCCATATCGTCGTCCAGCCGGGTTTTGCCGCCCAACTGTGGGCGTCTGAACCCCAAATCGTTAAACCCATCGCACTCGCCTGGGACGTACGCGGGCGTTTGTGGATCGCAGAAACGGTAGATTACCCGAATAACCAACAGCCCGACGGGGAAGGGAATGATCGGATAAAGATCTGCGAGGACACCGATGGCGACGGGCGTGCTGACAAATTTACCGTTTTTGCCGAGCACCTCAGCATCCCGCGAAGTCTCGTGTTCGCCCAGGGTGGACTGATCGTGCTGGAGGGGAATCGGACCTTGTTTCTCAAAGATACGAACGGCGATGACGTGGCCGATGAAAGCCGGGTCCTCTTTTCAGGTTGGGGAATGGGTGACACCCACGCCACGGGTAGCAATCTCCGGTATGGCTACGACGGCTGGATTTGGGGGACGGTGGGCTACAGTGGATTCAAAGGCACGGTGGGTGGCAAAGCGATCGAGTTCTCTTCCGGGGTTTATCGGTTCCGCCCAGATGGTTCGGCACTCGAGTTCATTCGCTCGAGTAATAATAATACCTGGGGTTTAGGGCTGAGTGAGGAAGGCTTGGTTTTTGGATCGACGGCTAATAATAATGCGAGCTGGTATCTGGCGATTCCCAATCGCTACTACGAACGCGTCCAGGGTTGGGCGGCGAGTGTGATGGGAACCATCGCTGACAGCCAACAGTTCTATCCGATCACGACCAAGATTCGCCAGGTCGATGCCCATGGACATTATACTGCCGGAGCGGGTCATGCTCTCTATACCGGCCGAGCGTTTCCCCAAGAGTACTGGAATCGGGCGGCGTTTGTCGCCGAGCCCACCGGGCATCTCGTCGGATGGTTCCGCCTCGAAGGCAACGGGGCGGATTTTAAGGCGGTTAATCAAGGGAGCTTTCTGGCCAGCGATGACGAATGGACGGCACCGATCGTGGCTGAGGTTGGACCGGATGGCGCCGTCTGGGTGATTGATTGGTATAATTATATTGTCCAACACAACCCGGTTCCAAACGGGTTCAAAAACGGCAAAGGGAACGCCTATGACACATCGCTGCGGGACAAACGGCACGGCCGGATCTATCGAGTCAGCCCGACTGGCGCAAAGGCCACCGCCGCACCCAAACTTGCAGGAGCCTCTGGACCCGAACTCGTCGCGGCACTCAAGGCGGACACGCAACTCATGCGGTTACATGCGCAACGGCTGCTCATCGAACGCGGAGATAAAGACGTGGTGCCGGCACTGGTAGCACTCACGCAAGAGACTTCCGTCGATGCCCTTGGCCTGAACGTGGGAGCCATTCACGCGCTGCACACGTTGCAGGGTCTTTCCGAGGTTCCCGAAGCTATGGCCGCGGCCGTGAGTGCGCTGAAGCATCCCTCCGCCGGCGTGCGACGGGCTGCGGTATCGACGCTTCCCCGGGTGGGTGCCGTCGTGGTACCCCTACTGGCGTCGGGCGTTTTGACGGACCCACAGCCCCAGGTCCGCCTGGCGACGTTGCTGACCCTCGCGGATATGCCGGACCACCGAAAAATCGGGCCCGCGGTTTACGACGCCTTGTCGGTCCCAGAAAACGTCGGGGATCGTTGGCTGCGCGATGCGTTAGTCGCTGCGGGCGCGGCTCACATCAGCACTTTTGGGCGATCCATGCTACGGGAAACCAATTCCTTATCCGCCGGAGGGCTCGCCGTAATTCGCCAGATTTCCCAACATGTGGCGAACCACTCGCAGATCGTGGTGTCCGGCGTGATTTCGCAATTGCAGGGCGTGAGTCCGAAACAAGCAGAGGCGATTCTCGCCGGCTTTTCGGCCGGTTGGCCCGAGGGGGAAAAACTAAATCGTCCAGCAAAACCCTTGGGTTTGGTGGTCGACTCTCTTTCGGACACCGCCCAAGCGGATTTCCTTCAGCTCGCGCAAAAGTGGGGATTGATTGGAGAATTTCCCGAGATGTTAGAACGGGTTTCGACAAAAACTCAGGCGACGATTCAGCGAGGCGACGCGTCCGAGTCCGATCGGATCGCGGCCGCCAAAGCCTTGGTGCGATTTGCGGATTCGCCCCCTAATATCGCTTCGATCCTGGCGGAAGTGACCCCTACCAGTCCGCCCGCCTTGGCGACGGGTTTGCTGGAAGCGATTGGCAATAGCCACAGCCCGGGAACGGGGGCCACCTTACTCAGTTCGTGGAAAAAACTGGCTCCGGCGGGCCGACGCACGGTGGTGAGTCAATTACTGCGCCGCCCCGAATGGTCCGACGCACTGCTGGAAGCCATTGCAAAAGGTGAGTTGCTCCGCGGCGATCTAGGCCCGCAACAATGGCAACAATTGGTTCAGAGTGGTGACGCGGCTCGGGCGGCTCGGGCACGCGAATTGCGCACCCCGGGCACCGGGCTTTCCGCAGATCGCGAAGCCGTGGTCAAACAATTCCTGCCCGCCGCGGCCAAAACCGGTGATCTCGCCCGCGGACGCGAGGTTTTCACCGCCAACTGTGCCGTCTGTCATAAAATCGACGGAGTGGGTCAAAGCATCGGCCCGGATCTCAGTGGTATCGGAGCCCGAACCAAGGCCGACATCCTCACCGAGGTGCTCGATCCGAATCGATCCGTTGAAGCCAACTATCGCCTTTGGAACGTGGTTACCAAAGCCGGTGAAACGATCGCCGGCCGATTGGACGGCGAATCCGCCACGAGCATTGAGCTGACGGATCTCACCGGCCATCGTCACACGCTGCCACGATCCGATCTCGCCGGCCTGGAATCCTCTAATCAGTCCATCATGCCGGCTGGCTTTGAGTCGTTAGGTGGGTCGGACCTGGCGTCACTCCTCGAATTCTTGGCGGCCGCGAAACATTGAACGACCGCCGTGCCTAGATTTCGAGGTGACGCCGTACGGGATGAGTTTGTGAACCTGCTGATACCGATGAAGAAATCCCCCGCCGAAATCGGCGGGGGATAGAACTGGTTCCTCGTAGGCGCAGTTACATTGCCCTCCTTCGCGGCATCAATGTCAGCGGCCAAAAGCTGATCAAGATGTCGACCCTGCAATCGCACTTTGAGAAACTGGAACACCGTGACCGCGTTGTGCGGGATGGTCGCCGGGAAAATTTAGCCCGTCTTGCCCCAGAACTCTCCCTCCCGTCTGGTCTGTTTCTTTGCCTAGTGCATCAACTTGACCACGGCTAAACCCCGGCCATGGTACGCTTTCCCCTTGATGGGGGAGTCCTGTTTATGTTGCACATCCGTAATATTGCGATCATCGCCCACGTCGATCACGGCAAGACGACTTTGGTCGATTGCCTTTTGAAACAGTCCGGCACCTACCGGCAGAATCAAGCCGAGTCCCAGGCCGAGCGCCTCATGGACTCGATGGATTTGGAGAAGGAAAAGGGCATTACGATTCGGGCCAAGAACGCCGCGTTCAAATACAAGACTTACCACATCAACATCGTCGATACACCGGGCCACGCGGATTTCGGCGGTGAAGTCGAACGGATCATGAACATGATCGACGGGGTGCTCCTGGTCGTTGACTCGGCGGAAGGTCCGCAAGCTCAGACTCGATTTGTATTGCGGAAAGCCCTGGAAGCCGGGGCCAAGCCCATTGTGGTCATTAACAAAATTGACCGGGAAAACGCTAACCCGAAGAAGGTTCTCGATCAGGTGTTTGAACTCTTCATGAGTCTGAACGCGACCGACGAACAGCTCGATTTTCCGTTTATCTATTGTTCCGCGAAATTGGGTTATGCCAAGGCGGAACTGGAACACGCCTCGGGCACCATGGAACCGCTGTTTGATGCAATCGTCAAACACATTCCGCCCCCGCGGGCTCACGCCAGCGATGGCTTCCAGATTCTCATCGCCAACCTTGACTATAGCGATTACCTCGGGCGAATCGCCTTCGGCAAAATTTATGAAGGCAAGCTAAAGGTCGGCGATCCCGCCATTTGCCGTCATGGCAATGGCAAGGTCACCAAGAACAAGATCACGGCCATCTACCACTTCGAGGGCATGAAGCGTATCGAAGTCCAGGAAGCCCACGCCGGTGACATTGTCGGCGTGACCGGGTTTGAAGACGTGTTCATCGGCGAGTCGATCTGCGATTCCGAAGCGCGGGCGGCCTTGCCGTACATTCCCATTGATCCGCCGACGATTCAGATGGAGTTCGCCGTTAACGACGGTCCTTTGGCCGGCATGGATGGCAAGCTCGTCACGGCCCGCCATATTTGGGACCGGTTGGTGAAGGAAATTCGTACCAACGTGGCCCTCCGAATTGCCCAAACGGCGGATCCGAAAGTGTTCTCGGTGGCTGGCCGTGGAGAAATGCAGATTGCCATCCTGGTTGAACAAATGCGCCGCGAGGGCCACGAAGTTTTGGTCTCCCGCCCGGAGGTATTGTGGAAGAAGGACGCGGACGGGAATCCGCTCGAGCCGATCGAAAAGGTCTACGTGGAAGTCCCTACTGAAAACCTAGGTGCGATCATGGAGAGCCTCTCCTTTCGCAAGGCACAAATCACCAACATGAACCACATTGGCACCTCGGTGTCCGTGGAGGCCCTGGCTCCGATGCGCGGGCTCATCGGTTTTGAGACGGACCTGGTGAATTTGACCAAGGGCATGGGAGTCATGAGCCACCTTTTCCACGAATACGGGGAAGACCGCGGTGCGATCGCCGCACGCAAGAGCGGATCGTTGGTATCCATGGAAGCGGGTGAAGCCACCTCCTATGCACTCAATATGGTGCAAGAACGGGGTCGCTTGCTGGTCGAACCGGGCGATCAAATTTATGTAGGAATGATCGTCGGTGAAAACACTCGGGAGGCCGACATTCCGGTCAACCCGGTTAAGGAGAAGAAACTCACAAACATGCGTTCGCAGGGCGATGGCAAGGGCATCCAGCTGAATGCTCCGCTGAAGCTGAGTCTCGAGCGGGCGCTGGAGTACATCGACGTGGATGAATACGTGGAGGCAACCCCGAAGAATCTCCGGCTCCGGAAGAAGATCCTGGATGAGACCCAGCGCAAGCGTTCGGAAAAGCAACGGGTGATCAAATTCATCGACGAAAACTAGGCCCTTCGAGTTTCGGCTTGAGAAAGGGAGCAGAATCGGCTACTGTCCCAGTAGGTGGTTAGGGCAACTGCACAAAAATTTAGCGTTTCTGCGGTGCATTGTTTTTTTGTTCTCCTGACGAGCAAGAAATGCCGACAGCAATTTCGGGTCTGTCTGATATCTTACGTGAGTTTTATCTCGCCGAGAGTTTTGGCCCTTCTTCGAAGCTATTTCACTCTGGTCTGACTTGGTCAACCGTATCAGCTCACTTTCCAAAATGAATGAAACCGAGAAAGCATTTTCCGCGGAGTAGAGTAGGCGAGACTGGGAGAGCGGAGTTAAACAGGTAGAGTAGGCGAGACTGGGAGAGCGGAGTTAAACAGACCGCAGTTGTCAGTATCCGATCCCAGTCCCGCCCCTCATCGAACTGTACAGGCGGTTTTCC
>JAYVTS010000283.1:0-4012 GCA_043788645.1 Verrucomicrobiota bacterium
TTTTAATCCTCTCTTCAACCCAGAGCGGAATGCGGATATTGAAAAATCGGGAGCCTCCATTCCCCCTCCGCGCTGGATCGAGCATTCGCTCAGGCTAAACGACTGTTCCATGCGGAATGACCGCATGTTTCGGGATGATCAGAATCCCGTCACGAATGAAGTACAACGGGTGATCCACATTCTCAGGTTTGCCCGCCGGACTCAGGATGCAGCCGTCGCCAATGCGAGCATTTTTGTCAATAATGGCTTCCTCAATGCGCGTTCCTTTTCCAATGCCCAATGGAATCCCTCTGTTTTCCGGCCGGTTCATCCGCTCCGAGGTGTCGAAATAGTCTGATCCCATAATGACCACTCGATTAATTGCGGCGCCATCACCGAGCACTGCCCGGACTCCAATGACGGAAAATTGCACTCGGCAATGGTTCAGTACACATCCATCGGCGATCACTGCGTGTTCGATTGCCGCCGAATTGATTTTGGATGCCGGGAGGAAGCGAGGACGAGTAAATACCGGCGGTTGGAAGAAGTTAAACTTCGGTAATTCAGCCGCCTGATCGAGATTTGCTTCAAAGAAGCTGCGAATGGTACCGATATCTTCCCAGTAGCCTTGATAAATGTAAGAAAAGACACGCCGTGATTCGATGGCACCAGGAATGATGTGTTTCCCGAAGTCGGTTAGATTATTGTCCAGCAAATCAAAAAGGACCTGTCGATTAAAAACATAAATACCCATTGAAGCGAGATAGAGGTCCTCATCCCGGGTGATTTGAAACGAGGGATAACTGTTACGTGGAATCCGAAATGAGTCGAGTACGGAGTCTTCTTTGGGCTTTTCCGCAAATCGCGTGATGCGCCGTTCGCCATTGACTTGCATAAGCCCGAGCGCAGTGGCTTCACGATGGGGCACTGGAATGGTTGCGATCGTCAGATCCGCAGATTTCTCAATGTGGGTTTGCAGGACTTCGCGGAAATCCATCGTGTAAAGTTGATCGCCGGAAAGAATCAGTGCGTAGTCGAAATTCGAGTTCCCGAAATGCATGAGATTTTTCCGGACCGCATCAGCGGTGCCTTGATACCAGCTGCTGCTGGCAAAAGTTTGTTCGGCCGCCAGGATCTCAACGAAACCATTTGAGAAATGATCAAATTTGAAGCTTTGGCTGATGTGTCGATGCAGGGAGGCACTGTTGAATTGGGTCAGCAGATAGATTTTGTTGAGGCCGCTGTTGAGACAATTCGAAATGGGGATGTCCACCAACCGGTATTTTCCGGCGAGCGGTACGGCCGGCTTCGAGCGCTCACTGGTCAGCGGGAAAAGGCGAGTACCTTGACCGCCACCCATGATGATGCTGAGGGTGTTGTGGGCGAAACTGGTAGATCGGGGAACAGACATGGTGCGTGCGATGTGTTTTGCCAGTAACGCCCTGAAATGGTCGCTGCTCAAGGACAGATGTGAAATTTGGTGCTGTTTGTCGCTGAACCATCATGTTGCGCTCCGTGTTGATGCCGTTGCGTGTGCTCCATCTGGCCACCGGGAATATCTATGGGGGTGTGGAGGTGTATCTCCGGACGGTGGCCCGACGAGGTCTGGCCGCCGGAATGATCTCGACCTTCACGGTTTGCTGGGAGGGACGGTTGGCAACTGAACTTCGCGAGGCAGGGGCATCCGTCTATTCGTTAGGGGCGGTTCGGTTTTCCCGACCTTTGCAGGCCTTGGCGGCTCGACGGAGATTGGCGAAGTTTTTAAGAAAAGCGCGATTTGACGTGGTGGTGGTTCATTCAGCTTGGACCCATGCGCTCTTCGGTCCGGTCGTACAGCGAGAAACGCTGCCATTGGTCATGGGCGTCCACACGTTAGTGCCTCATGGGAGTCGACTTGAACGTTGGGCACGACGGACTCCTCTCCAGGGAGTTTTCACCAATAGCCAGTTTACGGCGGCGAGTGTGAGGGATTGGTATCCTAGGCACCCTGAGGCGGAAGTGATCTTATTGCCGGTGGAACCAACTCCGAGCCTGAGCCGGCCCGAGCGTCAGCGATTGCGGCAGGAATTGGGTGCCGGCCCGGACGAATGTGTCATGGTCCAGGCAGCGCGGATGCAAGACGGGAAAGGTGTGCACACTTTGGCCACTGCTTTGGCCAAGCTCGCTTCTGTTCCAGGGTGGAAGGTCTGGATTGCCGGGGCGGCGCAGAGGCCAGAGGAGCGAGCCTATGAGGCTCGAGTGAAAGCTCAAATTCAACAAGCGGGCGTGGGTGATCGAGTCATTTTCCTTGGGCAACGCTCGGATGTTCCGGCGTTGCTCGCTGCTGCTGATATTTATGTGCATCTCAACCAAACTCCCGAAGCGTTCGGGATTGTGTTCGTCGAGGCCGCCTACGCCGGAATTCCTTCGATCTCAGCGCAGACGGGTGGGTCAGCCGAATTTGTTGATGATTCGTGTGGCGTCCGATTAGCGTCCGGTGACTCCGTCAGCTTGGCTCGGGAACTACGCGGTTTGGTGAACGATCCGATACTTCGACGGCGCTTGGGTGCCGCCGGACCACAACGTGCGCAGGATCTTTGTGATCCGAGAAAACAATTGAATCGGCTCGCAAAATTTCTCCAGGGCTGCCTTACGGATCGCTGTTTCTAAGTTGAACCTAAAAATGTGATTAGACGAGAAAAGCTTCCAAAGGAAGCTACTGCATTGGAGCATTACGGAAATTAAATATGAGGATTCTGTGCGCCTCACTCTGGTGGTGAAGTGCAAAAGGCTCAGACTACCTGACTTCCCGGAATTGGGGTGGCGCCGATGAACTGATAGACGAGGCGGAGGTCGGTGCCTGGATAAGTGGTTTCGGTGGCGGTGAGTTCGTCGCCGAGGTGTTGCAAGGCTTGATCGTGGCATGGGAAGGCGAGTCGGTGTAGGCGTCGGAAGAACTCCGGGGAGTATGTGGCCCGATCAAAGACCACGGTGAAGCGGGCCAATCGGAGGTTGGCCTGCAGTTGTTCGGCCGTGGGTTGGCCGGGCACTTCCTTCAAGAGCCGGGGCACGATCGAGTCTTCCAACACCTGGATCAGGCCCGGATCGGCGGCCTGGGTGACGACAAAGAACGGCTGTCCATCCATCGCATTGACCCAATATTCGGTCGTGCCCCGCAGACAAAGCTTCTGACGGGCGACGTAGCGCCGGGGCAGAGCGGTGAGGCTTCCGTGGTAAACCCGCACAGGGCCGTCGATGTAGAGGGTTCCGACCGACTCCGGTTCCGCGGCCATCCATTCTTGAGCCAGCTGGTTGCTCCATGGGTATACCTGTTGGGCGTCGGCCGAGCGCAGACCCAGCTTGCCTTGCCGGGTTTTTACTTCGGGTAACCGATCCAAGCCTAAGATCTTGCCCCATTCCCCGGGAGCCTCGTAGCGCAGATCCTCCGGGGTCGGTATCCGCGCTAGGGCCAACAAGGCGATGACGAGGAAGATCAGCAGTTCTCATTTTGAGATTTAAGCGGGAGAGGATGTGTGAGGGTGCCCGTTGGTATTAAGCGTGGGTCCACGAGCACCCCCTTTTTTCTGTGGCACGCGCGGGCGGAAGCAGAACGGTCTCATCGTCACGTCAGCCCGCCGTCGTCGGGTAGGAACGATTCTTCTTCACCGAGTGGGCAGGGTGGCGCGAATCAGGCGGTAACTCTCGTCGGTAAATTCCAGCACCGTGTGAAAAAGGAAGGCCAGGATGTTCAGGGTGGCCAGCAACCAGGAAATTTCGCCCTTAGAGTCGCTCACGCTGAGCTCACACCCGTTGACTTTTAAAGGGGTTTTGTGGGCGTCAGGCTTGCAGGTAAAGAGGAAATGAAAGTCGTAGAGCAGCACTCGGCGACAGAACGGTTGATGGGCGAGGAAAGAGGGGGACTGGGTGAAAAAGACCGCAAAGGCACTCAGTCCAAAATCTTCCATCGGGTAGGAGCGATTCTTGCCTTGGCGTCGATCCGGCAGACCGGCCAGGACCTCGCGCAGGCAGCCGACCAAATCCTGGAAGCCGATTC
>JAYVTS010000284.1:0-21224 GCA_043788645.1 Verrucomicrobiota bacterium
GCGGGCGCCGAATTGGGCGTGGCTTGGTCCTCGGTTGGCGCCGATTTTGGGGAACCAGCGCGCAACGGCTGGATCGGGTTGGAAACGGCTGATATTTCGGCAGCCGACGCGAGAAGGCGTGGCTGAACCCGCTCACCTTTGCCTCCGAAGCCTGCGGGCGCCGAATTGGGCGTGGCTTGGTCCTCGGTTGGCGCCGATTTTGGGGAACCAGCGTGCAACGGCTGGATCGGGTTGGAAACAGCTGATATTTCGGCAGCCGACGCGAGAAGGCGTGGCTGAACCCGCTCACCTTTGCCTCCGAAGCCTGCGAGTGCCGAATCGGGCGTGGCTTGGCCATCGGTTGGCGCTGATTTTGGGGAACCAGCGCGCAACGGCTGGATCGGGTTGGATGCGGCCGATATTTCTGCGGCCGACGCGAGAAAGCGTGGCGGAACCTGCTCACCTCGGTTTCCGCCGTCTGCGAGTGCCGAATCGGGCATGGCTTGGCCATTGGTTGGCGCCGATTTTGGGGAACCAGCGCGCGGCGGCTGGATCGGATTGGATGCGGCTGATATTTCTGTGGCCGACGCGAGAAAACGTGGCTGAACCCCGTCACGCTTGTTTCCGACATCCGCAGCGGACACCCGATCCATGGCGGTGCCTCGGAGATCGAAGACGGCGGAATCCATGGTTGCCGGAGGTAACGCCGCGACTTGCTTTCCGACTAGGAGTAGAGGGTTAGGCGACGTCTCAGTTTCAACGGACTGATTGACGAGAATGGAGTTGTTCCTTCCGTAGGATCTCAGAACAACGTCGCGGGAGTCGTCGACAGCGGTGGCCTTGTGTGGCGGCGGTCGACTCAGTTGCGTCAATGGGGGCGCTTGGGCGAAAGCATTTGCCACAAAATCCGACGTCGGCTGAAGGGCATTCGCATCATGGCTCACAGGGCCAAGGCCAGAAGCCGCGGCAGGGGTCATTGCAACTTCGAGCCCAGCCGTGGGAGTCTGGGCTCGAACTGATCGTTGCGGCTTCTCCGCGGTCCGAAGTGGTACGCCCGGGGTCGGCCGAGGAGCTTCCGCGATTGAAACCAATGGAGCGGGTGAACTCTTGTGATCTCTAGTCGGGTCTCCGGCGGGTGCAGGTGGGGCCGTGACCCACCGTGGCGCCGTCCCAGTTGGGACGGCGTCGGCGGTGTTCGTTAGGTCAGAGGTTGAGGTAGGCGAGGACTTTCCAAGAGGTTCAGGATTCACCAAAATCGGTTTCCTTGCCGACAGTTCGATGAGTGGGTTGGTGGGGAAAGCGCGAGGGGTTGTGGAAACGGCGGGCGGATTTGAATTCCGTTCGGGAGTGCTCACTCCGGAGCCACTCGACAAAATAGGTGACTGACGCCCGATCAAATTCGGTTCGGAAGACGGCGATTTTTCCTCAAAATAAGGGTTTGCTCCCGAGCCGGAAGCGTTGGGATCCGAGCCCGTCAGGGTGGAAACCGGGGTCAGAACGGGCAAAACGAGCGGTAAGACAAAATTCGCAAAGGAAGGCAACAGACTGACGTCAGAAGGGTTGTCCGAATCTTTTGACATTGGTTTGAGCGGGACTTTGGGATGAACGGACCGCTCCCCTTTAGCCGCATCCGTTGAAGTCTTTGACTTTAACAGGGCTGCGAATGGGCCCGTCGAGCTGTCCGACAAAGTGGATTCCGCATTGGGCGCTGGCGTCACGCCCGGCAAGCACGCTCCGGGGCCGGTGGGCAGGGCAGAGGGAGGACTCATGGCTTGGTGCGTTTGCTCAAGCGTGAATCGGGAATAGCGAGGCGGAGTTGCTCCGAGATTCCAGCCACTCGTTTGGCGTCCGCCTCGGTGGGCTTGGCCAGCGCATCGAGAATCGGTGCCGTTTCCACCTCCTTCATGTACATCAGGATTTTCACGACCGCCGTATCGTCCAGTTGTTTGAAGATCGCCGCGGTGCCGTCGATCGTCATCGTGGTGTAGGTCTTGGCGAGTTTTTTCAGATTGCTGACTTCTTCTTCGTGAACGCGGATCACTTTTTGATCGAATTCAACCTGCAATTGATGGACTTTTTGCGTGACCTGATTGATTTCAAACCGTTCGCTCTGCAGCCGGGCAGCGAGTTCGTCGAGTTGAGTGGCGCGCTGTGCCATTTGGGTTTTGCTCGTTTGAAGTTCCTTGACCAAGTCCTCCATCTCGGGATTTTTGTAGTCCCAGGAAGGCGGGTTGGGCCGCTCCAAAGCGAGGTCGGCGGGCTCATGGTTTGTCGCGGAGGCACTAGCCCCCGCATCGCTGATTTTGGGCCCGGCCCGTGGTTTGAGGAACAGCACCAGGGTGGCCAAAAAGATAATTCCGCCGATCAAGGCCGAAAGCCAACTGGATTGAATGATTTTGAGCATATCAGGGCTGAGGTTCGACCGGTGAAATCGTCCGAGCGCGGAAGTAGCGACCCGCTAGATCATCAAGGGCTTTGGTCTCTTCGCTGTTGAGAGTGTGGTCGTATTGGGTCCGCATCTGGTCTCGGTGCTGATCCATTGCCTCCCGTTTTTGCCGGGCCAGCAGCAGATCCTTCAACGAGCGAGAGACGGCTCGTTCCGTGCCAAGAAGTGCGTTACGGGCCACGAGGCGGCGTTCTTCCAGGCGACCGTGGTAGCCCCGTAATTGTTCGAGTTCACCCGCGGTGCAACCGTCCGTTAGAACCCGTCGATGATGCAACGTATGGGCTTCGACCTGTTGGTTCACGGTCGTGAGTTCGTTGGCGGCGCGTTGTCGAGCGGACAGGCGATGCGCATAGGCCTCTAGGGCTTGGGTTTCTTGTCGTTGACGGAGGATCAAGACCGGTTGGAGCGTGTACCGAAAGGGTTTCATGAGCGGGTTTTATCGGCTTGCAATGGGGAGGCCTCGACCGTTGGAAGCTTCGGCGGCTCCCATCGCTTTGTGGAGCCAGGACCAACTCTCGGCGGCGGGGAAACCTTCATTGATCGACTGTTTAAGGAATTTTTGGAGGGAATCCTGTTGTCGAATAGCGAGGTCGATCACGGGACTGCTGCCAGCGGGGTAAGCACCAATGTTGATTAAGTCCTGGTTCTTTCGATACGTCGCCAGGGAATCTCGGGCGCGTCCTGCGAGCTCCAACTGTTCGGGAGTACACAGGTCGCGGGTCAATCGGCTTACGCTTTCCAATACATCCATGGCGGGGTAGTGATTTTGGGTGGCCAATTCTCGGGTGAGGACGATGTGCCCATCGAGGATGGATCGTACGGCATCGGCGATGGGGTCGTTCATATCGTCTTGTTCAACCAATACGGTGAACAATCCGGTGATTGAACCGCGCTCACCGGTTCCGGCTCGCTCGAGCAGTTGTGGGAGCAACGAAAAGACAGACGGGGTGTAGCCGCGGGTGGCGGGGGGTTCACCGACCGCCAACCCAACTTCGCGCTGGGCCATGGCGAATCGAGTGACGGAGTCCATCATGAGCAGCACATTTTGTCCGCCGTCGCGGAAATGCTCGGCGATCGCCATGGCGACGAAGGCACCCTTGAGGCGAGCCAACGCGGGCTCGTTGGAAGTCGCAACGACGACGACGGATTTGCGTCGCCCGGCATCGTCCAGATCTTTTTCTAGGAACTCGCGAACTTCCCGACCGCGCTCGCCGATGAGGGCGATGACATTGACATCCGCTTCCGCGCGACTGGCGATCATGCCGAGCAGGGTTGATTTTCCAACGCCCGAGCCAGCGAAAATACCTAGCCGTTGACCTCGCCCGCAGGGGGTAAAGGTATCGATGGCCTTGATGCCGGTGTGGAAACGCTCACGAATCCGTTGTCGACGAAGCGGGTGAGGTGGCAAGATGTGGGTACTCACCTGGCGATCGGTGATGAGGGGTCCGAGGCCATCCAAAGGCGTGCCTAACCCATCCATCACGCGCCCTTTCAAGCCATCACCCACGCCAATTTGCAAGGCCGCACCCAAAGCAATGACCTCGCTCCCGGGATGAATTCCGCGGAGTTCTCCGAGCGGCATGAGGAGGACACGTTGATTCCGGAAACCAACGACTTCCGCGAGCGTCGATTCGGGCGTCCGCGGCGACTCGATGCGGCAAATATCGCCCACGGCCGCCATGGGACCGTCCGATTCGATGACGAGTCCGATGACTTGTACGACCCGCCCGCGACGTTCGACTTGGGGGGCGGATCGAGCCCGTTCGGAGAGCGACGAGAGACGAGCTGAAAGCGAGGAAATTGGGAGAGCGGCACTCATGAGAGCCCGAGCGATTGGGTGACCAGATTCCAGCGAGTTTCCCGTCGACTATCGACGGAGCCGAACCGTGTTTTGACGAGGCAGCCGCCCGGAGCAATGCCAGCGGAGGCCGTGAACCGCATTTTTTCTCCGCTGACCTCGGCGAGCAGGATCGGAGAGTTGATCTGTTCCAAAAGTGCCAAATCGGCAGGATTGAGCGAAAGGGTTAGATCACCGTGCTCTTCAAGTTGGTTGACAGCCTCGCGCACCATGGACTCGATGAGTTCGACGGAAACCGGGGTTCCGGCGACGACTCTTTGGGCCACATCGAGTGCGAGCGCCACGAGTGCTTTTTCATTTTCCTGGATCAGTGTCGGCAGGGAATTGCGGAGCGAATTGAGAACCCCATTCTGCAGTGCGATCAGTTCTCCGCGTTGCTGCAAGAGTTGTTCGCGGAGTTTTTTTTCGCCATCACGCAGACCACGTTCGTAGTTTTCAAGATCTCGTTCGCGGAGTCGATCCGCATCCGCTTGCGCACCCTGCTTGGGGCGCAACTGGATCTCTCGGAGGGGCTGAGAAAACGTTATATTTTCTGGGAGAGACGTCATTTTCCCTTTCCGGAGCCGTCACCGAGATCGATTTCTCCGGCGGTCTCGAGGCGACGAACCACTTCAATAATCCGTTGTTGGGCCGCCTCGATGTCCCGCAATTTGAGCGGACCCATGAAGCCCATTTCTTCTTTGACCGTCTCGGCGGCGCGGCTGGAAATGGCGCCGAGCAGACGGCCTTTGAGGGTTTCGCTGGCGGTTTTGAGAGCGACCGCCAAATCGCGCATTTCCACGTCGCGCAGAATCTTTTGGAGATCGGGCGCCTGGAGGATGGCGACATCCTCGAAGGTGAACATTTTTTGGCGAATGGCCTGTCCCAGATCCGGATTTCGTTCCTCAAGTGAAACCAATAGGGATTTGCTATCGTTTTTATTGAGCGCGTTTAAAACACTGGCCGCGGCGAGAACTCCGCCGGTTTGATTGAGAGCCCGGGTAGGACTGCCGCCTAATTTTTGATTGAGGACTTCTACCACTTTTTCAACGACTTCAATCGGGGTGGGCGCCAACGTGGCGAGACGTTCGACCACCTGTTCGCGCACTTCGGGGCGGAGCAGGGCGATGATTTCGGAGGCTTTTTCTGGGGTCAGATAACTGAGAATCAGCGCGTTGGTCTGGGGTTGTTCGAGCTTGATGAGATTGAAGATCTGGCGGGCTTCCAAGGCGGCGATGCTCTGAATGGCGCCAACCGAGGCCCGGGAGGGGGCGACCCGGGTGATGACATTGGTCGCTTTGAACAGTCCGACCGCTTTCTCAAGGGCGCCCTGGGTGTACTCCATGCCGCCGAGGATTCCGGTGCCGGCCCAGAGGGCGACTTCGGAAAATTCCTCCAACACCTCGGCCTGCAATTCCTGACCGATCATGGGAAGTTTCGTCATCTCGCTCGTTACGGATTCCAATTCGTGGTCATCGAGATTTTTGAGCACCTGTGCGGCACTGTCGGGCCCGAGAATGATGAGCAAGGCAGCCAGTTTCTGCTGCTTCGTCATGCGGGCGAATTCGGGCGTGCTAGGAGGCGTTTCTGGGGCGGCCATGGTCGGTTATTTGGAGGGAGGCGTACTGCGCGTCATCCACGTACGGATCGCCTGGGTCATATTGTCGGGGTTCTCTCGAATGAGCTTATTCAGGACGTCCACCGTCACCACGGGCGGAGTACCGCCCGCGGCGTTTTGCCCCTTGCTACCGGGGAGTCCCGTGCCGTTGGGACCAAACCCGAACTCGCCCAGGGGAACTCCCAGGGGTATATTGAGCGCAGGCGTTTTCTTAAAGGCCCGCCAAAAGAAACCCAAGACGATGAGGCCAATGACTGGATAAACGGCGTTCACGGCGAGGTCGGTCCAATACCGGCGAGTTTGTTGTTGATCGAGCTGTTGGGTCATTTCAATCGCCGGTTGATCGTTGAACGCCATTTCTTCGACGGTGATTTCATCTTTGCGGACGTTCTCGGCGTTTTCTTGAATGCCGAGGGCGCTTTGAACGAGGCGACGGAGTTTGAGGAGTTCCTCCGGGCTGCGCGGGGTCGCGACGCGGTTGGTGCCGGAACCGATCATGCGAGTGGCCACAAACACCGCGGCCGAGAGACGTCTCAACCCCCCAGCGTTTTGGACCGTCGTGCTGACCGTTTTATTGATTTCGTACTGAGAAGTGAGGGTTTTTTTCTTGGTATTGTTTTTGTTGGAAGCCGTGGCGGCGACCGAGTTGGTTTCGGTGCTTGAATTTGCTGCGGTACCCGGTACGCCACCGGCGTTGGGCGTGGAGGAGTCGGTGTTCTCATCCGTGGTGTTGGACGTGCGCAGGACCTGACCTTCAGGATCGTACTTTTCCTCTTCTCTTTTTAGGGAATCGAAGTTGATTTCCGCCGACACCCGCACCACGGCTTGACCGGGTCCCAACACTCGCTCCAGCATCCCCTCGACGTTCTTAGAAAGATACATGTCAAATTGTTTTTTGGCCAATAACTGCCCCGAACTCAGTCCCGCCAAAGTATCATTTTCATTATTTTCGGAGAGGACATTGCCCTGATTATCCACCACGGAAACGAAGTTGGACTGCAGGCCTTCGACGGCATTTGCAACGAGGAAACGAATGGCGTTAACCGTCTGGCTCGGCAGGTTGGCATTGCCCCGCACCTTCACAAAGACGGAGGCCGTGGGTTTCCTTTGGTTATCAACGAGCAACCGATTTTCCGGCATGACGATCATCACCCGGGCCTGCTCGATCGCATCGACCTGACCGATCGTCCGAGCGAGTTCGCCTTGGACGGCTCGGAGATAGTTAGCCCGTTGAACGAAATCCGATTCGCCGAAATTGGGTTTGTCGAAAATCTCGAAACCAACGCCTTCACCCCGCGGGATCCCTTTGCCGGCCAGCTGCATGCGCATCACATGGACCTTATCGACCGGGACCGAGATGGTGCCACCGCCCCGGCTGACTTTGTAGGGAATTTTCGCGTCATCGAGTGCCGCAATGACTTTCGCCGCTTCCGCATCGTCCAGCTTCCCGTAAAGCAGGGCGTAGTCCGTGCGACTCGACCAAACCATCAATCCGGCCAGACCTATCAGGACCACGCCGGCGGCTAATACGAGGCTGATGCGTTGATTGAGGCCGAGCTGCTTCCAGACGGCGCTGAGCTGGGCACCGATTTGAGAAAAGTTGAAATTCATTCAGAGAAAGGAGAGAGGAAGTGGGTGTGGGTGTCAGACCTGCATCCGCATGAGTTCTTGGTACGATTCCAATAGCTTATTGCGAACCTCGACCATGAGCTGGAACGAAACGTTGGCTTCTTCCATGGCAATCATGGTTTGGTGAAGTGATCCATTCTGGCCACTGAGCAGACCGGAGACGGCGTCGTTGCCGATGGCTTGATGGGTATTTACGCCTGCGACGAATTGATTGAGCGTGCTTTCAAAGGCGCCACTACCCGATTCGGTCTGGGCGATCGAAGTGCCGTCGGCCGGGTTCAGTCCGAGCGTCCCGGGACCCAACCGTCCGGCGATGAGTTTTTCCAACTCGGCCTTGGGGATAGCCTTCGCGAAGGCATCCAGGCCTTCTTTGCCCAGAGCTTTGCTGCGCAGCTCGGGGCTGGCAGCGAGGCGGAGGGCAGCGAGGGGATCCATGGGCGGACAGGGCTCAATGTTTCCCGATGGCGAGCGTCTGCATGGCCATATTCCGGGCGTTGCGAACCACGGCCAAGTTGGCCTCATACGCGCGGGTGGACGCAATCATATCCACCATTTCCTCTTGGATATTAATATCAGGCATCGCCACCAGGCCGGTGGTCGGGTCGGCGTCAGCGGCGGTCGGATCATAGATGAGGCGCGGTTTCCGCTGGTCGTTTTGAACGCTGGAGACGCGGACATTGCTGGGGGCCAAGGAACCGGTACGGCCACCGGATTGCTGGTCAAGAACGCTTTCAAAACTCACCATTTGGCGCTGATACGGTTGACCATCCAAACCCCTTGTGGTATTAGCGTTGACGATGTTTTGAGAAATGATTTCGAGACGAAGTCGCTCCGCTCCGAGGGCTGAAGCGCTGCTGCGAATTCCCGGTAAAAGATCCATCATGGTTCAAGCTTTCAGGTTGAGCGGCCGGTGATGGCCATTCGAAGTCGATAGAGTTGTCCGCTGACGAGTTGGGTTTCTAGCGCGTGATCCATCGTGTTTTGATTGAGGGTCAGGAGTTCGTTTTCGAGCTGGACCGTATTGCCGTCGCGGTTGGAGGACAGGGAGGCCGCGTCCACCGCAAGCAGGGGCTTTTGGCCCGCCACTTGGGCCGGATCGCCCGAGAGAATGGCTTGCTTCAACGCGTTGCTAAACGAGGGTGGAACATCGATGCGCCGATAGTTCGGTGTTTCGATATTTGCCAGATTGCTCGCAATCGCCTCGTGCCGAAGTGCGGTCACATCGAGCATTTTCTTCGCGGTTACGTAACCGGGTTGATTGAAAATGGCGTCGATCATGGTCTGATGTCCGACGCCGCTGTAGCAATCAGGATGCCAGTAATAGAAAACCCCTGGAATTAGGGGTTCTTCGTAGCGATGCCGTTGAAGGCGGCAATTATTTCCGAACCGACCCGCGCGCCAGGCAAAGTTGACCGGGCACCAGGGCGGCTTCCGGATCGCTACTCGTCCGGAATGCCGTCATCGTCTCTCCCCGGGACACCGTACTCGTGGAGTTTGTTCCGCAGCGTACGGACACTAATTCCTAGCCTCTTGGCGGCGTGAGTGCGGTTGCCTTTGAAGTTCTCGAGCGCGACGAGAATCTGCTTTTTTTCGATGTCCGCCAAAGAGAGGAGATCCAACGGAGAACGGGCTGAAGCATCGTTGGGTGTCCTCGATCCGCCCGCCCCGTTTGAATTGGAAGGAGAGTCCGACGAGGTCGTGCACGCTCGGGCAAGCAGGCCGGGTAAGGGAACAAACCCCAAATGCTCAGTCTCTAAATCATCCCCATCTGCCCCCAAAATCACGGCGCGTTCGATGACATTCTGAAGCTCCCGGACGTTGCCCGGCCAATGATGGGCGCAGAGTGCAATGAGGCAGGCCGGTGAGATTCCCGTCACTCGGACCCCGTGTTTGCGGGCGAAACGATGCATGAACTTCTCCGAGAGGAATGGAATATCTTCCCGACGTTCGCGGAGTGGCGGGACCAGAATGGGAACCACATTGAGCCGAAAAAACAAATCTTGACGGAATTCCTTCCGCTCGACGCTCAATTCAAGTTGTCGGTTCGTCGTCGCCAGGACGCGGACATCAACTTTAATGGTCCGATTGCCGCCCACCCGTTCCAGTTCGCGCTCCTGAAGGACTCGGAGCAGCTTGGCCTGTACCTGGGAGGACACCTCGCTCACTTCGTCGAGCAGAATCGTCCCGCCATGCGCCAGCTCAAAACGACCTTCCCGCTTGTTCATGGCCCCCGTGAAAGCGCCTTTTTCGTGGCCAAAAAACTCGCTTTCAATCAGAGTCTCTGGAATCGCGGCACAATTGATCTTGATAAACGGGCCGTTCGCCCGTGGGCTTTCACGATAGATGGCTCGGGCAACCAATTCTTTACCGGTCCCACTTTCGCCCTGGATGAGGACCGTGGCTTGAGTTCGGGCCACCTTTCGGATCAGGCCCCGCAATTGCTCCATCGCCTTGCTCCGACCGAGTAATTCAGACCCCGTTTCCTCGTCTTCTTCGTGGCTCAAGTAACGATTAAGCTTGAGAATTTGTGTGAATTCGTCCGCTTTTTTGAGGATGATATCGAGCTGTTCGAGTGAAAATGGCTTGATGATGTAGTCGAACGCGCCGTCCCGCATACAACTCACCGCGGATTCGATCGAACCGAAGCCCGTAATCACCACGACGAGCGGCTTGGTCGGGCGAGCCTGCAATTGACGCAATAGCTCCGTTCCCTCTCCATCCGGCAAGCGGACGTCGGTGAACATCAAATCAAACGTGTCCTTGCCCAAAAGCTCTTGGGCAGCGGCGATCGTACCGACCGCGGCCACGTCGTAATGACGCTTCCGGAGGAGTTGCTCAAGATTCTTACGAATAATGAGGTCGTCTTCCAGGACGATAATTTTCTCTAGCGGCATTCGCTCAGGATAAACTCCCGGCAGCCAATGGCGAGGCGATTGGCGGCAAATTTAGCGTGGATCCTGACGACGGTAGAGTTCCGCCACAAAATGGGGGCGTTGACGACTTGCGGCCGGAAGTTGGCGGGCGGGAATCAGGCCATGCCGCAGCAGCAACTGCTCATTTTCCCGATCAAGAACAATGATCTTCATGATCAAATCCTGATTTTGCCGGAGCAATGGCGGAATCTCCGGAGCTTGATTGCGCTCAGCGGCCTTCACTTTTTGCCACTGCACCCGGTGGAAACGGACTCGTTCCAATGAACGGGACAGTTCGGGCAGCAAACGGCCCTTTCGTTCCGCGACTTCCGGAAGTCGAGAACTCGCGGGTCGGCGCAATTCTTGGCTTTCCTGCTCGACCACCGCCAGCACCTCGGTACACACCGTCAAATGGCGGCGTAAATCCTCAACCATTTCAACAAAAGATTCGGTCATGGTGATGTTTGAGCGACTTTTAGCGGCAGCGCTGAACGCAGCTGACTGTTTTCTTGTGCGGCGTTTAAGAGCCAGGCTAAATGGTCGGAGCGCCATTGGGCCATGTCAATCACGGCGGAGAGAGCGGGAGTCCGATTGCCGGACTCCATTTTTTTTGCCAGGGCACCGATTTTTTCGTAGGAGTCCGACGCTTTAGCCGGTTGTTCGAGGCGTTCATTGATCAAGCCGATTTGGTATAGAACCGGAATCTGCCAGGAAGAATTCGGATTCAGGTTGGCCAATTTGAGATAGATCTCGAGGGCATTAAAATAATCACCCTCTTCGTACAATTGATTTCCAATCTCATTCCCAGCCCGCTGCCGCCATTGCGCCCAGCCTTCGGTAGGTTCCTCCGCTTCATGGGTCGGCGGTTGGAGGAGGGCTAGGACCTGCTCCGTCGCTTCGCGATTTCGGGCCAAGCGTTTTAGAGCGGTTGCGAGCAGAAAACGGACCTCTGGAATCTCTCGGGCGAGCGGATGATCGCCAATAAACAACGATGCCTGCGAAATCACATCGACCGGGCGCGCCTGCTGGGAGAGAGCCCGGATCAGTTTGCAGCGGATTTGCGCCCGGTTCAATTGTCGATCATTCAGCTTTAAAAGTCGGCTCAGATAGTCGGTGGCCTCGGCAAAATCACCCTTCAAATAATACGTCTCCGCGATCTCGGTTTGAGCGCGAAGGACCAACCGTTCATAGTAGTCGGTTCGTCCTTGCGGTAGATTCAGGGCGGTGGACATCACGGCGAAAAAACGAGAGATGGCCAGCGTATGGGCTCCCATCTCGCGATAAACCAGTCCCTGCAACAACAACACTTCTGGCACGCTGGGATCGTCGCGAAATTTGCTGAGATACTGGGAAAAAATCTGCTGGGCACGGGTAAACTGGCGTTGTTCTTGGGCCAGAATTCCCATCTCGAGCAACGCCTTGCGTTGGATCCCCAGCGGTGCCGTAGTCTGCAAGAGCGCGACGAAGATGTTTTCCGCTTCGGGAAATTTTCGCTCTCGTTTTTGTCTGAGTCCGTCATCAAGATGATCTTGAAATTCTTGAAAATCCGCTTCTTCCTCCGTCATTTTTCGAGGAAACAGGTTTTCATTGGCGGACAGCGCCGGGGAGGCCGAACTCGTATTCGTCTCTCCCATGCCCGTCGGAAATGGGGCCGACCCGTCGACCGCGCTCTGATGAGGGGAAGGAGATTTGGCGGCCGGGTTTACCGCGGCCTCGATTGAATGCGGCGGCTCATTCGTTGCCCCTTCAGCCGTCGAGCCCAGTTCACCCGGACCGGGCACACCGTGCTTTTGCTTTGGCTCATTGCCCCAGAGGGTGGGTGTTAAAAAGACGACCGTGAACAGCGTTCCCATCCAATGCTTGCCCCGGAAGGGAGTCGGTCCAAATAGACGGAATAAAATCATACAGAATGCTACCGTGAAAGATAGATAGCGGAGCTAGACGGTCGTGTTGCGGGCTGTGGAGGCGTAAATCCTGGGAAAATCCCGGGAACTTGAACTTGAGGTAGGTTGGTGCCCGACGATTCGATAAAAAGGTGGACCAACATCTGGGGAGATAGCGGTGGTGGGTAGGTGTCTGATTCCGCAGAAAGAGAGGCTTCCGCAGATTCCAGGGAGCCGATTGAAGCCGCGGCGAGCCGCTCTGGGCCGCCCGCAGCCGAGGCCGTCTCCAGCGTGGCCTTGACCCTGCCGCTGAGCGTCCGATCCGATTTCGATATCTGATTCGTTGACGACCTAGGAGTTGCCAGCGCGGTTGCCGGGCCTGAATCCGCGTCGTCCATTTTAATAGGCGGCAAGGAGATGCGGTAAGGCGGCCCAAATATCTCGATTTGGAAACGCATTGGAATAGAACCCAGGACGGCCAAGTAGCCGGACGGAACGCCGGCCTGAATCATTAGAATGGGTAACAGAAGAACTGTGCCCGTCCCCAATCCATGGAGACATCGAGGCGCAAGGGGGCGGCGATGCGGGCCATCAAGCCACATCCACAGCGAAAGCTGCCTTAGCCGCTCCCATTGAACCCACAAATCGACCATCCTTGGTGTCCTCATAAAGCTTGCATTCCTGCTGCACCAGGTCGGAACCAATGATGCGATGCTTAATTGATAGTTCTCCGTAGAGCTGAAACGTGGATAAGCCGAGGCTTACCAGGTTGAAGTCGGTCCCTTTGAGTTGGGAAAGTATTTCTGGGCCGTCCCTGATCGGCATCGTCCTATCCAGAATGATGAGGTCTGGTTTCTCCCGATTCGCCACCGCGAGTCCTTCCACCCAGTTGGCGCCTTCCAGAAAGTCGCAATCAAAGCTCTTAAAGGCTTGGGCGACGATCAGGCGAATCGTTTGGCTACCGTCGACCGTTAAAATTTTCAGCTTCATGTTTCTGCGGCAGTCCGAGAGGTGACGGGCGGAGTTGGGGTCGGATCAGCAACTCGAGTTCCGCATCGCGCTGCCGACTTTGCGAACCGAACCTTCGATCAACTTCTCCACGTTTTCATGTCGTTAAGGATGGATCGGCATATTCCTCCCTAACTTTAGCTTTGATATTCCAGAGTAGATTGGGCGGATATCGCCCGCCTCGGAGGACGTCTTTCCGCGCAATGCACCTGGAAGTAGGGCGATCGGGGTTTTGCGTCTTTAATACGGACCCAACCGGTCAAGCCATGGCCCGGGCCCTGCTGCATCACCCTCCCACCGTCGGGCCATTCCGGCCGGCCCTTCAGGACTGGAACGATTCGCAACCAACGGTAGGAAAACCGTGGCAAATATCCTGGCCTGCGCACCCTGGACAAAGCCGTCGTTTTTGACCGCGACCGGAAAAGACTGCCGGGTCATCCGGTGAAGATTTGCCGAGTCTTCCAAAACTCGCCTCAAATGATTGCTTTTATGGGCGTTTCTCGATCAAAATGAATCATTCACTTGGTTGGCACGCCCGTTGCTGCCTGCTCGACAGATTGAATTATGGAAACTGTCGACAGCACTAGCTGTGAGCAATCGTCCTCCGAAGTGGAGAGCGAGATCCAATTACCGCTCGGGCTACTGGGCTTTGAGCAGATCAAGCGTTACTCGCTGATCAGCAAAGCCGACGAAGCACCGTTCAAGTGGTTTCAGGTGTTGGGCGACGAAAGCCTCGCGTTTCTCGTCGTCAATCCCTTTGAAATCATCCCAGACTATCAACCGGAGATCAGCTCGGAAGACGTCGCCTTCCTTCAACTTCCTTCACCCGAAGCGGCTTTAATTTTCAACATCGTCACGCTCCGGGGTGGAAATCAAGCCACGGTGAATCTGAAGGGTCCGGTCGTGGTCAATCGCCATAGCCTTCGAGGAAAACAGGTGATTCTCACCAACGCGTCCAAGTACGCGTTGCAACATCCCCTACCCACTGCGGTATAGCCCCTATTCACTGCGGCCATGCTCATCTTATCTCGCAAAATTAACGAAAGCATCGTCATCGATGGCAAGATCCGAGTCAAGATCGTGCGCGTCGATGGAGAGATCGTCAAAATCGGCATCGAAGCGCCCTCCGACGTTGCGGTTCATCGTGAGGAAGTCTACGACGAAATTCAGCGCAATAACCGAGAAGCACTGACCAACGGACGCACGGCGGTACCCAGGCTTTCCCAGCCCAAAGCGATCCCCGCCAGGTTCCCCATTTCTTCCTAAGCAATTAACCTCCAACCAAAAAACAGTTTTCCGCAAAACACATCATTACTATTAACAAACCTATAACCGAAAACGTATATGATATTCCAAACTAACTTGTCGGCCATGGTTTCGGCCCGCAACTTGAATTCAGCCCAAGCGAGGCTGAGCAAATCAATCGTCCGCCTCAGCTCCGGCTCGAGGCTCACCGATGCATCTGACGATGCCGCCGGCGTAGCGGTTGCGTCCCGCTTCGATTCACAAGTTCAACGCACCACGGCGGCGAAGAATAATGTCACGAACGCGCTGTCGTTTACTCAAACGCAAGATGGTTACCTCTCTAAAATTGAGAAAGCACTGGATCGCATGAGTGAATTGGCCATTCTCTCCCAGGATGCGACCAAGACAGATGGGGATCGCTTGCTCTATAATCGAGAGTTCACTCAATTGGGTACGTACGTCACGAGCGGCGCGGGCAAGGATTTCAACGGCGTCCCGCTGTTCTCGTCCAGCACTCTTAATATCACCACCGACTCCGAAGGGTCCACTTTTCCGATGGGCGGAGTCGATCTGAGCACCCCCACCTATACCAACGCGACCGCCGCCTCAGTCGATACGGTCCCCAACGCGGCCGCCGCACTGATCACGATTAAGACCACGATTGATCAATTGTCTCAAGATCGAGCGACGGTCGGAGCTTACCAAACTCGGTTGAACTACACCGCGGACCAACTCATGACCGCGGGCGAAAATTTCACCGCAGCCAGTTCCAAGATTCAGGATGTCGATGTTGCCGATGAAACCACCAATCTGGCTCGTAGTAATATCCTCGTTCAATCCGGAGTCGCCATGCTCGTGCAAGCCAATCAAATGCCGCAAGCCGTGCTCAAGCTCCTGCAATAATTCTCTCATGGAATTCAAGAATCGACCCTTAGACCGTACTCAAGAACTCTTAGATTGAATCTGGCCTGAAGTCTCTGGCTGGCTACCCCTCGCAGACTGATCGAGATTGTCCACGCGTTCGGGTATAAATATTCAACGTCAACGTCAACGAATAACGCAAGCATCCGAGAACGCACCCGTTTAATTCCATCCGCTTGAAGAGCTAGATTCCGACCGATCAATTCCTGACGGGAGGCCAAGCCCAAAGCGGTACCAGTGGAAGAAAATAATTTCCAGACTCATGGACGAGGAAAGTTTCAGCCTGAACCCCTCGCTTGCCCTTCAGGCTCAACTTCGGCGAACGGAACGTGAATTTCCTGACGGATACTCATTCACTCAGTCGCAGAACTTTATCGCCAGACGAAGCCGCCAACGCCCTTGGAACACCTCGGCGGATCCGAACTCATATTTCTCGTTTCGAGCCCGAGCCCATAGGCCCGTTGGCAGGAGCCTTGATTTGATCAGAAACGATGACTATCCTGGGGAATTAGGGAAAGTAAACCGCCCATGCGCTTAAGTGGTAGCCCTGCCGAGTTCGGCCGACGGGTCAAAGTTCTCATCGTGGAAGATGAAAGTATCGTCGCGATGGAGCTTGAACGATACCTGAGGCGCCAAGGCTACGAAGAGTGTGCCCGGGCAGAGTCCGGTGAAGAAGCACTCGAGATGGCGGAGAAATTTCGACCGGACGTCGTTTTGATGGATATCCGGCTCAACGGCGCTCTCGACGGCTTGGAGGCCGCGGAACGATTGCTCGCTCTGATGGAACTTCCGATCATTTTTATGAGCGGACAGGCAGACGTGCCGACCGTTCAACGAGCAAGAACGATTTCCAATTTTGGCTTCCTCCTGAAGCCCATTGCTGCTGAAGAACTCGGAGGCATCCTGGAACTGGCCGTCCAACGCCACGGAGTGGAGATTCAACGTCGACTTTTTGAAGCAGCGGCCCATGCCTCATCGAGCGGAATGATTATTACCGAACCGCGGGATTCGGAAAACCAGATCGTCTATTTCAATCCGGCTTTCGTGGCCATGACCGGCTACGCCCCCGCAGAAATTCAGGAAAACCGTCTCGAACGTTCCCTCGGGCTCGCACCCGATTCCAACGAGTACGCTCGTTTTGAGAGCGCTTTTCGCGGGTCGAATCCGACTTCCCTCCTCCTCTCCTGCCGCCGAAAAGACGGGACCTACCACCAAGCAGAGCTCCGTATAACACCCGTCAAAGATCAGGCGGGTCGAGTCTCTCATCGGGTCGGGTTGTTCCTGGACGTCACCCGTCACGATCTGACCGAGGAACATCTCCGGGTCCAGTCTGCCCTGCTCAATCAAATCCGCGATGCCGTCGTCGTCACCGACGCGAATCAGATCGTGACGTTTTGGAATCGCGGTGCCGAACGACTCTATGGCTGGACCTGTGTCGAGGCCGTCGGACGTCCCCTGAAAGATCTGGTATATCGGCAGCAACCGGAGAAAGCCGACGAGATCCGAGCAGCCGTAGAACTGGGAGAAGAGTGGACGGGCGAATGCCAACATCTGAGCAAATCTGGTGCGATCATTCTCGCGGAAAGCCGTTGCAGCGTTATTCAGGATTCCCAAGGCGAACCCCAAGGGGTTCTTGCTATCAATTGTGACATCCGCGATCAACGCACCACCGAATTACGCCTCCGCCGAGCCCAACAGCTAGAAAGCATCGGCACCCTCGCCTGTGGTGTGGCCCATGATCTGAACAACATATTAGCCGGGCTCTCCATCGCCGTGGACCTGTTACGTTCCAAGGAAACCTCCGCCGAAATGCAGGAATTTTTGCAAGCCCTCCAGGGGAGCACTCGCCGAGCCAGTGAGATGATTCGACAAATGCTCTCGTTCTCAAAGGGCATTCAGGGAAATACGATACAAATGAGTCTGGGCTCGCTCGCGAAGGAAATCACCCGGATTTGTCAGGCTACTTTTCCTGCGTCGATTCGTTTTCGAACGAAAATAGCCCCCGATCTTTGGGACGTCGTCGGCAACGCCACCACGCTCCATCAAGCACTCCTCAACTTGGCGACCAACGCACGGGATGCCATGCCGAATGGCGGTACGCTGGGGATTTTATTGGAAAATACGGAAATTGATGACGCGTTCGTGCGCGCCGAACCCGGAATGAAGCCCGGACCATTCGTCCGCCTCCAGGTGCAAGATACCGGGATTGGAATTCCCACCGAGGTGCTGAGCCGGATCTTTGATCCCTTTTTTACCACCAAAGGTCCGGAAAAAGGCTCGGGTCTCGGGCTAACCATGGTCCTGAAAGCCGTTCAGGAACATGGCGGGATCATTCGGTGCGAGAGCGAAACGGACCGAGGGACTTGCTTCAGCATTTATCTCCCAGCCTGTGCCACACATTCCAGAGCGACTTTAACCCAAACCCCCGCCAACAGCTTTGTCGGCCAAGGCCAAACGGTGCTCCTCGTCGATGCCGATCCGCCCACTCGAAACCTCATGAAGGCGGTTCTCGAACTCTTTAACCTGCATGTGCTAGTCGCCGGCGACGGCGTGGAGGCCTTGACCGTTTTCACCGAGAATCAGCCAACGATTTGGGCCGTTCTCTCCGAAATGCGCCTCCAACATATTGATGGCCTGCAACTGATCCGAGCCATCCACAGCATTTCGCCCAACGTCCCAGTCGTCGCATTAATCGATTCCGGAGATTCCGCCCGCCAAGCCGACCTCGACGCCCTGAACGTACGCCGACTCCTCCACAAACCCTTCACGGCCGAAGATGTGGGGGGGGTCCTGAATACCATCGCCGCCGACGGCACCGCGGGAGGGGGATCCAATCAGCTCTCCCTCGGATTCCTTTCCTTCATTCCAAAGCTCACCAAAGAAGGCGTCCACAATCATTAGCCGCTGGAGCCGGATCGCCCATCGAAACATGATTCGCAGCGCTGTCACCATTTCCCTCGTCCCTGAAGCGCGATCTGGTCCCTTTGTCTACCACGACGACCTCGCCGCCAGCTGCGCCTCCGCGGCCGCCCTCGGCTTCCATGCGATTGAAATCTTCCCCGGACACGCCGATGAACTGGATGGACATTTGCTTCGTGGTCTGCTCCGAGAACACCGTCTCCAGCTCGCCGCCATTGGAACCGGTGCCGGTTGGCTTCGACACAAATACCGCCTGACCGATCCCGATCCGCACCTTCGAATGGGTGCCCGCGATTTTGCCGCAGCCGTGATTGATTTTGCGGGCGGCTTTGGGACTCCCGCCATCATCGGTTCCCTGCAAGGCCGTTGGGGAGATGGCGTGACCAAAGAGCAAGCACTCGAATGGTTAAGACAGGAACTGGATCAATTAGCTCCCCGTGCTCACGCGCTCGGAGTCCCTCTCCTCCTCGAGCCCCTCAATCGGTACGAATCCAATCTCTTCAACACCGTCGGGGAATCCCTCGCCTTTCTCGATACCTTACGCACCCGCAACGTGAAACTCCTCTGCGATCTCTTTCATATGGCGATTGAGGAGGTCGATATTGCCGCGGCCCTCCGCCTCGCCGGCAATCGCCTTGGGCACGTCCATTTTGCAGATTCCAATCGACGGGCGATTGGCTTCGGGCACACGGCTGTAACCCCGATCACTCAAACACTGCGTCAACTCGGATTTCAAGGATATCTCAGCGCCGAATGCCTTCCTTGGCCGGACAGTGAAGCCGCCGCACGCCAAACCCTGATTTCCTTTCGGCACGGATTCCCTCCGCATGAATAGCCGCGAAAGAACGCAAAAGAAGAGGGTTTTCCTGATGAATCCGCCCGTTCCTGAGTTCAACCCATTCCCATGCTCAACCATCAATTGATCCATCCGCGTATTAACGAAATCCTCGGTCGAGCCGGGCATCATGCCCGGGTCCTGATTGCGGACGGCCACTATCCCGCCTCGACCAAAAAGGGTCCTAACGCTGAGATAGTATGCCTCAATCTCTCCCCCGGATTGGTCACCGTCGTTCAGGTCCTAAGAGCGATCATCTCGGCCGTTCAGGTTGATCAAATCAATGTGATGGGAATCCCTGCCGATGATCCGTACGCCAAAGTCGGGGAACCGCCGGTTTGGAATGACTTTCGTAAAACCGTCAAATCCGCCGGACTCGATCAACCCTTAATACCGATTTTAAAGTGGGATTTTTACCAGGCGGTCGAGTCGGCGGATCACGTATTAACCGTCCAGACCGGAGACTTAGCGCTCTGGGCCAATCTCTTGTTGACCTTGGGATGCCGACGGTAGCGTAAATTCTTCTTGTTTCTTCGCCTCCTGCGATTGAGTTGATGGGGGGGAAATGACTGGGCATTTGGTGTTGAAATTATTTTCAAATTCGACCCTGAACAAATTCTCTTTCCCGACGGGCTAATTTCCCTTCATTTGGGGCTGGGCAGTTTCCTTGACCTCCCTCCGCTCTCTATGGCTATTCACGTCGCCCTCCGGCATCTCACTCGTTACAACTATGATCGCCCCGTTAATCACGGGCCGCATGTGGTCCGGCTGCGACCAGCCCCGCATTGTCGCACGAATATATTGAGCTACTCCCAACGCATCGGCGGTGGGAAACATTTCCTGAATTGGCACCAGGACCCGTTTTCAAATTGGAACGCTCGTCTCGTTTTTCAGGAGCCCCTCACCGAATTTTCAGTCGAGGTCGAAGTGATCGCTGAGCTGGCGGTTTACAATCCATTTGGTTTTTTTGTCGAAGAAGCCGCGTCGATTTTCCCGTTCGCTTACGACGCCAAGCTTTCACAAGACTTACGTCCCTTCCTCGAGCTGGGCTCGCTCACGCCCGAATTTACGAACTACCTGCGCGTGTTGCGTCGGGATATTTTAGGTGAGCCTGCGGCTCGCGTCGCCACCAAAGTGGCAGGCGCCGCGACCGCTCGTACGCCCTTGCGGACGATTGATTTTATCGTGGCGATCAATCAGCGGTTGCAGCACGATCTGAAATACGTCATTCGCCTCGAACCAGGCGTTCAGGAACCAGAAGAAACGTTGGTCAAAAAAAGCGGGTCGTGTCGCGATTCTAGCTGGTTGCTGGTCCAGTTATTCCGGCATTTGGGTCTCGCCGCACGCTTCGCCAGTGGGTATTTGATCCAACTCACGCCGGACGTGAAATCGCTCGATGGTCCGGTGGGCGCAGCGGTGGATTTCACGGACCTACACGCTTGGTGTGAGGTGTATCTGCCAGGCGCTGGTTGGGTTGGCCTCGATCCGACTTCGGGCCTCCTGGCGGGTGAAGGCCACATTCCCCTGTCGTGTACCCCGGAGCCAACCACCGCCGCCGCCGTCAGTGGGGCGATCGACAAATGTGAATCGACCTTGCACCATGAAATGACGGTGACGCGGATTTACGAATCACCCCGAGTCACCAAGCCCTATACCGACCAACAATGGTCCCGAGTGGAAGCACTGGGTCACGCCATTGACTTGGATCTCGTCCGCCAAGATGTCCGCCTAACGATGGGTGGAGAGCCGACGTTTGTCTCCGTGGATGATCGGGACGGGCCGGAATGGAATTTTACCGCTGCCTCGGCGAATAAACGAAAACTTTCGAGTGAACTGATCCAACGTTTGCGGCATCGGTTCGCGCCGGGAGCGTTACTGCACTTTGGACAAGGCAAATGGTATCCAGGCGAACCCCTACCCCGTTGGGCGTTGGCGGCGTATTGGCGCAAGGATGGCGTCCCTATTTGGCACAACGAGGCGTTAATCGCCGAT
>JAYVTS010000285.1:0-3824 GCA_043788645.1 Verrucomicrobiota bacterium
GAGCAGCTGTGCTCCGACCACCCGCGAGATGCAGTGATAAACCGCCGTCGCCCCACTCAACTTAATTCGTGTCATAAGCTAGACACCAATCCTGCCCCAAGATCTCACCTCCGTCAACACATTTATGCAGTCAAACTGATTGTATATTATTTATAATTATTTATCATGACAAATTAAACATAAATTATTTATCATGACATATTAAACAAGATCTCGCACCATTTTGTCAAAACATATTGACTGATATTTTACGTTATTCATATGTCAATACATTGAATAAGAATAATAGTTTTCAATTAAAACTCCGTATCTTGCTTAGTGCTAGGCGTGTTCATCCGTAATTATAATAAACCGGTCAATTTATAATGATTCAACACCACGTCTTTTGTTTTAAATATACTGGTTTATTCGATTGTAAAAATCTATCAACAGAAGTGGCAGCCGCGGAACTCTGGCGACCCCTACCGCTCCAAATCGGGGGCGGAAGTGCGGAGTTTCGGGGAGCGGATTCTGCTGGGTTAGCTTGACGCTTCCCGATGACTCGGCGACATGGCGGGGGATATGTCGTTGCCAACTGTTGCCGAAATCGAACAGGCCATCCGCAATGTGCCAGACTTCCCGAAGCCCGGTATCCAATTCAAGGATATTACTCCGGTGCTCGCAAACGGTCGGTTGTTTGCCGGCGCCATGGAACTTCTGCTCGCAGGCATTGCTCCGGGAAGCATTGACAAGGTCGTCGGTATTGATGCTCGCGGGTTCATTTTTGCAGCCGCCGCCGCCGCTCGCCTGGGCGTAGGCTTTGTACCAATCCGCAAAAAGGGCAAACTCCCCCACTTAACTCATGAACAATCCTACGACCTGGAATACGGTTCAAATACGATCGCCGTCCACACGGATGCCGTTAAACCGGGTGAACGAGTGCTTTTGCTCGACGACCTTCTGGCAACCGGGGGGACGGCAGCGGCCGCGGTTTCACTGTTGCACCGACTCGGAGCACATCTTGTTAGCGTACGTTTCCTGATCGAACTTGGTTTTCTGCAAGGAAGGAAGCAGATCGCCGCGCATGATATTCAGGCATTGATCACGTATTGACGCTCACCAAAAAAAACGGCCACAGACCACCGGTCGTGCTTGCCGGTGAGGGTTCCGCAAGGAATGATCCGCGCTATGGCCAAGCGCTCGCTGCTCGTCGGCATTGATTCCGGAACGCAATCCACCAAAGCCCTGATTGTGGACGCCAAATCCGGCAAGGTCCTCGGCACGGGTTCTGCAGGTTACGACCTCATCCCCAATCTCCCGCCCGGCGCTAAGGAACAACATCCAGAAGATTGGACGGCCGCCACCGCCAAAGCCGTCACGGCAGCACTCAAAGCAGCCAAAGCGGCCCCGGGCGAAGTCGTCGCTATCGGAGTGAGCGGACAGCAACACGGATTTGTTCCATTGGATGCCGAGGGAACGGTGATTCGCCCCGCCAAATTATGGTGCGATACCGTCACGGCCGCCGAATGCCTGGAGTTGATGAACGTGATCGGCGGTGACAAAGCTACCATTAAAGCCGCAGGCAACGCCATCTTACCCGGCTTCACCGCTTCTAAAATTCTCTGGCTCAAAAAGCACGAACCGAAGAATTTCGCTCGGCTCGCGACGGTGCTGTTGCCTCATGATTACCTCAACTGGTGGCTTACGGGCAACGCGTTCATGGAATACGGTGATGCCTCCGGTACAGCCCTCATGGATGTTCGCCGCCGAATTTGGTGCCAGCCGGCAGTTCAGGCGATCGATCCAGAGTTAATCTCTAAACTACCGAAGTTGTCAAGCAGCGATGTTTCCGCTGGCACTCTCACGGACAAGACCGCCAAATTGCTGGGATTAAACCCCGGCGTTCTAGTAAGTGCGGGTGGCGGTGACAATATGATGGGGGCTATTGGCACTGGAAACACTCGGCCGGGGGTCATCACCGCCAGTTTCGGCACGAGCGGAACCATTTACGCTTTTGCCGACAAACCGATCGTGGATCCCAACGGCGAGATCGCAGCCTTCTGCGACTCGACCAATCACTGGTTGCCCTTGCTCTGCACCATGAACGTGACGGTAGCGACCGAGATGGTCCGTCAGGAGTTCAAGCTCGACCATACTGGATTTGAAAAAACGGCCCGCCAAGCTCCGATCGGCAGCGATGGCCTCCTGTTACTTCCGTACCTAGAAGGTGAACGCACGCCCAATGTACCGGAGGGTACGGGCGCATTCTTCGGGGTTCGTCCGAAAACATTTACCGCTGCCCACTTTGCCCGCGCGACCCTGGAAGGCGTAACGCTGGGCCTCAATTACGGGATGCGTCGCCTCGCCTCACTAGGCGTGAAAGCCTCGCAAGTGCGCGCCACCGGCGGCGGCGCCAAGTCCAAGCTGTGGCGCCAAGTGATGGCGGACGTGTTTAACGCGGAAGTCGTCACTCTAAAAGTTGATGAAGGCGCCGCGTATGGCGCGGCGCTCCAGGCACTTTGGTGCTGGCGAAAGTCCGCCGGTGAAACCCTCTCCATCGCGGAGGTTACAGATCAATTTGTCACACTCAATGGAGATGAAACAACCACGCCAAATCCCCAGGCGGTGCCCATTTACGCAGAATTGCAAGCCCTCCAGGACCGGCTCGGACGGGCATTGACCCCCCTGTTTCCAGTGCACCGCAAATTCGTTGCCGGTTAAGCAAACCATGACCGCTGCCGTCCAGGTTCTTATTTCGATCCGATCAACGCCACCTGATGAAGAATGACGCCCCCATGCCCGGTCTGGTGATCTATTGAATTCAAACCTACTCTCCGTGCCGATCAATCCTTTAGCCGAACTGATACCGATACCGGTGCTAGCAACGGTGCCGATCGCCATAAAAAGGCCCAAGCGACGGCTCCGATACTCCGGAAAAAACCCGCGCCGATTCGAGGATAAATATAAGGAACACAACCCGGATCAGTACGCGAATGATGTGCTCAAAGTCATCGCCAGTGGAAAAACGCCGGCGGGCACCCATCGCCCCATTCTAGTGGGCGAACTCTTGGCCCAGTTAGATCCGCGACCCGGCGAAAGCTTCGTAGACGCCACTTTGGGTTATGGCGGGCATAGTTTGGAACTGCTGCCTCGCCTCGTCCCCGGCGGTCGCTTGTTGGGGCTCGATGTCGATCCGCTCGAACTGCCAAAAACCGAAGCCCGGCTGCGCGCCTTGGGCCACGGCGCCGATTCGTTCATCGTCCGCCAAGGAAATTTTGCCGGACTCGGCCGCACCCTTCTCGATCTAGGCTGGGGACCGGTCGACGGTATCTTAGCGGACCTCGGGGTATCCTCCATGCAGCTTGATGATCCCGCACGCGGCTTTACTTTCAAGACCAACGGACCGTTGGATCTCCGATTGAATCCGCACCGCGGCATTTCCGCCGCCACCTGGCTGGCCCGTGTCACCCCGGAAAAACTAACACGTACCCTCTTGGAAAATGCAGATGAGCCGCAAGCTGATTGGCTCGCTCGCGAGCTACTTGCCGTCGCTCGCGCAACACCCTTCACTCACACCGTTCGATTGGCCGACACGATCCGATCCCTTGCGGCCAGGGCAGATGGCAGCCTCGGCCGAGCGGAAGGAGATACCGTCGTCCGTCGGGTCTTCCAAGCATTGCGTATTGCGGTCAATGAAGAATTCAGCGCATTGGAGGGATTGCTCAGATCATTGCCGACCGCGCTAAAACCCGGTGGCCGAGTGGCCATACTCACCTTTCATTCGGGCGAAGATCGGCGGGTAAAACAGGCGTTCAAAGAAGGGCTCCGATCGGGGCTCTGGACGG
>JAYVTS010000286.1:0-10807 GCA_043788645.1 Verrucomicrobiota bacterium
CCGCCCGTCCGCAAGCCGCCAAACTCCTGACCTCGCGCGAGACAAGCGGCCGGGGCGTGGAACGACTCGCATGGGAATCCGCTCACACACCCATGCACCTCGAAGACCCGGCGCCTTCGCGCCGTGCGGCCAGCGAAGGCGCCGGCCGACCCGAAATCCCCCGGTGCGGGTGCCGCCTCGGCACCCGCGCGCGACGGAGGGAGCGCGTCTCTTCGCCGGAGCATCGATCGCATCGGAATCCGCTCCAGATGTCCGGGGCGTCGCGGAGACCTGGCGCCTTCGCGCCTTCCTTTATGCACCACAACGAAAGAAATGCTCCTGGATGCCGATGCCCCCGAGAATGACCACCAAACCGCAAAAAGGCGGCTATCGTTGCAATTGCTTTTCCAGGAAACCGACCGTCTGTCGGACGTTGGCATCGACTTCCATCCGGTTCTTTACCTGCCGACATGCGTGCAAGACGGTGCCGTGGTCGCGGCCGCCAAAGGCCTCACCGATGGCCGCTAGGCTCGATTCGGTGAGCTGGCGGGAGAGGTACATGGCCACTTGGCGCGGGAACGCAATGTTCTCTGGGCGCCGTTTGCTGGTCATGTCCTGCATGCGGATGTCGTAATGTTCGGCGATTTTTTTCTGAATGAAGTCAATAGTGACCACTTGACGGCCTTCTTCCTGGAGGATTTCACGGAGCAATTGTTCGACAGTTTCGAGCGTCACGACTTTGCCACTGAGTTGAGCAAAGGCGGCGACGCGTGTATAGGCGCCTTCAAGCCGACGAATATTCGTACGAATACGCTGGGCCAGAAAGCCGACGATTTCGTCGGGGAGCTTGACCCCGAAAGCACTTTCTTTCTTGCGAAGGATCGCAATTCGCGTCTCGACGTCCGGCGGTTGAATGTCGGCGGTCTGGCCCCATTCAAACCGGGAGATGAGACGTTGTTCCAGGCCTTGTATCTCGCTGGCTGGCCGATCACAGCTCAGAACGATTTGTTTTCTGGCTTCATGAAGCGCGTTGAACGTGTGGAAGAATTCTTCTTGGATCCGTTCTTTTCCGGTCAGGAATTGGATGTCATCCAGAAGTAGAAGATCCAATTGACGGTACTTTTTTCGAAATTTCGGGAGCGAATGGTTCTGGAGTGCTTCGATAAACTCATTGGTGAATCGCTCGCAGCTGAGGTACGCCACTTTGGGGTTTTTCTTGGCCGCGAGAACGTGATGCCCGATGGCGTGGAGCAGGTGGGTTTTGCCGAGGCCCACGCCGCCAAAGATGAAGAGGGGATTGAAGGCTCGACCGGGACTTTGGGCCACGGCGAGGGAAACGCTGTGAGCGAACTGGTTGTTGCCGCCCACGATGAACGTTTCAAACGTGTTCTGAGGATTGAACGGTGGCTCTTCTTTCAAGGAATCCTTCTCTCGCCGCGCCATCGAAAAAGACGCCTCTTCGGTGGAGGCCATGGCGGCGGGGGGGGCGTGGAGGGTCGGACCGGTGGTATCGGCGTTCACCACGAAGTCAATATGCATCGGTCGCACCGCCGTGCGGCTCACCACCGAGCGGAGCACGTCGAGGTAGTTGTCGCGAAGCCAAACTTCGCAAAACTCATCCGCCACCTCGAGGGTGAGTCGATCATCCACCGCGGCTTGCGCCCGTAGCGGCGCGAACCAGAGGGTGAAGATTTCTGGCTTCAACATCCCGCGCAACATTTCGCGGGCGGCGCTCCAAATGGCTTCAGCGTTAAGGGACGACATGGACGACAGAGAGAGTTGGCAGTTGTCGGCAGAATTCAAGAGTTTATTCACCCCCCGCCGTAACGGCGTTGTAACGGACGGTGGCGGAGAGGGTTACAGCACGCAAAGATACCCGTTCAAAAGGGCCTAAAGCGTCGAAAACGACCCAATTCAATCTCGCTGTATTCATCTGTAACAAATTCAATACCAACAGTTTAAAACAAATCTAGTACCTGAAGTCAAAAGCCCGCTCTAGTCGGACACCTTTCCGTCATATCAGGAATGCGGCGAGTTTTTTAGGCGAGATGTTGGCTTCCAACGAGCGAAACTTTTCCCGGCTTATGCCCACGTTATTCACAACCCCAAAAAGCCCACATTTTCGGCCCTTCTGGTCCTCTAAATCGTGGTTAGGAAAAAGTTTCGGAGGGACGACCCACGGGTTGTTCGCATTTTTGGGCGGCAACGACCTCGGAAAATCACCCCAGTTGGGGGCTTCCTCGCCGCTAAGAATCGGGGATCGTCGGTCGGCCCATCGACGTTCCCGCTTTCCCTCTGCGCACTGAGCCGCTAGGCACAGACTACGACTGTGTCTTCTACGCTTTACGATTATTTGATCCGGGCCGATCAACTCGGCAACGACTTCCTCTTGGGAAAATTTCTTGACTATGTTGCGGACCGAAAGCTCGAACTTTATCCGGCCCAAGAAGAGGCAATTCTGGAGCTTTATGGTGAGAAAAACGTGATTCTCAATACGCCGACGGGTTCCGGTAAATCTCTGGTGGCGTCGGCGCTCCACTTTAAGTCAGTCGCTCAGGGCAAACGTTCGGTGTACACCTGTCCGATCAAGGCATTGGTGAATGAGAAATGGCTCTCGCTTTGTCGCGAATTTGGTGCGGAAAACGTGGGTTTGAGCACGGGCGATGCTACCATCAATCGCGAGGCCCCGATTCTGTGCTGTACCGCGGAAATATTAGCCAATATGGCGCTTCGCGACGGGCCGACCGCGAACGTTCACGATGTCGTGATGGACGAGTTTCACTATTATTCGGATCGGGATCGCGGAGCGGCTTGGCAAATCCCGCTGCTCACGCTGCCCCAGACGCGTTTTCTCCTGATGTCGGCCACGCTGGGGGATACGACGTTTTTTGAAACCGAACTCACCCGGATCAATGCCCGCCCAACGGTGACGATTGCTTCCACGCGACGTCCGGTGCCGCTGGAATTTACCTATTCTGAGACCTCCTTGGCACAAACTCTGGAAGCCCTCCTGGAAGCCGACAAGGGTCCCGTCTACGTGGTTCATTTTTCACAGAATGAAGCGGCCGAAAGTGCCCAAGATTTCACAAGCCTGAATGTCGCTAGCCGAGAAGAAAAAGCGGCGCTGGCGACGGTGCTGGACGGATTCAAATTCGCGAGCCCGTACGGGCCGGACATTCGGCGGTGGCTCCGTGCGGGCATCGGGCTGCACCACGCTGGGCTGCTGCCGAAATACCGAATTTTGATCGAACAACTCGCTCAACGCGGTTTGCTCAAAGTGATTTGCGGGACCGATACGCTCGGGGTCGGCATCAATGTGCCGATCCGAACCGTTCTTTTTACCCGACTGTGCAAATACGATGGGCAGAAAACTGCGATTTTGGCGGCGCGGGATTTTCATCAAATTTCGGGGCGCGCTGGACGCAAAGGCTATGATAACGTCGGGTGGGTCGTTGCCCAAGCGCCGGAACACGTCGTCGAGAATCGTAAACTGGAAGAGAAATCGAAGCGGGATGGGAAGAAGGTGGTCAAGCGTCAGCCGCCGGATAGAAATTTTGTTAATTGGGATCAACAAACCTATACCCGGCTGATCTCGGCTGCTCCCGAGCGATTGACTTCACGCTTTCAAATTACTCATGCAGTGCTGCTCAATGTGCTGGGCCGCCCCGGGGATGGTTGTGCAGCCATGCGCGATTTGATTCGTCGATGCCACGATTCGGATAAGGCGAAAAAAAATCATGTCCGACGTGCCTGGGAGCTTTTTCGGACCTTGGTGGATCGACGGATCGTCGAGCTGCCGAGTCGGAAGGACGCATCTCAGCCGGGTGTTTCTCGAGGAACCAACTCTGCCGCCAGGGCGGACGTTCCGGAAGGAAGACCGACGGTAAGCCCGGCGAGTTCGAGCAAGCTTCGGATCAATTTATCGTTGCCGGAGAATTTCTCTTTGGATCAGGCGTTGTCGTTGTTTCTATTAGATACGCTTCCCCAAATGGATTTGCAGGCGCCGGATTATGCCTTCGATCTCATTACTTTGGTTGAAGGTATTTTGGATGATCCGGACGTGATCTTGCGCCGCCAACTAGATCGTTTGAAGGGTCAGAAAATAGCCGAACTCAAACAGCAGGGTATGGAATACGACGCCCGAATGGAGGAGTTAGAAAAATTGGAATATCCCAAGCCGAAGGCGGAGTATTTTTATGCGACGTTTAACGCCTGGGCAGTGCAACATCCGTGGATTGGGCAGGAGAATATTCGTCTCAAATCCATTGCGCGTGAGATGTTTCAAGAGTTTCGATCCTTTTCTGACTATGTCAAGCGTTATGAGCTTCAACGGGCGGAGGGTATTCTGCTTCGGCATTTGAATAGTGTCTACAAGGTTCTTAAGCAGACGGTCCCTGCGGCGGCGAAGACCGAGGCGGTTCAAGAAATGGAGCTTTATCTGGGCACGATGATTCGGCAGGTGGATTCTAGTCTGATGGATGAATGGGAACGGCTGCGCAATCCCGCATTTCAACCGAAGGCGGACGTCCCTGAAGCTCGGCCGCCGGGTGCCGAGGAAGCGGCCCAGGATGTGACGCGGGATCTTCGATCATTCACGGCTGCCCTGCGCACCAAGGTTTTCACTTTTTTACGGGCGTGGACCGATGGCGATACCGAGACGGCCCTCGGTCTGTTGGCGTCATCCGAAGAGATCGCGGGTCAACCTTGGACCGCGGCACGACTGCAAGTTGCGATCGAGGCCTATGAAGCGAATCACCGGCAGTTGTGCCTAAATCCCGAGGCGCGGAATAGCCGTCACAGCTATCTCAAGACGGCCGAGGATCAACAAAGTTGGACACTCGACCAGGTACTTGTCGATCCCGAGGGTGCAAATGATTGGGTGGCAGTGTTTTTTGTCAATCGGGCAAAATCCAAAGACGCCAAAGAACCCATCCTGAAGTTGCTGCGAATCGGAAGCATTTCGTGCCTCGGTGAGGCAGCGCAAGAACTCCCGGGCTAGGTCCTGGGAGTCCGTCCGGTCCTCTCTCACCCTTACCCACAAATAGTGGTATCTACTGAACGTCTTGTTTTGTCGAGCAATCCCGGTTTTCGAACCCGCCTCCAGGGCGGGCGCGGTTTGGACGGGGCAAGTTCGCAAATTTCCACTCCGCAAACGTCTTGGAGCACTTGATGCCAGTACTGCATGCCCCAGCGCAACGAAGTCCCGGTCACCCTGCGCCGGGCCACTTGGGGATAACAAACCGGTCGGAATGTTTGCACCGCAAGTTCTTGGCGCCATGGCGCCACAATAAATTATTACAGACAAATTAATTTACAATATGTCAATATAAAAATCAAAACATATTGTGTAATGTGCTGGTGTGAATTGTGTAAAATAAAAATACTGGCATAATATAATAAAAATTTTGTCTATATAAAAATACTGTCAGCATGTTTGTATTCAGGAACTTCACAAATGGATAGAATGTCAAAATAAATAGACTGACATTATGCGTAATCGTTAAATAGAACATGTTTTTAATTTGACTTAGTCCTTTCATGTCAATACAATAATCAAGTCATAATGCTCTTTCATGTCAATACAATAATCAAGTCATAATGCTCTTGATCCAGGCGTTTGAGCGCCGGATTGGTCGAACTCACTCTCAACTCTCCCCGGTGATTGATTGCGCCCATGCGCCGCTCGGCAAAATGCTTTAGCTCCTGTATGCCGCAGCGTCGTCGTCGTTTCGTCCGCGTTTCGGGGGCGCGAAGACTCACCCGCGCCAAAACTTGTTTGCTCACCCACCGTTCAGGGATCGGTAGTGCATCCAGCCTGACTAGAAGTCCTCAGCATAAGAACACGATTGCGACGAACCCGCTTCTGATGGTAAGGATGAGCCGTCCTCGTGCGCTTTGGCTTTCGTGCGAATGACGCGGGTTATCGAACGAATGGCTTTGATCCGGATAAAACGCTTCAATCAACGAACTACCCGTGGGCCGAGAGAATCAACCGCGTTTGACAGCTGCGATTTATCCAAAAGGAAATAATTCCTCTTCGTGCTTGGGTGCTTTGGTGTGAAACGTCCCTTTTTTTGGGAAGAAAAAAGGGCAACAGAACCAAAGTACGAGGGCAAAGGCAGGGGAAGACCTCGATTAAATCTTTGGACGCAGCCCGAGGACCTTTGATAACCCATCTTTCAATGCATCCTCATTGAGGACACCTGCTTTACGCAGGTCCCAGTCAACGAACCATTTTTTAAATTTGCTCGTGAATTCTGTTTTTGTGAGGACTTGGTCACCATTTTCGTCCATGGCGTCGAGCCATTGGGTGGCGATCCAGGCGCCCGGATTTCGCGCGCTGGCAGGGCTCAGTTTTTTTCCAGAACTCGTGCCACTCAATTGGGCCGCCACACTGGCATGGCGCAGGCCCACGAACCCTTTGATCGGTTTCGCCAAGTCATTGCCGAATTCACCGGGATCAACCGGCTCTGGGGAGGGTGGGGTTGAACCCTTGGCTCCCGAACGGTCGGGCCGGACCTCTGCCCCGTTGTGAATGAAGGGCCGGACGGGTGCGACCGGTTCTCCGGCGACGGCTTTCTCGAAGCGCGCCCGTTTTTCTTCGCCGTCCAGACGGACCGAATCGCGGATCACCGTGGCGAGTTCATCGACCTGTTGGACCAATCGGGCTGGCTGGAACAGGGTGGCTTGAAATTCGACTAAGCGGGCGAGGTAAGCCTCTTCAAAGGCGGGCACCTTTAGGAGTCTCGCTAGAAAACGCACTTCGGGATTCCAAGCCTCTCGGATACTTAACTGTTCACGTTCCTCCTGCGAACCACGCAGACCGAATTGACCGAAGGCATGAACCAAATCCCAGGGGATAAGTTGCAATTTCTGAGTTTTTGGATGGAGATGGATGACGAAGTTTTGGCCCATTCCCAAGATACTATCAAGGGTAGAAATCCAGACTGTTACGGCCAGGAATCGACTGACCTCATCGAAGTCTACATAGTCTGGGACGGCCGCGGCAAAATCTGCGTCGTTGGACTCCGTCAGGAGTTTGGCAAAAGCGATGACTCGCTTGGCTTGGGTGGCGTAGACCGGTGTTTTGGGATCGTAAATTTGCTTATATTTATCCCAGTCTTCACCCAAATAGTTGAAGAGTTGTGAGGTTGAAGGTTTTAGGAGGAGACCTTTTTTGGTACCGAAATTCTCCCCGGAAAAACTGGAGTCAATATTCTCTACAATTGTATAAAGACCGAGCGGGGTATTGGTGTGGAGATCGGGGACGGTCAACCGGAGTCGGGCGTAGCCCACCCGGGGTGCGGGGATTCCCGCATCCCGATAAAGGCGATAGGCCAGGGCTTCATTCATCCAACTCGAGTCGGTGATGTTGTTATGCAGATTGAGCTTCGCCAGGCCCGCGAGCTTCTGGCCTTTCGTAAACTCATTGAGGTCCACTTTGAACGGGCGCTTGAGTTGGTGAGCGGATTGCAGATAGGTCCCGTTGCCCTTGTAGCGTACCGCGACGTCGGGCAACGATTGACCTTCAAAAAGGAGGTCTGCATGGACGTAATTGAATTCGATTCCACGCGCATTCGACAATCCATTACGCTTTTCTTCCGGGGCTTGGAGCAGGAAGGAATCCAGGGCTCCGTGGGGCAGGGCAAGCGCGGCAGTGAGCCCGGCTCTTAGTTGGGTCTCCGTGAGTTGGCCTGTGTGGTCCGTGTCCCACTTCTCAAACCATTGTTCACCGAGTTTCTCAAATTCTAGACGAGTTACCTGACGATCCCCATTCGCGTCGGCGGCCTTAAAAACCATCGGCCCCAGGGCGAGCGCCAACCCGGAGACACGGCTCAAAAAACTGAGGTTCTCCGGCTCAACGGGTTGTAGGGCGCGCCATTGATCACGGGCGAAATTTAACTCGATATTCCAAACTCGATCCAGGCGGAAGAGATCTTCAGAAGTCTGAGGCAGCCGACTCGCCCCTTGAGTCGCAAGCCCGGCGAAGCTGGCTAGAACCCCGACGACAAAACCCAATGGGAAAAAGAGAACACTCCTGTGGACGGCGAGGGCGAACGACCGACGAGCCCAAGCTACCCACAGGTTTCGAAAGACGCGCAGGGGGATTTCAGAGGAAGACATCAATGGATCCGCCGCTTCTGGAGCTTTGAATTGGGGTGGGTGCGGGCAGGCAAGTCAAGCCCTGTCCAGGTGCCGAAACTGACTGCGACTGCTTTCAACGCGTCGCCGTGGCACGAGCTCAATGAAAAATGCCGACCCAATAAAAGTTAGACGCCGGATACAGATAGATAGTGCACCCGGGTTGGATTTTTCGGCCAGAGACTTCGTTCCCGCTTGAAAGCGAACGGGAACGAATCGTGCTGGTTCCCTGGCCAAGAGCCCAGCGGCCCCTTGCTCCATTTATTTATTTCTTGTGCCTAAGGTCTGAGGGAGAGATTTCCCCGCGCGGCGGCTCTGCCTTAAGTGATCGGAGTCGGTTGGCCCGGGGCCGCGGCTTGGCCCTGGCCTTGGGGCGGGGCCACCATGACGGGGATGGGTACTCGCAGTTTCATCACGTCATCGACGAGCACTTCCAGCGTATAAACCCCAGCGGCGGCGAATTCGACATTTTGGAACAAGCTGACTAAGGTCATGTTTTGGACAGCATCGGGGAGGGCAAATTTCGCCTGGTTTTTGCGCAGCACCGTCGTTCCGTCCGGGGCGATGAGGCGCACTTCCTCGGTGAATTGGCCGATCCCAGCGACCCAGCGATTCACGACGCAGAGCTTGGGAGCCCAAACGGGAAGTTGCGGTAGGCGGATGATTCCGAGCACGCCGATGAGAATGAGATTTCCCGATGCTTCCTGGCGGACGTCTTCGCAGAGGAGTGCACACTGTAGGTCCGGCAAAATACGATTGGCTTTCATGTTCAAATGCGGTCGGAGCAGATAGGGCCGGTGGGGTTTGGTCAAAGGGAAAGGCGCGACGGTTCCTGGATTCGAATGGAAAAGAGGTGAAAGGTTGGACAAACGGTCGGCTTCGAGGCAGAAAGGCGGGGGTGCGAACGGCGATTTTTTTTCTACTGCTGCTCGTCGGGCTTGGCACGGGAGTTTGGTGGGCCTTGCGCGAGAAGGATCATCGCTATGATCGTGAGATTGCAGAAATTGCCCGATCAAACGGTCTACCGCCCAGTTTGGTAAAGGCGCTGGTTTGGCGCGAGAGTCGGTTTCAGGCCGGGGCTCGCGGCACTCGCGACGAAATCGGCTTGATGCAACTGCAACCGACGACGGCCCAAGCGTGGGCGGATGCGAATCATAACCGAGCCTTTGAGCCCGAACACCTCGCAAATCCCGCAACGAATTTGCAGGCGGGCTGCTTCCATTTGGCCAAGATCGTCCGGCGTTACTCCAAAACCGACTCTCCTTGGATCTACGCATTAGCCGATTACAACGCCGGAAGGGGCAACGTGCTTCGGTGGCTGAACGGCGAAGCCCAGACCAATAGTGCGGCCTTTATGGCCGCGATGACTTTTCCGGGGACGCGGAGTTATGTCCGGGAGATTCTCGAACGTGCTCCTCGATATGCGTCGGATTTTTAAGAACAAAGATTCTAGCCTGGATATTTTGCCCATCCTGAGGCTGGTAATTTTTGCTTTGACGGGCGGCGGTTTTGTGGGAGTTAATAGGGCGTGAACCAATTCTTCATCCCGAAAATCATGGGTTGGGGTGGACTTGTCGCTGCGTTGGCGCTGCACGCCGGCACCCTCACTCTCAAACCGGTCGCCGATACGACCCTTTTCGCGTTTGAACCCAACAACAATGCGGGCCGCGAAGCGACGGTGGTGGTCGGCGGCATTAGGAATGCTGCTTCGGCCTGTCGGACGCTGGTACGGTTTGATCTGGGGACAAATCTGCCCCCAGGTGCGATCATCACCAACGTCGCCATTACTCTGACAGTGACCAAAGATCACGGGGGGCCGGCGTTGCAGTTGGGGTTTCACCGAATGCTGCAGGATTGGGCGGAAGGAACGAAAACCGGTCAATCGGGCGGCGGTCCCGCGAATCCGGGCGAGGCGACGTGGAATTCTCGAAAGAAAGGGAACATTGCCTGGACGGATGGGGTTGGTGGTCTGGGCGATTTTGTGGCGAAAGCCAGCGCGATCCGGGCGATTGCCAACCCGGCCGCCTACACCGTGGACTCAACGGCGGGTTTAATCGCTGACGTAATCAAGTGGCAAACCGATCCGAGCACCAATTTCGGTTGGTTGCTGGAAGCGCCCCAGGAGACGATCAAGCAATCGGCTCGTCGGCTCGCAGCCCGGGAAAATCCCCAGAAAGCCATGAAACTAACGATCGGTTTTACCGTGCCACCGGTTTCATCGGCGGCGCCTGGATTGGTTTTTAGTCGACCTTTTGGAGGGGCGCTCGAAATGCGATTTGATGGGTTGGCCGGGATTCGCTACGAACTTCAAACCCGCTCGACGGTGGATGAGTTTTCGAGGTGGGCGCCGGTCAGGGTGATCGTGCCAACGGTCAATCAGACGGTTTCGCATGTGGTCCGGACGGATCAAGAGGCGCGCTATTTTCGATTGGTTTTGAAGCCATGACTTTCCGGTGTTTCAAAATGTGGAGGCAACGACCGTTCAAGAGCAAGGCGGCGCTGGAACCGACTGGCGTGTTCACTATACAGTGCGCTTGCCGGACTTGAGGTGCGATTTCTTTGAGCTGACTGACGAGAAGGGCGGCGAAACTTATCGACGCATCCCAGTCAAACCCTGGGACCTGATGTTGGGGGACCGTGGATACAGCAACGCGCCGGGAGTCGCGTCGGTCGTCAATGCTCGTGG
>JAYVTS010000287.1:0-13254 GCA_043788645.1 Verrucomicrobiota bacterium
TTAAAAATCAGCCGAATCGGACAGGAGATTGTCGATGCAGCGGTTCGGAGCGCTGCCCTCCAACGGACCGTTAAATTGGGAAAGGAGGCAGAACAGCCATTCAGTCCCCGTTTTTAGGTCGAAGGTGTCTGGCGCGGTTTTGGCCTTCCGATGGATACGGTTTGTTTGCTTGCTCTCCGGTTTGTCCGCCAGCATTGGGACGGTAGGTGGCACTGGCTGCGGGCATCACTCCGTTTTCACACAGTCTCGGCCGGCTCCGCCCACCAATTCCCATTTTTGCCAATGAGTGCTGTTCCGTTGGAAACCCGCAGTCAATTGAATTTGGGTTGTGGAAAAAACCTTTCGCCGATCAGATCAACGTCGAACTCGTCCCAGCCGGGGACCCCGCGGTGGTCCATGACCTGGACCGCTACCCGTACCCGCTTCCTGATGGGCGCTTTGATGCCATGGTCGTCTAGGATGTAATCGAACACATTGGGGATGTTCCCTCTATGATTCGGTTGAACTCACGTCCGCCTATCTAAAACGGGCGCAACGCTGTTTTCTTGGTTGAACACCCGGGGTTTTCTGTGCTCTAATCGGCTCTATGGTGTCCTTGATACGAACGTTCGGGCTGACGTTGGGTTTACTATGCGCTGGGTTGCTCGGTGCCGCTCCACAGCCCGTTTTGAATTTTGCCCTCCTCGATCATCGCGGTCGAATGCAGGAATTGCGTCGGCAGGAGGGTCGCGTGGTGGTGCTATTTTTCACCGCCAACGACTGCCCGGTTGCCCGGCAATGTGCGCCGAAATTGAGGGCGCTCCAAGAAAAGTACGGGGCTCAAGGCGTCCGCGTACTGCTGGTGAACTCAGCGGGCGACGAGCGGGCAACCCTGGAAAAAACCGCCCATGAATTGGGCCTCTGGCACCTGCCCACCTTGCACGACGATACTCAGGGCGTAGCGCGGCTGCTCAGCATCAAACGAACCGGTGAAACCGTCGCCATCGGTACCCAAGATTGGATCCCATTTTACCACGGAGCCATCGACGATCAACTCGTCGAAGGAGCCCAAAAACCTCAACCGACCGAACACTATATTGAATCAGCTCTGGATGAATTCCTCGCCGGGCGACCGGTGACGACGGCTCAAACGACGGGGCGAGGTTGCCTTTTGCATTTTGATGGTGGTGAGGAATCCGATGAAGCTCCCGTTTCCTATGCGAACCAAGTAGCGCCCATTTTGGTGCAGAAGTGCGTGAGTTGCCACAGCGTCGGCAATATTGGCGCCGGTGCCATGACCGGGCATCGCAAGGTCAAAAATATGGCGGAGATGATTGAGGAAGTGCTGCTGACCCGCCGGATGCCCCCCTGGGATGCGGATCCGCATTTTGGAAAATTTGCGAACAACCCCTCACTGAGCGTAGCCGAAGCGCGAACGTTGCTCCGTTGGGTGCGCCAGGGCGCTCCCCGAGGTGAAGGGGCGGATCCCCTCGAATCAATCCCAGCGAATCCCCTCGCCGATTGGCCGTTGGGCGTCCCAGACCTCGTGGTTCGCTTGCCCGAATCGCAGTCCATTCCTGCCACGGGAGTGTTGGAATATCGACATATTGAAGTCGTGGCGACCAATTCGGAGGCCGGTTGGGTGGGCGCCGTATTCGTGAAGCCGGGGAATCGCAAGGTCCTTCATCATATCATCGCCCGGCTAAAAGAAGGCGGCCGAAAAGATCATCTCGGCGAACGGGAAATGTTTGTGGGTTGGGCTCCGGGCTCCACCCAAGGTTGGCTCCCGGCCGGTTCAGGAAAGCAGTTGCCGGCTCATGCCAAGTTTGACCTCGAATTGCACTACACGACTTCCGGCTCCGCCCAGACCGACGAAACCGAAATCGGCTTCTATTTTCGACGCGAACCCGTCACCAACCGGTACGAAACCGTGCCGGTGGTCGATTCCCAATTCGAGATTCGCCCGGGCGATCCCGATGCCCACGCAGAGGGTTTCTATTGTTTTCCACGCGAAGCCCTGCTGCACGGAGTCACTCCTCACATGCATTTACGAGGGCGCTGGATGAAATTTGAACTCCTCTATCCCGACGGCCGACGTGAGACCGTCGCGTCCATTGCCAAATATGACTTTAATTGGCAAGTCACTTACACGCTGGCTGAACCCAAACGAATTCCCGCCGGGACCTGGGTACGCCTGAGCGGTGGCTTCGATAACACAGCCCGCAATCCAGCGAATCCCAATCCCAAACGAACGATTCATTGGGGCGAGCAATCTTGGGATGAAATGTTTCTGGGTTGGTATAATGTGACTTGGCCAGTAGGTGCCGAACCCGCGCAACCCAGCAAAAGAGCTAGGATCGACACCTCAGACGTCGGTGGAACCCCGCCGCGCAGTTCGTTGTGAGATCGACTCGACATGGATAATACAGGAGATCTCCTCACTCGACTTCGGCGCATTAAACTTTTTTTATGTGATGTAGATGGTGTGCTCACCGAATCCCTGGTCACGATGGGCGGCACAACGGAAACGAAGTCCTTTCACATTCGAGACGGGCTCGGAATGCGCCTACTTCAGGACGAGGGGATCAAGGTCGGTTGGGTGAGTGCACGCCCCAGCGTGGCCACCACTTTGCGCGCCACGGATTTGAAGATCGACTTCCTCCATCAATCATCGACTCCCAAGGTCCAAGCGATTGAGGAGATTCTGGCCCAGGCCGGATTAACCTGGGAGGAGACCGTTTATATCGGGGACGACGTCGTGGATTTAGGTGCCCTCAAGCGGGCCGGTGTGGCCGCAGTCCCGGCCGATGCGATCGCGGAGGGGAAGGAGTTAGCGCATTATATCTGTGCGATGCCTGGGGGGCGCGGTGCGGTGCGTGAAGTAGTCGATCTAGTGCTTCAAGCCCAAGGCCGCTGGGAAGCCATCATCAATAGGTATTCCGCGTAAGGTTTTGGGAGGTTTGGCCCACAAATGCCAGTCCAGGTCAGGAAAGATAGGGTGCCGAAATTCTCGCTCAGCGATGAACGCATCGTCCCACGGTCGCACTCCTTCCAACTGCCCTACCAGTTGGTGAAACGCCGCCAAGTGATCGGTAAATCGGTGGCGCGGATAATCACCCGCCGTACCGTGTCTCAACAAGAACGGCCAGTCACTCGCCTGCGCGAGAAGCAATTCACGCGCCGCTTGCTGCAAGGCCCGTTCGGCGTTGACCCCGGATTTGAGTCGAGGCCGGCGTCCGTGCGCAAACCGTTCGGCTAATTCTTCCAGAGCCGTTTCCGCGGAGCGCAGGGGCGTTTGCATCCACGCATTTCGCACGTCCAGCCAAACTCCAAAGTGTCCCCCTTCACCCCACGAACTCACCGCCGGTTGGACGATTTCACATTGGGGATATTGTTCAAGGTGCTCGCTCGGCGTGACGAGTTCGAGGGGCGAATTGGGCGCGGTGGTTAACCTTACCAGTTCGTCCAAAAACTCCGGACCTTCAAACCACCAATGACCGAACAGCTCCGCGTCGTAGGGCGCAACACAAAGCGCGGGCCGACCGCCCGGAAGCGGTCCCGCTTCAGCAGCCCACTGAACCCGTTCGCTCAGGAAATGCGCCGCGTGTTCCCGGGCCGCCTCGAGCGCGGCCGAGCGAGAATAAATCTGCTTGGATTCCGTCGAACCCGTTACCGCATGATACTTCATACCGGTGGAGGTGCGGTGGAGGTCTCCCCCGGTAAGCCACGGCCGGATATAATCCCACTCCGCGTCATCAGCGAGATCGCGATGAAATTCGCGGTAGCGAGGATCCCCGGGATATCCCCCGTGCCGACTCCAAACCTGCCGCGCACTCGCCGGATCGCGAGCGAAGACGGCCAAACCGCCCGGTGTCAACGCCGGGGCAAATACGGCCAATTGAGGACGCGGTGTGGCGTGCATCAGCCCATGGGTTTCCACAACGGTCCATTTCAAACCATGAGCCAACAGGGCGGGCTCGACCTCCGGTGTATAGCCACATTCCGGAAGCCAAAAACCGGTCGGTTCCAGACCAAAGTTTCGGCGATGCTCGCTCACAGCCACGGCAATTTGTGCGTTTAAGGCGATTGGCGACTTCGCCAGTAACGGCAACAGACTATGCGTGGCTGCGCAGGTGAGGAGTTCGAGATTTCCCGCGGTGGCGTGCGCGGCCCAGTGGGCAAGTACATCTCCACTGAGTGCCTTCCAGAGCGTTAAGAGTACCTCAAAACGCCGAACATAGAACTCGGCCACGGCTCGCCGCTCAGGCTGAAGGTGATTCCGTTCGACCTCGCTCTGGGCCAGAAGTTGCAACCCTCGAAGGTGCCGCTCGAATCGCGCACCCAGCAAGGGATCCCTTAATTGGGCGGCCAACGTCGGCGAAACAGTCAGGGCTAATCGCCACGGCAGCTGAAGCTGAGTCCAAGCGGCCATGAGTCCGCACAGTGGCAAATAGCACTCGCTCAGAGCCTCAAAAAACCAAGTTTCTTCATGGAATTGTGAAGCTTCAGGATGGCGAACCCACGGCAAGTGAGCGTGGAGGATCAGTGCTAGCTGAGGCTTCGCCATCGCCGGATCAATCGATTGCATCTGGAATGGGCGGCCGTAACACGGCGGCCAATGGGTGATGCCCTACCTCGCCTTCGCGTTGCGTTCCCCGAGTAAAGTGAAGTCGCGCCGCGCGGGTATCGTCCCCCACTGCCGAGATGGCGACCGCGGGGAGGGCAAAGTCACCATCCGGTAAAGCAAATCGGTAGGTAAAAGAACCGTCCGGGCGGAGCGCCACCGGGCGACCTCCCAACGTGACCCGAGCACCCGGTTCCGTTCGGCCGTGCACAATCAATTCCGCGTTGACCTCGAACCAGAATCCTTTGGCAGCGGGCGGGCTCAGGGAAGCTTCGCTGCTCGGCATCTCGCCGAGTGCTGCGAGCGAGTGCGCGTCCGTGGGCAGGATTGAAGAAAGATCTTTGGGCTCTCTGGATAATTCAAGCACCTCAACGCGGTGCTCTAGAACTTCGCCGGATGAACCTGATTTACGAAGGCTGAATTCGCGCAATATGAGTTGCGCCAACCGGTCTGGGGCGCTCTGCGGTTTTGGGGATGCTGGAATTTGATTTGCAATCGAATTTCCTGCGAGTGAGCGGGTGGCCCGGTTCGGTGTTGACCTTTCCGTGGGAGCCATCGTCCCCGCCGCCGCCGTGGATTGAATTCGGGCCTGGAAACGTCCCATTTCAGGGGAGCTGCGAGGGCCTACGGCGGCATCCGTCGGCGTTAGGGCGGATTCGGACGTGGCCACCGACCGCCAGAGCCCCGCCCGGGTGCGGTACCCAAGTTCAGCGACGTAACGGCGGTCTGGATACAAGACGGGGATAAAAAGATGGGCGTGGAGAGAGTGAACGAGGGCCTCAGCCCCAATGGTTCCTTCGAGCTGATCCAAATAAACTCGAACCATCCACTCGCCCGCGCCCCAGTGGGTCGCCCTTCGAGCTAAGTCCGAAGGCGCGCAGTCCCAATGAGCCATCAGCGAAAATGGATCACGAGGCGTAAGCCAGAGTCGGATAGGGGTGGCATCACGGCCCAGAAGCGGAGGTTGTTTGGCAGGAATCTCCGTCGAGGAACTCGCGTCGATGGTTGCCGAAAGAATCGCCGAGTCGGTTGCCGGGACACTCGCCTCGACGAAGGGAGGAACCTCGCCTTCGGGGTCCATTCCGGTGTCGGCTACGAGCGGCGTGTTGTCTCCTTCCCAAAGTTTGGCGGGCAAATCCGGTATTGGGCGTCGGGTGTCGGGGGAGGGCGCCTGGCGAATTTGTTTCGGGAATTCTTTCGGCCCAAACAAGTCCGCTGGGATTTCAGATCGAACCGGTAGAGTCGAATTTGTCTTCGGCAGTTTCTCGTTTCTTTTAGCCTGGCTCACGGGCTGTGAACTCGGTTCACGGGCGGGTGAGCCATGCGGGAGGCGCGGTGAGAGTCTCCGCAAGCCAGTCTTCGCTGCGCGAGGGAGGAGCGAGAGTCCCCGCGAGCCAAGCTTACGGCTGACGGGAAGGGGTGCTTTGGCACCTTCATTGACCTTGGGTCGAGGGGCTTTGGCCTGGCGCTCGGTCTGAGCGGGAGTGTTTTTAGCGGTTAGAACCGGAGCTGTTGGCGGAGTGGCGGCAACGTCGGTCGCTGTTGGATTTTTTGAAACTGCATTTTTTCCTAGCTTTCGAGGCTCTGTTTTTGAAAGGGGTTTTGCTGTAACCGTTGGAACTGAGAGCACCGGTTTGCCCACCAAATGTAGAGTGGATTCGGCCAACGGGGCGGTTTTCGTTTTGGCGGGTGTTTTCCGCGAGTTCCTGGGACGCGATGGAGTCGCGGTGGTTTCTTCTTTCTGGATTTCCACTTTGATGGAACCCCCGGGCGCGCTCATTGCGGAAGGTTTTTCTGGGGAAAGAGGAATTGAGACTGGCGCTTTTGAAGTCACGGCCGGAGTCGGCTGGACTGTTGGGGGCGTCGTCGCCGATTTGGCTTTGGTTGTCGATTTTTTCTCGGAATGGCGGGCGGGTAGGTCCGAAGGATCTGGAGCGACCGTTGTCTCCGCGGCCTGTGGTTGGGGGCGTTTCGTGGACTGTTTCCCCAAGCGCGGTGGACCAGCGGTGACCTTTTTCGCTGTTGGCGGGGTTGCTGGTGGGAGAGCCGGAGTGGGAGACCCGATGGGGCGAGCGGTTTTCGGGACCGAGTCGTCGGCAGCAGCGCGGCGTGCAGGCTTCATAATTAGCGAGTGAGTGGCGGGGACCCGTAGAACCGGTCGCGACCCACCTCCACCCTATGGACCGAGCGGCCACCGAGGCAAAGCAATTCCGAGGCGGGATTTGAGGGGTCACCCATGAATGAGCCGCTGAAAGGCGTGGAGCCTTTGCCCTGGGCCAACGCTCTCGCCATCGCGTGCTTAAACAACGAGAAGCAAATGGGACTTGCCAACATTATGTACGCCCAGGAGTTCAAAGTCTATCCAGGCGCCATCAAGGTGCCCGAACTTTAAAACTAGACGAGTGGCGCCGACGTTGGAACAATGATAACCAACCCCATCCGGAGGCTGGAATTTGGGAGGCAGATACCGGCCAGTACAAAGATCAAAATCTTTGAGCCGACCTTTCCAAGTCGATTCTGCCTGCTTCCCTTCCGTGCGTGCTACCGGCCGTGCGGATTTTTTTTTGTTACTGGATGCCAGTCCTGGTGTGGGCTGGTATTATTTTTTCTGTTTCGACGGATGTCGGCTCTTCGGAGCACACGTCGCGCTTCATCGTCCCGTTGTTGCGCTGGCTTTTCCCCAACATTTCAACGGAGTTGACGGGCTACGTACAGACTTTCTTCCGCAAATCCGGGCATACGGCTGAATACGCGGTGATGGCCTGGCTCTGCTGGCGAGCCTTCTACCAACCGAGCGGTTTGGTCCGGCGTCCGTGGTCCCGAGCAATTGCTTGGAAGGCATGGCTCGCGGCCGTGGTCTATGCCGTCAGCGATGAATTCCATCAGTCCTTCTACCCAAGTCGGGAGGCGTCTGGACGCGATGTTCTCATTGATTCCATGGGGGCGGCGACCGGCCTCCTTTTACTTTACGCCTTTGGAAAATGGCGTTCGCGGTGGACCTCCACGCCGATGACCTTACGCCCATGATGCCTTTTTTCGATACTCACGCGCACCTGGATTTTCCAGAATTCGCCGCGGACCTACCGGCTTTGGTGGACCGGGCCAACGCCGCGGGGATCACCCGTATCATTACGATTGGCTGTGACCTAGCTAGCAGCCGTCGCGCCGTGGCGGTGGCCGAACACTTTCCCACCGTTTTCGCCGCGGTTGGCTGGCATCCGTGTTACGTCGAGCACGCCCCAGAGGATTTCCGGACAGAATTACGCGACCTGGCGCGTCACCCCAAAGTCGTCGCTATTGGGGAGTGCGGTCTCGATCATTACCGGCTGCCGAGTGCTGAAGCCGGAGCGGGAAAGACTGCTGAAGACGATGAACGCTATCGCCAGAAACAAGGAAGCGTCTTTCAGCAACAATTAGAGGTGGCCGCGGAGTTGGGGCTCAATTGTATCATTCACCAAAGAGCTGCCTTCGAGCCGACGATTGATTTGCTTCGCCCCTGGAGTGGTCGGCTCCGAACCGTGTTTCACTGTTTTGTGGGCACGCCCGAAGAAGTTCGACTCATTGCCGGTTTGAATGGACTCGTGAGTTTCACTGGGATTCTCACATTTAAGAACGCCGCTGCCGTCCGGGCTGCTCTGACGACCGCGGCTCCGGACGGGTTTATGCTGGAAACGGACTGTCCTTACCTCGCGCCGGTGCCACATCGTGGTAAACGGTGCGAGCCCGCGTTTGTCGCTGACCTCGCGAAAGTCGCAGCGGAGGTCCGCGGTTGTTCCCAAGAAGAACTAAGCCGAGCGACCTGCGCTACCGCTCGACGGTTCTTCCCAAAAATGGGCTAAGTCAATTCCTTCAATCGCCCGGTGCTGTCACCGAATCGTTCTGCTTTGACCCCGAGCCGATCCGTCATGGAGAGGAACAAGTTCGACATCGGTACGGACTCGGCGAGCTTGAGGTGGCGGCCCGTTTTATACGTTCCGCCACCGCCCCCCGCGAGGATGACGGGCAAATTCGAGTGCCGATGGGCATCGCCGTCTTCGATTCCGGAACCGTAGACGATCATGGAATTGTCCAGCAGCGAGAGACCCTCTCCATCGGGTGTGTGCTTCATCTGCTCCAACCAAGCCGCGAACAACCCCATATGGAACGTGTTAATCTTACTAATGTTTTCCTTCTTATCCTTGGCTCCGCCGTGATGGCTTAACTCGTGGTGTCCTTCTTTGACACCGATTTCGGGATAGGCTCGATTCGATCCGTCGTGTGCCAAAACGAAGCTGGCAATCCGCGTTGTGTCCGTCCGAAAAGCGAGGGTGAGGACCTCGAACATGAGTTTGACATGTTGAGCAAATTCTGCGGGGACGCCTGCCGGACGACTTGCATCGCTCACTTCCATCCCAAGCTTATCGGACTTCTGGAGGCGCAGCTCCAAATCACGCACGGCTGAGAGATACTCGTCGAGTTTGCGTTGGTCGGTTTTCCCGAGTTGTTTTTGGAGCCCTTTGGCGTCTTCTTGAACAAAATCAAGAATGCTGAGTTCTCGCCTTTCTCGCCGCGCCCGAGCGAGTGCGGTTTCACCGGCGCGCCCGTTGCTAAAAAGACGATCAAACGCCTGGCGCGGATCTACCTCGGGTGGCATGGGTGCGGAAGGGTTCCGCCAGGAAATATTGAACGAATACGCGCACGAATATCCGGAGTCGCAATTTCCGGCGGTCTGGCCGCGATCCGTCCCCAACTCCAAACTTGCGAATTTGGTCAATCCACCGACCTGCTGGGCGGCGAATTGGTCGATCGATTGCCCCACCCGAATATCAGCCCCTTGAGTTTTCTTTGCGCGAACGCCCGTCAGGAACGTGGCCGAAGCGCGGGCGTGATCGCCGGCACCATCGGGACCCGCGGCGGCGTGCTGATGAGCCAAACCCGTGATGACATTGAGCTGATTCCGAACTCTCGCCAACGGCTGAAGAATGCGGGGAAGTTCAAAATTAGTCCCGGTTTCCGTAGGGGTCCAATCCACCATGTTTTCTCCGTTCGGTACGTAAACGAACGCCATGCGAAGCGGTGCTCGCGCCACGGGCAGCGGCGCGGCAAAAGACGTGTGCCCGAAGGATTCCAAATACGGCAACGCCATGACGGTGCCAAGCCCGCGGAGAAACGCTCGGCGCGGGAGCGGGAGTGAAGTATTCATGACTTTTTCTTTCCGTCCTGACGATACTACGCAGACGAAGCTTCAATACAAGCCTACAAACGACGGTTTCCTCCCTCCTCGGGATCAATCATTTGAAAACGCTCCGTCGTTGGTGCGGTCCACCCAAACCCGCTACGGTTCCGCGCTATCGTGAAGCCGACCCGTGTCCTTTTGCTTTACCTGATGATCGTTTTGGTCGGGGCTGCGCTCCTTGCGCCGTGGCTCTGGCACCATGTTCAAGCCCTCGCGGAGAGTTCACCCCCATGGGCTGAACTCGCCCGTCAACCCTTTCATCGGTACGTTAACCGCTGTCTTTTGGCCTTCGCGATTCTCGGCCTCTGGCCGCTCCTTCGCTGTCTTCAAGCCAATTCTTGGCGCATGATCGGAGCGGATTCGCCTCAGAAAAATCTTCGACCCTGGCTTTTCGGAGCTTTGTTTGGGTGGGTTTCCTTGGGGTTGGCCGCCCTCGTCGTAATCCTGGCGGGAGTTCGAACGCTGAACCCCGAAGCGAGCGCCGCCCGCTGGTTTCAACACGTGGCAGGCGCTTTGGGCACGGCGCTGGTGGTGAGCGTACTCGAAGAATTGTTGTTTCGGGGCGCAGTGTTTACCGCCGTGCGCCGGGGCGCCTCCTTCTCCCGAGCAGCCTGCGTATCGAGTCTCATCTATGCTTTCGTCCATTTTTTCCAAAAGCCGGAAAATCCACCAGCAATTGGCCCGTGGACAGGACTGCAAACGCTGGGTGCAATGCTCCGCGGTTTTGCGGATCTTCAGCAACTCATTCCTGGCTTGTTAAACCTCGCGCTGGCGGGGTATCTCCTCGCTCTCGCCCGAGAACGCACGGGGCGCATTTGGCTCTCCGTCGGAATTCACGCTGGTTGGATTTTTTGGCTCAAATCTTACGCGTTTGCAACGCAAGCCGTTCCGGGCACGAACCTCTGGCTTTGGGGTACGGGTCGCCTCTACGACGGTTGGCTAACGCTCTTCCTTTTGGCGATCACCGGCGCCGGGCTAGATCGCTGGCTTAAAACCCGCTTCCCCACTCGTGCCTGATTTGAATTCAGCAGCCCGTTTAACCCGTTTGACCGAAACGCTACTGGGTTTCATCTACCCGCCGATCTGCCAACTGTGCGGCAACGAACGTGCCACAAAAGCGGGCGGCTACGTCGGGATCAACTGCTGGCAAAGCGTTAAGTTCATCCGCCCACCATTTTGCCAGCGGTGCGGCCTGCCCTTCGAGGGGGCCATCTCAAATGAATTTGAATGTAACAACTGCCGCGACCAAGAGTTGGTATTTACCTACGCTCGGGCCGCGGTCGAAGCCAAAGGGGTGGTCCGCGATGTCATTCACCGCTTCAAATACCAGCAGGCTCTCTGGTTCTTGCCCTTTCTGGCCGATCTCCTCCAACGGGAAGCTCTCCCTGTGCTCCAGGCCGCCGACCACCGTTGGGATGCAATCGTGCCAGTACCTTTACATGGGCAAAAAAAGCGGGAACGTGAATTCAATCAAGCCGAGTTGCTCGGGGCCGAGTTGGCCCGAGCACTGCAGCGTCCTCTCCGAACGGATTGGGTGAAACGAACCTTGCCCACTCCTACCCAAACGACTCTCAGCCGAACGGAACGCGCCGAAAACGTCCGCCGCGCCTTCACTCGAACTCCGGAACTGCGCCTGGATGGCCAGCACCTCATTGTGGTCGATGACGTTTTTACGACCGGTGCGACGGCCAACGCCGTGGCTCGGGAATTGCGCCGAGCGGGCGCGGCGAGCGTCGTCGTCTGGGCTGTGGCCCGAGGGGTTTAATCGGTCAGTAGGGGACAGCCGGTTTATAAATTGAATCGCTCCCGGGGATTTCGGACCGGTCGGCGCCTCCGCTGGCCGCCCGGCGCGAAGGCGCCGGGTCTTTGGAGAGGCGCGTGTCCGACTCGGAACGCGAGGCCAACGCCGCCAGACGGGCTCAAAGCAAGTCGTAGCAGAAAGCCGTGGGCGGAACCGTCGTAGGATCGAATCCTAAGCGGATCGCTCGGCCGGTTCGCTAGCGACGAAAAATAAGTCGACCGATGAGGTCTCGCGTGACGAGAATAGGACTGTTCGTTAGCGAGTGTCGCTTTCGCCCAATCCATGATCACGTCGACTGACAATTTTTTTGAACTGCGGGCCGAAAACGGACCGTTGAAAGACCAACGAATTCCTTTTTTTGTAAGGGTCTGTCCAGATGCCACCTGCAGCTGCCGGATCCTGACGATCATCCTGGAAAAAGAAATGGCAATTCCGGGCAGCGAGACCCGTCCGGCGCCTCGATGCGAGTTTAGGATGAATCTTGCCACGGGAAAAAGCGACTGTTTTCTCGGCCAAACCGCGCCGGCAACTCGGAGAATGGAAGAATTTCTCGGTAGCAGGGGCTCGTCCGATCTGGAATCGCTCACCCAGATTCACCAGGAGCAAAAACAGCAGATTATTCTGGAATCGTTCCTGGGCGAAATAGCCGATTGGCGGAGTGACACGCTGGATTTGACCGACTTGGTGGGGATCCACGAGGTGTTTCCGCTGCTCGACTATCTTAAGTTTGTGTTCCAGGGCCAGGAGTATTGGATCGACGATCAGTACTGTTGCATTGAGGGCTGTCGTTGCCGAAAAATGGCCCTGTCTTTTGCCCCAGCACCGAAAAATCCGGATGCGCCCCGTTTCGTTCAAGCATGCACCATTCGATTCGATTTGGCGGACTCAACCGTCATGATTGAAACGAAGGACGAGGCGTCGCTTGCCGAGCAATTGACGGCTGCTTGGATGGCTCAATGCCCGCACTTTGCTACGCTGCTCAAGAAGCGATATGCCCGGGTGAGACAAGTGGTGGCGGAGTTGCCACCGGCGCATCCGGAACTGCCGGAGGCACCGACTGCAACCTACCTTCCGATGAGGGTGGGGCGGAATGCCCCTTGTCCCTGTGGCTCAGGTAAGAAATACAAAAGGTGCTGCGGAGCCTGAAAGGGGATGTTTGGAGCCAAGCGCTGGCATTGTTTCGCTCACGCTGCAGCCGTTGGCCATTGACTAGGATCAGGGCGACGATCCCAACCAGCGCCACCACGCTCACCCCAACCAAACCGGCGCCCGCCGGATGACGTGGAGTCCATTTGATCGCCCGCTCCCGAAAGGTGCTGGGCCGCGCCAAAATCGGCTCGTGCCGAATCCAACGTTCCAAGTCCGCCGCCAGCGAATCCGCCGACGGGTAGCGTTGCCCCGGATCCTTTTAGTAACACTTCAGGCAAATCGTCTCGAGATCGTGATCGATGATGGCCGTGCAGTGGTCAGCGGTTACTGAACGCTGAGTGAGATCCTTGGCCTCCTCCGCCTTACGCCGTTCGTCCACCTCCTTGACCAGCCTCTGAATCGTTGTCAGGTAAAACCTGCTTGTCCAATCTCCCTGTCCCTCGTTTCTGTCCCTGGTTGCCAAAGTCTTGCTTGTGACATCCGATT
>JAYVTS010000288.1:0-6258 GCA_043788645.1 Verrucomicrobiota bacterium
CGCCGAAGATTGGCCCATGTTCGGTCGGGATCGGACGCGCAACCCGGTAAGTCCGGAGACGAACGCCCCGATCGAATGGGATCTCAAAACCGGCCGGAACCTAAAGTGGAAGGCCGCCATTGGGATGACGACTTTCGCCGATCCGGTCGTCGCGCTCGGGCAGGTGTGGATCGGAACTGACAATCACGTCCCGCGCGATCCCAAGATCCGTCGTGCGGCGGCGGTGTTGATGTGTTTCCGTGAGTCCGATGGCAAGTTCCTTTATCAATTCATCGTCCCGGAGAAGCCGGGGCCGATGTACCCGGTGGGGCGTCTAAGCTTCAATGGGTCGCCGTTGATCGAGGAGAAACGCCTTTGGCTGACCACGCTGGCCGGCGGTGTGGAGTGTCTGGACCTAGCCCCATTGCTGTCGAATGAAAGCCCACCGACCTCGGTATGGAAAATCGACCTTGGTGAGGAGTATGGTGTCTATTCCCGATACCCTTATATGAGTGACGCCAGAACCTGCTCGATGGGCAGCTCCTATGGAGGTCGGATTTATCTAATCACCGGCAACGGGGTGGGGCCGGATCGGGTCGATGTTCCCTCGCTGCAGGCTCCGAGTCTGATGTGTCTCGACAAGGATACCGGCAAGGTCCTTTGGGAAGATGCCTCGCCAGGGAAAAACATTATATTGGGCCAGTGGGGCAGCCCCCTCGTTCTAGAAATTAACCATCGCGCCCAGGTCATTGCGCCCCAGGGCGACGGCTGGATCCGGTCTTTTGATGCCGTATCGGGCGAGTTGATCTGGAAGTGCGATATCAATCCCAAATCCGTCGTCGTTCGCTCGATGAAGAATCACTTCATGAACGCGCCCGTTTATTATGAAAACCGCATTTATATTGGAGGGGGGCAGTCGTTAGAGGATGGACCGGGACCCGGCAGACTCTTTTGCCTCGATCCCAATAAAACGGGCGACCTCAGCCTGGAGCTCGACGACGGCCCGGGCAAAGGCCAACCCAATCCCACTTCAGGTGTGGTTTGGTCCTTCGCCGAATTGGGCCGGACTCGATCTTTGGTGGCCGTGGATCAAGGGTTGGTGATCGCGGTGGATTTCGGTGGCCATCTTTATTGTCTTGATGCCCGTACGGGACGGAAGTATTGGCAGCACGATACCGGTTCCCACTTTCTTGGATCACCGCTCATCGTTGATCACCGGATCTATGCGACCGACGAGGACGGCGCTGTCCTAATTTTTGCGTTGGCGCGGGAGAAGAAGTTGATCGCGCGAAACCCAATCAACGCCGATCCGCAGTTTCAGTTTCCGATTTGTTCGTCGCCGATTTATGCCAATGGCACGCTTTATTTGGTCAATCAGGAGATGATTTATGCGATTCGACAAAAATAGTTTCCGGCTGGTTTTGTTTCTGATGGGTGGGCTCCTTCAGGCCGAGGATTGGCCTATGTTTGGGCGGGATCAAACACGCAATCCGGTGAGCCCGGAGAAGAATGCGCCGGTAGAATGGGATCTCAAAACTGGCCGTAACATCAAGTGGCGGGCGCGACTCGCAACCATCTCGGTGTCTCAGCCAATTGTGAGTGGTGGCTTGATCTGGATCGGAACCAACAACGACCCGCCATGGGAAACTTCCCAACGGAATCCGGCGGGGGTGCTCGCGTACTTCCGCGAGCGCGATGGGACCTTCGTCCACCACCAACTCTTCAATTCCAGTAATTTCCCGGACCGCCGGCGCGGCGTATTTGGCCTCAGTGGTTCGCCGTATGCGGAAGGGAATCGGTTGTGGCTGGTTAACCAGAATGCGGAAATTCTCTGCATGGATACCACGTCTCTCCGCCGCGGGGAGGGAGTTCCCCGGACTGTCTGGCGCCTCGATATGATGGCCGATCTGGGCATTTCTCCAGCGTTGGATTTCATGGGCGGCCGCGGCGTTTGTTCCCTCGGCGCCACCTTGGGCGATTTTATATATGTGATCACGGGGAATGGGGTGAATTGGACCCGGATCCAGGTCCCTGCCCCCGAGGCCCCGGCCCTGGTCTGCCTCAACAAAATGACGGGCCAAGTGATTTGGAAAGATAATTCCCCGGGAACCAATATCGTTATGGGAGAGTTCGCGAATGGCATCCTTTACGTTTCGACCGGTTCTGAGTTGTTCGCCCTCCAGCAGGGGGCCAGTTCCGTGCCTGGACCCGCACCGAACCGACCATGAATACCCAATTCAATTCTCTGAACTGTCTCCGGTGGCGTCAGGTAATTTGGCTGCTGTTCGTGTGGCTGTTGTTCTGCGACACACTGAAGGCCGACGATTGGCCACAGTGGCGGGGACCGGATCGGCTCAACGCGTCGCGGGAAACGGGTTTGCTGAGTTCCTGGCCGACCAACGGCCCGCCGTTAGTCTGGCGCGCGACCGGGATTGGCCTGGGCATTCACCCAGTTTCGGTCGCGGGAGGCCGGGTGTTTGTCGTGGGCAATCGGGAGGGCGGTGAATTTGTGTTCGCCCTGAAGGCCAGCACCGGCGAGAAAATTTGGGCCACCCGGGTCGATACTTCGATCCAGGAAGACCCGCTCATGCGCTGGTTCACCCAGCGATCACCGACCGTGGACGGTGACCAGCTCTATTTATCGACGGTGAGCGGTGAATTGGTCTGCCTGCGAACTGATACTGGGCAAAAGGTCTGGCAGCGAAGTTATACCAAGGATTTCGGTGCCCGGCGGCCGTTTTGGGGCTTTACGGACCACCCGCTGGTGGATGGGGAGCGGGTGATTGCGTCGCCCTTCGCGACCAACGCCACCATTGCAGCGCTCAACAAACAGACCGGCGAGGTGCTCTGGCAGACCGGCTACGACGGAGGTTTCGGGGGGGCGGGCTATGCCGCCTTGGTGGTGAGCACGGCGGCCGGAGTTCGGCAGTTTGTTCAGTTTCACGGGCGAGATCTGGTAGGCTATGAGGCGAAGGACGGACGGGAATTGTGGCGTTTCGCCCGGCCCGATACCCGCATTGGCAGCACTTATACGCCCATCCCGCACGGCGATCTAATCCTCTCGCCCAATGGCTATAGAGGTGGCCTATCCGTTTTCAAGATTGAGCGCAACGATTCGTCCTTCGTTCCTACGGAGATCGCTCATCCGCAGTTCAAACTGGATGCCTTTCAGGATGCCACGGCTGTGGTTAACGGTTTGGTGTATCTTTTGGACAATGGTGTTCCCCAATGCGTGGATGCCGCCACGGGGACCGCCGTTTGGGATGCACCCACAAATCAGGCTCCGCGTGCCGCGTTGACCTGGGCGGAGGGTCATCTCTATCTCCGCAACGCCAGCGGTGAAATGAATTTAGCCGAAGTGTCGCGGGAAGGAATTGCGGCGCGGGGGAGTTTCAAAATTCCCGAGCACGAACGCTCGCTCGGCGTTACCACCCCGGTGATTGCGCTCGGGCGGTTATGGTTGCGCGACGATAATCGGCTCTTCTGTTATGACGTACGGGCGGGCACGCGGCCCCTCGATCGGCCGCCCGCAAGCCATGTCGCCATTGGACTTTCGGATCGCGAGTTGGGTGTGGATCCCAACGCTGCGAGGCCGCCTCGTGTGGGCGTCAATCGAGCCCCGGATGCCGTCTATGTCCCCACGCCCCAAGACATTGTTGAAACGATGTTGGACGCAGCCCATCTGAAAAAAACGGATGTCCTGATGGATTTAGGCAGTGGCGACGGACGCTATATTGTCACGGCTGCGAAGAAGTTTGGTTGCGAGGCGATCGGCTATGAGATTGATCCTCGACTGGTGCAGCAATCCAAGGAGGCGATCGAGCGCGCGGGTCTGGATGGTCGCGCCCGCATTGAGCATGAGGATATTTTCACGCTCGACCTCAGCCGCGCAGATGTTATCACCGTCTTTCTCTACCCGCGACTGATGGAGCGACTCCTACCCCAGTTGGAGAAACTCAAAACCGGATCGCGTATCCTGTCCCATCAATTTGAACTTCCGGGCGTGAAACCGGATGAAACCTGGGTCGTGGAATCGAAGGAAGACGGGGACAAACACCGAATCTACTTATGGACCACGCCGCTCAAGCGGGAATAGGAACAAAGGAGAGGCGAATTGGAATTCTTTGGCACAAAAACGAGGGCTTAAAAACAAGAAACAAGGGACAGAAAACAAACAAGGGACGGGAGGATTGAAAACAAGAATCCGCGTAACAATAAAACATGCTAGCTATATTGACTTTGTGATCTATAAAGGGACGGCTGGATTAATCAAAGGCCTGTTCCGGAAAGAGTTGGGTATGTTCGACGGCGTGACCTTCTGGGATTTCCTGCGTCAAATGGAGGCGGTCAGTCGGGAATCCAATCGGCAGGTCATCGTGATCACCGACAACGCCAAATACCATCATGCCAAACTTCATGCGCCGTGGAGGGAAGAGCACCACTCCCAGTTCCGTTTGGATTTCCTTCCGCCCTACAGCCCTGAACTCAATCCAATAGAGCGGGTGTGGAAGCGAACCCGGCGGAATTGCCTGCACAATGCCTACTTCCCGACACTCGCGATGGTGACAGAGAAGGTGGAGGAGCAGTTCGCAAAGTGGTCGGATGCCAATCCGGAACTGCAAACCTTATGCCACCTATGATCCGCAATAAATTATGTCGCTGTGTATAGCCCGGATATTTCATATACGCGATGCTGGCTTGGTAGTCGATGGAGTAGCCAGAACACCGTTGGGTGCGGAGGAAGTCCTCGCGATCAGTGTCGGCCTGATCCGACCCTTGCAACACTTCCATGATTTTTACGATCCCAGGACCTCCTTCGCTCTCGTATTTCAGGGCAGGCGGGGTCGCGGTGGCCTGGCAAAAGTCTTCTTGGGGTAATCTTTCCCACCCCATTCGATCAGACGCGAGACGTAGTCGGATACGTCCGTCGTGGTCAGAGGTTCACCCGATATCTGTCGGATCTGCGTCGGCTTTTCACCCTCAGGTAACAATTGGAGTGCGCCAACGCAATCGCGACCGATTTCCCGAAGGAGCTCAAAGGCGTCGGGCGAGCGGGTACGGAACCGTCGTTGAATTCGCTCGCGGATGGTGCGGTTGTCCGGTAGCAAGTTTTCAAAAAACGACTCCACCCCTAGTCGATAGGGCTCGCTCGCCGGGCGGAGGGGGAGTGACAGCGAAACGGGACGGGCAAGCTCGGAGGCGAGCCAAGACTCCGCGTAGCGGAACTCGTGGCTGGCCCGGACGGGTGTGCGTCAATGGCCGACCAGTTCGCCGTTCATCCATACGGCGAGCGAACGTTGTTGATGTGCCTGTGCCATGGGTCACCACTCGGTCTTGCGATCCTTGGTCCATCGGGGGCGCACCACCAGTTCAAGTTCGAGGGCAGATAGAATCGCGTAGATGCGAGCAAGACTCGCGGGACCGGGGTCAGACTCCAGCTGTGAGATGGCGCTCTGGAGCACACCGACGCGCTTGCCGACGGCCTGTTGCGTCAGTTTCTTTTCGCGGCGGTATCCCCTGAGAATCGCCCCCAACTGCTGCGGCGTCCTGGCGACAAAATCGCTTATATTGGTTAAACCGAATAAACCAAAAATATCTCTTAAACAAGATCAATGCAATTTATCACGTATAAATAATATTCACAGATTCGGGGTCAACGTGGCGAAGTGTATTTGGGCAAGCCACGCTAGCTGCCGAAAGAATCTGCGATCAACATGCAGGGCCTCGCCAGTTTTGACGGCAGCAAACTCGCCCGACGCCTGGGTCTGCTAACGAAGGACCAAATGGATGAGGTTAAGACGGCGCTTCGTGATCTGCTCGGCCTCTGAATCAAGATGAAGGCATCAACGCGGAACTCCAAACTCTCTCCGGCCACTGAGCGTCGAGCGGGACGGGCGGCGGCCGCTTGCGCCATTCGGGGAAGCCGTCGCGCGCTTCTATAGCTCGACGAGTTTGTGGAGTTCCGCTTCCCATAAATTGCCGAGAGCCGCCGGGAGGACGGCACATGAGGTGCGCGGTCGTCTCCGCTTATGAAATTATGGGTGTTACCCAATTATTTTTAAATATCGTGTTTAAACGCATGGCAAATTGACAATTCGGGGTCTGTGGAAGGTAGATGGAACTCGTGCGTAGGGGGTACTGGGAATGACTCTCTCGAAGCCCTACGAGGCCCTAACGCATCTAGCCCGGATATTTCATAAGCCCGGCGACAGAGTGCCCGCTGGGGGCGAAACTTGGGGAAATTGCTCTGGGAACGGCTCCGATGGGCGGGTTTGAAGG
>JAYVTS010000289.1:0-18427 GCA_043788645.1 Verrucomicrobiota bacterium
GAAGCAGGGCAGCGGAGACCACCGAACGGGAACGCATTTCGCCCCATTCACGAAACAGTGAGCGAACCCAAGCATCGTGATAGGAGCTTCCTCTCTGCGTCCGAGCTTCGTTCTCTTAGTTCCCTTCTGTTCAATTGAATCGTTACGGCTTAGCATGTCCAAGACTTGATGGAGCAATCCGTTCGCTCGGGTCAGTTCCCTGACGGGTGCGCTCGGTGGGATTGAGTTCAAGAGGTCCGTCACGGCATCCGTGGCATCGACGAGTCGGCGTGGATCGGGAGCACGCAAACGGACGGTATCCCATCAGTCCGTCTCGCCGGAATCCATGAGTGTACGCCGGGAAGCATCTTCCGAGGCGAAGCCCCGCATCCACGACGAGAACACCTCCGTGACGGCAGCGTTGTGCCGGGGGGCCAGCACGTCCTTAATTCTCCAGAGATTCAGGGCATGGTGGCCGTTGAAAAGGGACCAGATGAACCGGCGCAAATGTTGCCCGCTTTGGGTGTCCGGGTTGTCCGGGTTGTACCGAATGCTGTCAGCGATCTTTTGTAGCGCGACTTCCGCAACGCGGACGCGTTCAGCCCGGAGGGCGAGTTCGGTCTCCGCCTCTGTCAGCGACTGCCCGTTGGCCAGTCGTTCGGCCAGTCCCCAAAGCCCCTTGTTGAGGGTGACCTTGGAGTCGATGACGAGCACTGCCCGGTGTACGAGCTTTTGGAGTTCGTTTTTGAGGCGCCGATCCGCTTGGGCTGCCATGAGGGTTAAGAACGTTGCAGGTGTACAAATTCGAACCTCGGGGAACTTAAGTTCTCCCATGAAATCCCTCAAATTGTGAGTGATCACGGTCGTTGCCCCGGAGGCAATTGCCAACTCGATCACCTGGTTGTCGCCCTCGTCAGGAAGGTTCGGCCGCCATAGAAAATGAATATCTACCCACTTACAATTCGCGAGCAAACCGTCAAACAACATTGGCATTGATCCCTCCTCAGCAGATTTTGGTCGTCCGAGATCCCTCTCTCCTTGACTTTTACGGGCTTAAGGGCGCGTATTCAATTTACCCTCTATGTTTCGATTCATCCATGCCGCTGACCCGCACCTTGACAGCCCCCTCCAAGGTTTAGAAGCCCACGAGGGCGCCCCCACCGATCTCCTCCGGGGCGCCACGCGCCGGGCCTTTGAAAACCTGGTCCGCCTGGCCATCGACGAAGCCATCGACTTCGTCGTGATTGCCGGGGACATTTATGACGGAGACTGGAAGGACTATAGCACCGGTCTCTTTTTCCGCGGACAGATGGTCCGACTCCGCGATCAAGGCATCCCCGTCTACTTGATCGTCGGCAATCACGACGCCGCTTCGGTGATTTCGAAGAAACTAAGCCTGCCAGAAAATGTGCATGTCTTTTCAACCCGAACCGCAGAATCGAAGGAAGTGGGAGGCCACCCCGTGGTCATCCATGGACGTGGTTTTCCCAATCGTGCCGTGCCGGAGAATTTGGCGAAGGATTATCCTCAGGCCGTACCCGACAAATTCAATTTGGGATTGCTGCACACGAGTCTCACTGGACTGCCGGGTCACGATACTTATGCCCCCTGCTCCGAAGCGGACCTCCGCGAAAAAAGCTACGGCTACTGGGCGCTCGGACATATCCATCAACCCGCAGTGATCAGCCACGATCCCTGGATTGTGTTCGCCGGCAACTGCCAAGGCCGACATATCAGGGAGACCGGACCACGCGGGTGCCGATTGGTAACCGTGAATGATTCTCTTCAAGTAGAGAGTGCAGAATGGCGCCCACTGGACGTCGTTCGCTGGGCGAATCTCAAAATCGATTTCACCGGTAGCGATCAGGAGACGGAAGCACTTCACCGTGTTAGTGCCGCGATGGAAGACGCTGTCGCCGCAGCTGAGGGACGTTTGTTGGCTGCCCGCTTGGTCATCTCTGGCACCACCGCCCTACACGGTTCGCTTCACCGTGATCAACAACGTTGGCGTGCCGAGTTGCTAGCCCGGGCACAGGATCATGGAAACGAAGCAATCTGGATTGAGCGTATCAAAATCGCTACCGCTCCGCTCTACGATGTCGCCCAATTGGCCGAACGCGATGCTTTGACGAAAATCGTGGTGGAAAACCTGAACGCGGCGCACCAAGCCCTGCCGACCTTGCCCACTGAAATTGTCGAAATGCTCGAAGTGCTTCCACCCGAGCTGCGTCGGGAGCTCGAAAGTGAATGGTCAGGAGACCAACGCCGGGGCGTCGTGGATGACGTCCGGGCGATCATCCTCGAAGCTTTGGGAACACAGCGAGGACAGAACGTATGAGACTCCAAAACCTTCAGATTCCTACATTCGGACCTTTTACCAATTTTGAACTGACTTTCCCGGATCAACCGGTTGATCTTCACATCGTATACGGAGCCAATGAGGCCGGGAAGAGTTCCTTGCTACGTGCGATCCGAGATTTGCTCTTCGGTATTCATGGTCAATCGCCAGACAATTTTCTCCATGATTATTCGACCCTCCGCATCCGAGGCGAGATGGGTAATCGCGCGGGGGATCGGTTAATTTTTCAACGGCGCAAGGGCAACAAAAATACGTTGCTCGACGCTGAGGGCAAGCAGTTGCCAGACAACGCCCTGTTTCCCTATCTCGGCAGCGTGGATCTGTCCTACTTCTCGACCATGTTCGGACTTGGAGCCCGGGAGTTGCAAGAAGGCGCGCAGCAGCTACTTCGCGGCGAAGGGGATATGGGAAGTGCCCTCTTCTCCGCTAGCCTGGGGGGCACGCCGGTGCAAAAGGTGGTCGAAGCACTTCAGCAAGAAGCCGAGCGGCTCTTCAAAGGCAGGGCGACCGCCAATGTATCCATTCGACCCACAACGGCTCGATATAAAGAACTGCTCAGACAAAGCCGGGAAGCCATGGTCAACCCAGAAGCCTGGGACACCATCGAGCAAGATCTGGCAAAGGCCGAAGCGGAAAAGAAGCACTTCGAGGACGACATCGCCCTCCGACAACGAGAGCTGGCCTGGATCGAGCGTTGCGAAGACGCTTTGCCTACCGTCGGCCGCCTGAGTGAGGAGATGGACAAGCTCGCCCAACTCCCGCCCTTGCCCCAACTGGCCAGCGATTTCATTGCGCGTGCCAGCCGCGCTCGCGAGGCGGTAGTGCAAGCCCAGGACCAGGTCCAACGCCTGATCGGGCATATCGGTAAACTCCGGAGCCAACTGGAAAACTGTAAAACCGCCCCGACCACCCTGGCGGAGGCTGACGTTCTGGATCGGTTGCATCAGGATTTCAGCGTTTATCGTGATCGCAAAAAAACGGCGGCCGATTTGGAACTTAAGCTCGCGGGACTCGGGCCCCTCATCCGTGCCGGCATGCAGAATCTTGAGCTGACGGGTGACTTTACCTCGCTCGACAGCCATCGCTTCAGTACCCCGGTGCAATTGGCCTGCGAAGAAGCAGCCAAGGCCGTCCAGAAAGGGTTACACGAACTGAGCACCAATGTCCACCAAGCTGAATCGTTCCAGAGTCAGGTCATCGAAAAAGAATTGGCCTTGGGCGCTGTACCAGAAACGAACCTGGATGAACTCCGTGAAGCTTTGGCGGTGGCCGCCGAGGCCATGGACGCGGACCGAACCCTGGCTGCGAGCGAGACGGAGGTGCAACGGCTGAACCGGGAAACGGTTGATCGCCATCGTTTGGTCGTTGGCGCTCCGAAGGATTTCGAAGCCACCGCGCAAATGACGGTCCCCACCCTGGGTGCCATCCGCGGCTATCACGAAAAAATCGAGGGCATCAAACGCGAAATCGTCGCCGAGGAGAAAGAGACGAAAACCACCCAAAAACGCGGTGATAGCCTTCAAGCCGAGCTGGCCCGCCTGCAACGGAAAGGTGAATTACCCACCGAGGAGGCACTGCGTAACGCCAGAACCCGCCGGGATCACGGATGGTGCCTCGTGCTGGCAGAATGGAAAGGGCGCGGCTCCGAGGAAGTGTTGATTCCGGGTTCCTCACTGGAAGAGGCGTTTCCACAAACGATCACCAAGGCCGACGAGATCGCGGACAAACTGCGACTCGATGCTGAGGCGGTTGCTCAGGCGGAAGAGAAACGATTTCAACTCGGCGAAATGGCCAAACAGGTCGGTGACACCGGCCGGAGGATCCAAATACTTCAGGGTGATTTGGCCAAGTACCACGACTCTTGGGTGGGCGAGTGGTCGGAGTGCGGGATCATTCCGCGGCCGCCGCGCGAAATGGAGGAGTGGCGCACCCAATGGAGCGAGTTTCGGGGGCTGCTCGGGCAACTCAAAAGCGCCGAGGAATCGTTGCAAAACAAACGCAATCAGATCCAGCGCGCCCAACGGCGGCTAGCCGCGATTCTGGGGCAGCCGGAGGAAAAAGAATACTCCTTGCTCTTCGCCGCGGCCCGGAAACGGGTCCAGGACGGCGAACAAGCAGCGGGCCGACGCATCGAGATCGCAAACCAACTCAAAGGGTTGAAAAACGAATTGGCAAAACAGATCCAAAATCGCAGTCAACTGGAGACCGCGGTGAAGGCATCCAGCGAAAAATGGAAATCGCAATGCTTGATCGCAAACCTGCCAGCCGACACTTCTCCTGAAGCGGGCCTCACACTCTTGCAAGAGCGAAAAGCTCTCTGGCTCAGATTTGATGAATGGCGGGAGTCGTCGAGTCGCTCCCAACTGATCATCGAGGCCATTGCCCAGTACGAGAAATGCGTCCATAAGAAGGCCGTTATTCTAGGAATCAAAGGTGATACGATCGACGTGATTGAAGCGTCACTTTGGCGAGGGCTCACGGAAGCTCGCAAATCCCAGGAACGTCACGACCAATTAACCGAACAAATTTACGGTGCTAACAGCGAGCTAGAGGAAGCGCAACGTCGGGCGGGCCAAGCGGAGCAAGTGCTCGGCGATCTAGTCCATCTGGCAGGTCTGGCTTCGGTCGCCGACCTGGAACCAATGCTGGCCCACTTAGAGAAACGCGACGCCGTCAGAATTCAAATTGACGAACTACGCAAAACCTTGAGCGGCCTCGCCCGTGGCCAAGGCGTGGATGACTTCGTCTCAAAGGTTCGGGCCGAAGTTGTCGATTCACTGGGCGAAAGAAAATCGGTCGCTGCCCACCTCCAGCTGGAAATGGAAACCGGCCTCACACGAATCCGCGAAACCGTATTTCGCCTGACCAATGAAAAGCAAAAACTTGAAACCGCCGGCGATGCCGCGGGCGATTTCCGTCAGCGAGCGGAGTCCTGCGCCGCAACGTTGAGGCAAGACGCCGGCCGCTATTTGCGACTTTGTCTGGCGACTCATCTGTTAAAAAATCAGATCGAACAGTTCCGGAAGGAGAATCAAGGTCCGCTCCTTCAGAAATCCGGTGAAATCTTCCAAGCCACAACCCGCGGTGCTTTCGGCGGTTTGGGGGCAGACTTCAGTGCCGACGATGTCCCCATCCTCGTGGGTGTCCGTCCAGACCAGAGCAAGGTCCCGGTGGAGGGTTTGAGCGATGGCTCTCGCGATCAACTTTACCTGGCGCTTCGATTGGCGGCGCTGGATCGGTATCTCGAAGTCCATGAACCGATGCCCTTCATTCTCGATGATTTACTCATCACCTTCGACGACGACCGCGCCCAAGCGATCCTTCCACAGTTGGCTGATTTGGCTCAACGCACCCAGATCTTTCTTTTCACTCACCACGAGCATCTGGTCGAATTGTGCCGCCGGACGCTGGGCGAAGGCCAGTTTCACATCCATCGCCTCACTACCGTTCATTCAAACCGTCGCAATGAATGATGCCTCCAACTGTATTTTTCAATATCGACCAGCCAGACTGAGTCTGCCAAGCAGCCCTTTCACGTCGATAGCCAAGATCCTTTTAGGATAGAGCCCCCAAGGCGTGATCGAGTGAACGCAGAGTGTACATTTACCCTTGCGACCTCGCTCAAGCGAGTGTAAGTGATGGTTAAGCATCACACAGTTGGCCCCTTCTCATGAAAAATCGAATTCATCGCCCTTCGTCAGCGTTCACTTTGATTGAACTGCTCGTCGTCATCGCCATCATCGCGATCTTGGCCGGTATGCTACTGCCCGCCCTCGCCAAAGCTAAAACCAAGGCACAAGGCATCGTCTGCATTAACAATAACAAGCAACTCATCCTCGCTTGGCATTTGTACGCAGCGGACTTCAGCGACACCTGCGCCAATAACTTCACCATTCCTGGCACCCAAGAAGCCATTTCAAGCAAAAAATTAAATAATTGGGTCAATAACATCATGACCTGGGGGGCTGGTTCAAGTGTTGACGACATCAGCAACACCAACGTTTTATGGGTTCAAAACGGGGTCCTCGGAAAGTACAGCGGGGGTGCGGTGGGAATTTACAAATGCCCTGCTGACCATTACGTCAGCCCGGCCCAGAAGGCAAAGGGTTGGACGGCCCGCCTGCGGAGCAACTCGATGAATGCCTTGTTTGGGTTGTCCGACAACAGTGGTGGTTCCGCCAACGGGCATGCTTGGCTCGACGCGCAGTTTCGCCAATTTTTGAAAGTGAACCAGGTCCCGACACCGTCCGACACGTGGGTGACGCTTGAGGAACATCCTGATAGCAATAACGACGCGTTTTTCGTCGTCGGTTACAATGCCGGTCAGTGGGGCGATCTGCCGGCTTCCTTTCACAATGGAGCCTGCGGCTTTTCGTTTTCAGACGGGCACGCAGAGATTCACAAATGGATTAGCAGCACCTCAAAATATCAAGTAAAGTACAATAATTCCCTCCCCGTCCTTCCGTTTGATGCCCCCGGAAGACAGGATTTCAAGTGGTACCAGGATCACACCGGTTATACCAAATTCTGATTTGAACGGCCGATCACTTCAAAGGCCGGTCGAGCCCAAGTTGGATCGTGTGATAACGATTGACCGCCGGGGACCGCAGTGTGTGCATCTCTCCGTGCGGGCTCCGGATCGAGACGGTCTCCACCTGGTCAAGAGCGCCCAAACCGAAGTGCAAAGTGTTCGGGTGCTGGGAGTGATGTGAATCGCCCGTGACCAACTGATGAACGGCGCTCCGCCCCCCCGCCCGAACCGTCACCTGCACCCCCACAGGTGACGGTTCGCCGCTTTCTTCGCGAAAATGAAAGCCAATCCAGTGGCCACTGTCTTCAAGTGTGTTCCGGTAGATGCGCAAGGTTCGCTGGGAGTCGGATCCCGGTTCGTAGCTCGTTACCAAAAGGTCCATTCGTCCATCGCCGTCAAGATCGTCCGACACGACGCTGCGTGAATCCGATTCGAGGGCTACGCCCAAAAGATACGCCACCTCAATAAACGATGTCCCACCTTGGTTAAGATAGAACCGATTTTTTTCGAAACCACCATAGGACACTCCCCGACTTCGAAGACGGGTCAACTTTCCCTTAAAGTACAAATCGGTCTGGGGATTATTTCGCGAGTCCGCCACATAGATATCGTGTAGCCAAAACTCGGGGTCGTAATCCTGGACAGACCCACGAGTTTCCATCCCGTTTCCGATGTAAAGATCCGGAAAACCGTCATTGTCGAAATCCAAGCCGCTACACCCCCAGGACCAGCCAGATCGGGCAATGGACGAGTTGGCAGGGGTCCTTTCATATCGGCCATCGACCGCCCCGACATAAAGACGATTCCCATACGTCATACTGGCGCGCATACTAAGTTGTTCCGCCGAGTCCGTACGCCACAGCCCCAATCGTTCCAGTCGATCTGCCGTCGGAGAAGTCATGCCCGTGACGAAGAGGTCGAGGCGGCCGTCCCCATTGAAATCACTTAATACGTGGCCCATTCCAAAACCATGCAAGTCGGGAAACCACTCGCGAGTGACATCGGTGAACCGACCGTGCCCATCTCCCCGATAAACGTCGGTTCCGGAAAAATCACTCACCACGACGAGATCGAGGTGCCCATCGCCGTTCAGATCTGCCAGCGATCCACTTAATGAACGTCGATGGCGCTTTAATCCCAGCCCAGCCATGACCGTGGCATCGGTGAAATGACCCTGCCCCTCGTTGAGAAGCAAGTACGCCGGATCCCCGTCATTCGCATCGTAGTACGGAGTCGGCATCTGACCCTCCTGGTACGGGAGCTTGTACTGCCCCAAAAATACGTCCAGATCCCCATCCCCATCCACATCGCCACAAGTGATCACCAGAGGGTTGACCAGATTGGGTTCAGCCCGCCAAACCGTCTGTCCCTCCTCGTCAAAAGTTGCTCCGCCGTTGCCTCGGAACAAGACCAACCCTTCCCGAGTGGCGCACAGCAGATCGGCACGGCCGTCGCCGTCGAAATCGGCGATCAATCCACTCAAGAAAGGGCGAGTCGGATGGCGACAAAGCCGTTCTCCTCGATAACTTCCATCGCCCTGCCGGTGATAGACGAGGTTTTTAACTGGTAAAATAATTTCGGAAAGACCGTCGCCATCTAAGTCGTAGACAGTGAGAGGTTCCGTTGTGAACGATTGATTGGCCGGCCCCAATTGTTCCTTCAAAATCAGTTGAAATGGGGGGGCGCCCTGTCGCGTTTTCACCTGGATGCGACTCGCGTCAATCCGGGCGATGGTTGCGGATTCATCCGCCGTTGGAGTGCCCCAAGTTACGATGAGGTCGCCTTCGAGGATGGCCCGCTCCGCCACGACCGCATTGCTCAGGTGCGCAGAAAAATAGAACTGACTTTCCAGGGGTCGCCCCTCGGCATCGGTTGCAAAGCGTTGGTGTCGAATTTCCATCTGGGCCAATTGCCAGCCGGATTGGGTCATCGCGGTCAGCCAAGACCGCCATTGATCTTGAGTCAGAACGGCGCCGGGACCGGTCGAATTCCTCAAAACAATCCCGTGCGACAAATCCAGCGGGGATTTCCAATTACCCAAAACCAATTCGCCCACGGCAATATCTGCCATCACGGCCAGCTTGTTGGTGGCAGCGTTGATTCGATCCCATCCCCTTTCAAAAACGCGCCCGCATTCCTCAGCCAATATCTCTTTGGCCCAGATGTTTTTATTGACGGTTTCTTCTTGAGCCTCGATTTGAGAGATCTGACCGACGAGATCTAGGCTGATATTGCCAACGAGGGCCTGAGGCTTTGACTCCGGCTGAGCAGTCCGTCGGTCACATCCGGTAGTGCAAACCGCCAGGCTCGCGGTCACTCCCGCCAGCCAGGCGCCTAGGCGTCGGCGCTTCGCACTCAAAGGGGGCGCTGACCTCTGAAACTCAATACCTGTAATCATTTTTTCGCGGGCCATGCGGTTGGGGCTAAATTTTGCCGCAACCCATCCGTTCCTTGACCGTCACCGGAAGTTGATTCGTGCCTTAACGGAATCAGCCACCTTGTTTATGAGAATTCTCACAAAACTCCGACTTGCAGTACATCGTTGGTTGCTCTGGACCTGTGTAGCCCTCCCTTGCGCTTCGGCAAGGACGCTCCAGGCCCAGACCTTTGTTCCGACCGGATCGATGGGCACCGCCCGCACTTCGCACACGGCCACGGTGCTGCCCAACGGCCAAGTCCTCGTTGCTGGCGGGTGCTGTGGCCCGACCGGGTACGGAGTCGAAAGTTCCGAAATTTTTGATCCCATCACCGGATCTTGGACGCCCACCGGCAGCCTCAGCGTGAACCGGTCCGAACACGCCGCCGTCTTGCTTGGGAACGGTAAAGTGCTCGTCGTAGGCGGCCGAAATGGATTTGGATTGGTAGTCGGTTCGGAACTGTACGATCCGGCGACTCAAGCCTGGTCCGCTAACGGTTCGCTCGGAACCACGCGCTTGCGCTTTACCGCCACGCGGCTGCTGAACGGGAAGGTTCTCGTTGCTGGCGGAGGCAAAAATAGCGCCGAACTCTATGACCCTGCCACGGAGCAGTGGACACCCACCAATCCAATGACCAGCGAGCGAGACGGGCACACGGCTACGCTGCTGCCGAGCGGCCAGGTTTTGGTCGTCGGTGGGTATCGACCCAGCACTCCCTACTACCTGGCCTCCGCCGAACTGTACGATCCCGCCACTGAAAAATGGACGGCTATCAGCTCGCTCTCGACCCCTCGAAGAGATCATCGATCGATCCTTTTAAAAACCGGGCAAGTCCTGGTCTGGAATGGAACTTCCGACGGCTCCACCTATTTTACCACCGGGGAACTCTATGACGCAGGGTCGGCGGCCTGGTCTTCGGTCAACGGTTTCAACGCAGGTCTAAATACATTCCTGAGTTCCCCCATCACGTTGTTGCCCGACGGGCGAGTTTTAACGACGGGCGGATTCAACTTCTTTGCTGGCGTCGGAGCCCTGTTTTTTGACGATGCGTTTGCTTATCATCCGACGCTTTCCAACTGGTCCACCAACGGTCTCGGTCGGCTCAACACTCCTCGCTCAGGTCACACCGCCAGCCTCTTGGCCAACGGACAAGTCTTGATCACCGGCGGAAAAGGGAAAACTGGCAATTTGGCGGATGCCGAACTGTTCGGAACTCCTCAACCGACCGATTCAAACATCCTGCTGACACACCCAGAAATTCTCGCCAACGGCACCTTACAATTTATCTACACCGGTCGCGCCGGGCTAAGTTTGGTGGTTTTTTCCACGTCCAATCTCGCGACTCCCAGTACGAAATGGGAAGTGATCGGTGAAGCCGATGAAACGACCCCCGGGCACTATCAATTTGCGGACCCTCGGCCTGCCCACGACGGAGCCCGATTCTATCGGGTGGGTTCGCTCTAAAAGCTGGCTCCAGCCCGGACCGTTCCGGCTAGAAACCGTTCCTAGGTTTATCAGTTTTCAACTGGAAGCATCGCCTTTAAGAGAGAATACGAGACCGTAAACAACCACACCGCACACTTAATTACTTTTTTTCTCCCGCCGGGAACTTTTCGATACGCCGCCTTGTTTTGCCTGATGTCACCATTCACTGGTCCATCATAAAATAAAACAAAATCTATGGAAAAGCCCTCGTTTCTTACCCGGCTTAGCCTAGCCCAGCCCTCGCTCAACGTCGCCCTCGCCGGTCTCGCCTTCCTGACCGTCACGACCCACGGCGGCCCCCTCAATCGACCCGCCCCTTCAGGCCCGCGTTTCGTTTTTAGCGTGATTGCCAGTGGCCTGCATCGGCCTACCGGCATCGCAATTCGCGACAACAAAACCCTGTTCTTCTCCGAAATACCCACACCCGGAATCAATGGCGCCAATGGTGGATCCAACTCGGTGAGTCGGCTGGACCTGCGATCCAATGAAATAACAGTCCTTCACAGCGGCGAACCTGAACCCGTCAACTTGACGGTCGGTCGCGATCAGACGCTCTACTGGACCTGCCGAACCGCCGGTGTCGTTTTAGAACAAAACGACGAAGGTGAAACCAGCGTGTTGCTCCGAGGATTGACCCGGCCCAGCGGTATAACGGTAGATCGCTGTGAAAATATATTTTTCACCCAGATCCCCACTCCCGGCATCAATGGCGCAAACGGCGGCTTCAATAGTGTCAACCTGGCCGTCGGTACGAACGTCGTCCTCTTGCACAGCGGCGAACCGGAACCCACCGATATCGTCGTTGCCAAAAACGGAGACCTCTATTGGACCTGCAAAACTGCAGGCGTAATCCTGGAACGGAGCGCTGACGATAGCCAGACCCGGGTATTGCTCAATGGCCTTCAAAAGCCGGTGGGGATTACCGTCGATGCGGACGCCGAAAATCTCTATTTTACAGAGGTGCCAACGCCCGGAATCAATGGTGCCAACGGTGGTCAAAACAAGATTTGGCAGTTCAACTTGAAAACCGCCACGAAAACGCTGGTCCACAGTGGTGATCCCGAACCGACCGACATCGCGGTCGCGCGAAATGGCAACCTCTATTGGACCTGCTCCAGTGCCGGGGTGATCGTCGAGGGCCGTCGTCGCAGCTACTAGTCTGCGGCCGTCACCCTCAAACGTCCCGAAACGCTCGTCGGCTGTTGCCACAACGTCCTGGGCTACGGTTCGGGACGGCTTATTCTCAAGGTCAACCGAGGCATAGTTGCCTTTCGGTCAATGGAAAATAGCGAGTAATATTTCGTCTCGGATGACGCAGTAGGAGGTAGGGACAACGCAAATCCCGACGATTGGCATACCCTCGATGGTTTGCCATCTTCGCCATCGTTGCGACCTATGATTCCGAAAAAAGTCCTCCTTTCCATCATAAAGATCCTGCTCGCCACTCAATGGCCACCAGGGTCCGCCCACGCCGCTTCCTCCGGTGCCGTGGTCGCTTGGGGCGCTAACTACGCCCATCAAACAAATGTGCCGATCGCAGCGCAAACCGGGGTCGTAGCCATTGCCGCCGGCTATTCCTTCTCCGTCGCCCTGAAAGCCGACGGTTCAGTATTGGCCTGGGGAGAAAATGGAGACGGTCAGACCACCGTCCCCGCGGCCGCACAAAGCGGCGTGACGGCGATCTCGGCGGGGGTTATTCATACCGTGGCGTTGAAGAGCGACGGCTCGGTCCTGGTATGGGGTGTGACCGGGTTCGGCCAGACGGCGGTTCCCCTGGGCGCACAAAGCGGAGTCATCGCTATTTCCGCGGGAGCGCGCCACATTGTAGCGTTGAAGTCAGATGGTTCGATCATCGCCTGGGGCGACAATCGGGACGGAGAAATCTCGATTCCAGCGAGCGCCCAAAATCATGCGCTGTCGATTGCCGCAGGTGGCTTGCACACCCTGGCCCTGGTCGGCACAGGGGTCTCCTTGCGAGTGGGACTGGATCTCGACGGTTTGACCCTGACTTGGCCGACGACGGCGGTAGGTTATACGTTGCAATCGACGCCGAGTTTGACTCTGCCCATCGTTTGGCGGAATTCGCCGGAAAGCGCTGAGGTGATCGACGCGCAATTCACCGTCAGTCCGGTTGCGTCAAATAAAGCCCAATTTTTCCGGCTACAGAAACCGTAGCCCGGGTATTTTGGACCGACCGGCGAGGGCTCCAGCCAGTCCGTAATTCCCCCGGAGTGGGTGCCGCCTCGGCACCCAGGCGTGAACTTCCTAAAGTCCCGGCTTGGTGTGCCGATGAGGGACAGGGAGTCCCATTGCGACTGGCGCGCCTTTTTGCAAGGAAATCCCAAACAATTTTGACGCCACGGCCGAAGCGGCGGAGGGTGGGGATAGAAATCGCGACCGCACGCAGATATTAGAGCTATGAGCGAAGAAAATCTCAATAACTTCACGCCCCGAGCGCAACAGGTTCTTGCCCTCGCGCGGAAGGAAGCTGATCGCTTCAATCACAATTTTGTCGGCACCGAGCATTTGTTGCTCGGCCTCATTAAGTTGGGGCAAGGGGTCGCCGTCAACGTGCTTCAAAAAATGGGGCTCAACCTGGACACCGTTCGCCAAGAGGTCGAACGCGAGGTCCGTGGTGGCACCGAACCCAAAACGCCGCCCGGCAACATTCCTTATACGCCCCGGGTCAAAAAGGTACTTTCGCTCGCCGCCAAAGAAGCCAAGGCGCTCAGCCATAATTACGTCGGCACCGAACATATCTTGCTGGGCCTGTTGCGCGAAGGCGATGGGGTTGCGGCCAAGGTCCTCAAAAACTTGGATCTCGACATCGAGCAATGTCGGCAGGAAATCCTCAAAGAACTCAACCCTGAGTTTCAACAAAGCGAGGATGAACCCGGAGAAGAGGACAAACAGCTGACCAATGAAGGCGATGACCCGAATAAGGGCGAGAAGGCTCCCGCGGGGGGTGATCCCAACAAGGATCCAAAAAAGAAAGAGAACAAGACCCCCGCGCTCAAAGCGTTCGGTCGCGATCTCACGGAGTTGGCCAAGAAGGGGGATATGGACCCGGTCATCGGTCGTGCGAGTGAAATCGAGCGGGTCATTCAGATTCTCTGTCGCCGGACGAAGAATAACCCGGTCCTTATTGGCGAAGCAGGCGTGGGCAAAACCGCCATCGTCGAAGGACTCGCTCAAGAGATCGTGAAGGGGAACGTGCCCGATCTGCTTTTGAATAAGCGGGTCGTCACGCTGGACCTCGCCCTAATGGTGGCAGGTACTAAGTATCGCGGCCAATTCGAGGAACGGATCAAGGCGGTGATGGATGAAATTCGCCGGATCAAGAACGTCCTCCTATTTATCGACGAGTTGCACACAATCGTTGGGGCTGGATCGGCAGAAGGCACGATGGACGCTTCAAACATTTTCAAGCCCGCGCTTTCCCGCGGTGAGTTGCAAGTGATTGGGGCCACCACTCTCACCGAGTACCGGAAATACATTGAAAAAGATTCCGCCCTCGAGCGCCGGTTCCAGGTTGTGAAGGTCGAGCCGCCGTCCATTGAGGATGCCATTACGATTCTGAGTGGCCTCAAGGGCAAATACGAGGAACATCACCGCGCCACGTTTACCAACGAAGCGATCGATGCCTGCGTCCGGCTTTCCGACCGCTACATTACCGCCCGTTTCTTGCCGGACAAAGCCATTGATGTGATGGACGAGGCGGGATCGAAAGCCCGTATCGGTGCCATGCAACGCCCACCTGATCTGAAGGAACTTGAAGCGGACATCGAACGTTTGAAGGTCAAAAAAGAACAGGCCATCAAGGACCAGGATTTTGAGGGTGCCGCTCAACTGCGGGATCAGGAAAAGGCGGCCAAGGATCGCCTCGAACGGGCGCTTTCCGAATGGAAGATTGCGAAGGAAGAACGCCGCGTCTCTGTGACGGAAGATGATATCCTGCAAGTCGTCGCTAAGTGGACGGGCATTCCACTGAAGCGAATGGGCCAGACCGATATGCAGAAATTGCTCACGGTCGAGGAAGAGCTGTCGCGGGTGGTGATTGGGCAAAAGGATGCGGTCACCGCCTTGGCCAAAGCTCTCCGGCGCGCACGGACTGATCTCAAGGATCCCAAACGTCCGATCGGATGTTTTGCGCTGCTAGGCCCAACTGGCGTGGGCAAGACTTTGCTCGCTCGGACCCTGGCTGAACAGATGTTCGGCAGCGCCAACAATCTTATCCAACTCGACATGTCCGAGTTCATGGAAAAGTTTACGGTGAGTCGTCTGGTCGGTTCACCTCCAGGCTATGTGGGCTATGAAGAGGGCGGGCAACTGACTGAAAAAGTCCGTCGCCAACCGTATTCGGTGGTGTTGTTCGACGAAATCGAGAAAGCGCATCCCGATGTCGCGAACATGTTTTTGCAGATCATGGAAGACGGGAAATTGACCGATTCGCTCGGGCGAGTGGTGGATTTTCGAAACACCATCGTTCTGATGACCTCGAACGTTGGGGCGGATACCATTCGCAAGCAGGCCGTCATGGGATTCTCCAAGGTCTCAGAAGGCAATGAATATGCGGTGATGCGGGATCGCATTCTCGAAGAAGCAAAGAAAGCGTTCCGACCGGAATTCTTAAACCGGCTGGATGACCTCATTGTCTTCCGAATGCTGGGCAAACCGGAGTTGGGAACTATTCTTGATCTCGAAGTTTCCAAAGTCGTGCAACGCATCGCTCGAAAGAACGTGGCCGTGGTGCTGGATGATAAGGCGCGGGATTTCCTGATTGAGAAAGGGTTCGATCCCCAATATGGCGCCCGGCCAATGCGGCGGTCTGTCGAGAAATACCTGGAGGACCCGCTCGCTGAAGAAATTCTGCGTGCGACCCTCATTGAGGGCGAACCGGTGACCGTGACGGTCGAGGGCGACAAGCTTGTTTTCACGCAAACGAAAAAGCCGACTCCCATCGAGCCGACTCCCATCGAGCCTACGCCCGCCAGTTGACTGTTGAACAGACTAGACCGCCCTTGAAGGCACGCCGGACCCTGAGTTCGGCGTGCTTTTTTTGCGACGATCATCTAAATACTCCTTTGTGTCGGCCTGCATTGGTGTGGAAAACATTTCGCGTGAAGTATCCGTGTTGTAGCCTTTTGTGAAACCGACTGATCTCCGCGGCATCCTCCGCTACATTCCGCGCTTTCGCGAAAAGACATTCGTGCTGGCGCTCGATGGCGCGATCGTCACGGACGATAATTTTCCCAATTTGCTGCTCGACCTTGCGGTTCTGCGCTCGTTGAACATCCGCATCGTGCTCGTCCATGGCGCCGCCAAACAAATTGCGGACCTCGCACAGGAGCGTGGGGTGAAGGCGTCTGACTTTGATGGGGCCGGTATCACCGACGCGGCAACGCTCCAACTTTCCTTAACGGCCGCCAATCGCCTGACCCATGAGATCCTTGAGGGTCTGTCCGCCAACGATCTGCGGGCAGTTTCCACCAACGCGATCATTGCTCATCCGCTGGGTATTTTGGGCGGGGTGGATCATTTATGGACGGGGAAAGTGGAGCGAGTCGATGTAGAAATGCTCCAGACGCTTCTTTCGCAAGGCTTGGTTCCGGTGGTGCCGCCTTTGGGATTTGACGGTGAAGGCAAGACGTATCGGGTGAATTCAGACGCCATTGCGTTGGCTTTGGCGGATCAGTTAAAGGCCGCGAAGCTTGTTTTTCTGACCTCGGCGAATGGACTTTATCGGGACGGCCAATTACTCCATCAAATCGCCGTCAGTGAACTCAAACAATTGTTGAACTTCAGTCCCACTAGTTTGCTGCCCGGGCAGCTGTCCAAAGCCAAGCACGCGGTAGCCGCTTGTGAAGCCGGAGTGGCTCGCGTCCATTTGATCAATGGCGAGGTCGATGAAGGTCTCTTAGCGGAGGTCTTCAGCAACGAAGGAATTGGGACATTGGTCTATGCGAATGAATATACTCAAATTCGTCGGGCGTTAAAGAAGGACGTCCGGACCCTCAGTGCATTGACTAAGAACTCCATGGCCGCGGCGGAATTGGTCAAGCGAACGCGAGCCAGTTTTGAGAAACAAATAGGCGACTATTTCCTCTACGAGATCGACAAAAATCCAGTCGGGTGTGTCGCTCTCCATGTGTATCCGGAGCAAAATCTCGGGGAACTAGCCTTCCTTTTTGTCAGCCCATCCCATGAAAATCAGGGGATTGGTCGGAAACTCATTACCTTTGTGGAAACGAAAGCTCGGGAATTGGGTCTCGCTCAATTGATTACGCTCAGCACCCAGGCCTTTACCTACTTTGAGCAAAAGGGCGGGTTTATTGACGGTACGTCGGATGATCTACCGCCTTCGCGTCGTGAGCGCTACGAAGCCAGCGGCCGAAATTCAAAGGTGTTAGTGAAACGCCTTCGCCCGCTCAGCGACCTGGAAGCGGCAGGCAATGGCGACCAACGGCACTGATCCCCAAGCATCGCCAGCGGACTCGGTCGTCTCTAGGCCGGATATTTCATAGCCTTTCGTCGCGAGACGCAGCGAGAGCCCGTCTGGCAAGGCGGCCGAAGCGATTTCGAGCCGGACTGTGAGTACATACTGTCCGGCTCGGAACGCGAGGCCAACGCCTCCAGACGGGGTCCCAGCAAGTCGTAGCAGAAAGGCTGTGAAATATCCGGGCGAAACCGAATTTCGTCAAAAGCGCTACCGGGGTGGAAATAGATCCCCCCAAATATTATCCCGATATCACTGTTTAACGGTTCGACAGAAATACCCCCTTCAACTTAGGGACCAGCACCCCGGCAGGTGTCCGGGTCAAGCACTGGTTTTTGACCCAAGGAGAGACCGGCGGAAGGTTTCATTTTCAAAAGACAGTCAAATTAAATGGACAGGATAGTTATAATAATGATGCAGGATAGTTGTATAAAAGATCATTTTTAAAAACTTGCATGGCCCCGTTTTTCTCAGAACGGAGAATCCATTTTTTTTTAACCTTTTCCTCACCCTAAGGGTTAATTTCGGTTTCTTGAAACTGCCCCGGTGGATTACAGAAGTTTGCCGTTTTTGTTTTGTTCCCACAGTATCCAATGACACGTGAACAGGAGTGAACTCTTTCTGACGATTTGTCGCACCCTTTTCTTTGGAGCGATGGTAACTCACGTGGCGGTGGCGGCCACGCCCCCGGTCAATGATGCGTTTACGAATGCGATCGCCCTGGCTGAGCGTTCCGTCGTTCTTGAGGCCGATCTGACGGCCGCGACGCTGGAGCCCTTCGAAAACCCAGCGATCGGCTTTGGAGGAACTGCCTGGTGGCGATGGACGGCCCCGACGGACGGGGTGGTGGAGTGGGTGGGTACCGGCGTCCGACCGGTATGGTCCAACGGAATCCATACGGGTGAAATCCTCTCGGTCTTCACTCGGGATTCGTTGGGCCAGCTCCATCTGGAATCCGCGGCGATGGATCGGGGTTCCTTTCAATCGAGGGCGGGGCAAGAGTATTTCTTGCAGCTGAATACCGGGTGGTACCGCGGTCCCGGCTTCGGTGTCATTTTTCAATCACCGACTCCGATCTTCCCTTGGCTGGCTCGAGTAGAGCTGCACACGGTCGCAGAGATGGCGCCGAGGAACGATGCCTATAGCAATCGAAGTGTGCT